>CP149973.1:2010000-2302728 GCA_029269845.2 Opitutia bacterium KCR 482
TCACTTCCGAAGAACATCGATGGGCTTCCCGCCAACGATTCCGCATTGGAAGCCGATGTCCTGAAATCTTGGAAATCCGAAGAGCTCAAACGCCGCAAGGCGCAAGGAATGGAGTAGAAATGGAAGCAATATCATCATTATGGGACAGCGGAGTTCTGGGCGCGATTGCGACAATGGTTGTCACGATACTCGGGCAGCTTTCCGCATTGAACAACCAAAAGTTTACGGCGGTTCTGGAAACTTTGCAAAAGCAACAGTCTTCGGACTCGGCGGTTCACGATTCGGCGTTTGCAAGAAGCGGCGACAAGGGCGTTGTAGTTAGGCGAATTATGCTTTTTATGGCGTTCTTCGTGCTGGCGGTATGCCCGTTTATCTTCGCATTTTTCGGGGACATTCCGATAGCCGTCGAAACCGTCAAACAATCGGGAGGCTGGCTCTGGGGACTTTTTCCGGAAAAGGAAACGTTCGCCGTCGCCTACATAAACGGCTTCTACTTGGCTGATGTCTGGAAGGAACTTATGGCAAATTTAATTTCCGCATACATAGGAGCGGGCATAACGAGAAAGGCGTTTACACTCGGCAAATGAACGAAGTCTTTGAAAAGGAAATCGAGCACATCGTAAAACGCTTGGAAACACTCGAACACACAGTCTACGGCAACGGACATAAGGGACTGAAAGCGGAATTAATCGAACTAAAAACCGAAATCGAGACCTTCAAGAAAATCGCCGTCTGGCAAGTGGGTATCCTCCTCGCCATCCTCTGCGCCGTTCTGAAGATTCTGATTTAAACAAAAGTCTCATACGGAAAAATCTTTACTTTGTTAAAGATAATGTTTTGACTTTTTTAACAATATATGCAGTATGTGTCAAATAAAGGAGTTACTATGCAAACATCATACGATAAGCTTTTTTGCCTGTTGGAGGGGAAAGATATAAATAAAACCTCTCTTCAAAAGATGACACGCATTAGTTCTCGTTCTATTGCAAAATTGGGGCATAACGAGGATGTTTCAATGGGGGTTCTTCGAAAAATATGCGAAGTTTTGGAGTGCGATATTTCTGACATTGTTGAATTCAAGCCAGATGTTCCCGAAAAAGTTTTAAAATACCGCCATAAGAATACCGATATGTTTAAATTTATAGATTTATTCGCAGGTATAGGTGGGATAAGATTAGCATTTGAACAGAATGGAGCCAATTGTGTTTTTTCATCGGAGTGGGATGAGAATGCAAAAAAAACATACGAAGCAAATTTTCATGAGAAACCTTTCGGTGATATAACAAAAATTGCGCCTGATTCCATTCCTGATTTCGATATTTTGACAGGAGGATTTCCCTGTCAACCGTTTAGTATGATAGGGAAAAGAGAGGGCTTTAATCATAAAACGCAAGGTACCTTATTCTTCCACATAGCTGAAATTTTGAGGGTTAAATTTCCAACTTCATTTTTGTTGGAAAATGTGCCGGGACTTTTAACCCATGACAATGGGAGAACGTTTTCAATCATCATGGAAACATTGGATGATTTGGGGTATGATGTAAAGACTTCCGTTTTAAACAGTGCTGACTTTGGACTTCCTCAAGTGAGAAAACGTCTTTATTTTGTAGGATTTAAAAAATCATTAAAAACAAATTTTGTATTCCCAAAAGGGCGAGGGAAAATTGTAGGTATAGGACCTTTTATAGAAAAGGATGCCGAAGGTCCTTCCATATCCAAGAGATTACAAGAAAGTTATATTTTTAAAAAAGACGATGGGCATCCTGAAATCGTCGATGAAAACTCAAATTTTCCAGTAAAAACCCTCTGTGCTTCATACCACAAAATCCAACGTATAACAGGAACATTTGTTAGAGGCGGGAAAACAGGATTAAGACTGTTGACGGAAAAAGAGTGTAAGGCAATAATGGGGTTTCCTATGGATTTTAAAATCCCTGTTTCTCGGACGCAAATGTATCACCAATTCGGAAATTCGGTAGCAATCCCCGTTGTAGCCGAAATTGCGAAAAAAATGATGTCGATCCTGACTCGTTAGAGAACGGGAGCTTTTAACTGTATAGATTTCCCGCGTTGCTTCGACGCGTATGTCCAGTTAAAAGGCGTTCCGAATGTTCCTTTTTTGGTAGAGATTAAGTTACAATAATCTTCTACTTTATGCGCAGAGAAGCAATCTTTGGTCGTCTGGTATGATACAATATATTTTGCGAATTGGGATTTATTATTGACTTCAGCCCCAAATCCTCCCACTACCCACATTGAAAGATTGCGCAACAATGGATTTAGTTCGTTTTTTAGGTCTTTTTCAGTTTCTGGCGGTAAATCTTTTACATTCCCAAAATACTGAAAATCGTTAAGCAGTTTTCGTAACTTTGCATTGTTTGGAGCCAAAACATCAGCAAATGTATCTGCTGTGTATTGATGTATACTTACAGTGTCGCATTTTGAACGTTTACAGCTGATTGTAAGTTGAAGCGTTTTCCCATCCGAAAGAGTAATATCGGCTATAACGTCAGTTTTTGGCGAACCTCCTGAAGGCAAATATCCAATTTCTTTTTTGTCAGCAGTCGTTTCAATTTTTATGACATTGGCAGCATCTAAATCAAAAGCATCTACCAACTTCTTAAAATGCATAAACTCCTTGTTTTTGGCGGGAAACTTTCCTTTTTTCCAAAATGCAAAAAACTGTCTGTCCTGCAATATTTCGGCTATATATCTTTCAAAGCTCTTTCCTTTTTTATCCCAAATCTTACCAACTTTCGCATTTGGTGTGCTTGATGTAATATCTACCTCATCTTCAAGAGAAACTAATGCTTCTTCCTTGATTTCTTTTACCAATTCATCGAAATCGATAATTCTATCAATGGCACTAATTTCCTTGCCTGTTGTATACTTATCATCTTGTCTTTTGAAATTTTCTACATCGTCGCTCTCGGGAGAATAGGCAAGTATAGCTTTTGTGACGGTCGTATCCAAAGATTTCAGATTGTAGGCATCCCACTGTTGTCCTTTTATTCGATCTGTCCGCATCGATGTGGTTGAAAATATCACCCATCTGGACCTATCCATAAATTGAATCATGAATGGAGCGTAGAATTGAGCGGTATTTGATGCCGTAGGATGTCCTATCCTGAATTTCTGTTGAAAGTCGGAAATGTATCCTTGCCCTAAAAGCGAAGAAAGTATCCCTGTTAAGCTTTCTTGGTTTTCGTATCCATGTATGCTTTTTTCCTTGTTGGATAATATGTTTGCTTTAGACATCTTGCCCTCTATCGGTTGGTTGAAATTTTTTATTCATTCTTCTATGATTTTGTAAAAATGCAAGGTTCAAAACTTAATTTACAAAGAAAAATTAAATCTCACGCTTTTTTGGGCTTGTGTACTGAATATAAGACAGTGCTATGATATTTTTAAGTTGCACTATTTTATCCTTTTGAATTATATGGAAGGAGAAAAATTCATAACAACCTTACAAAACATGAAGATAAAAACCATAAAAATAAAGAATTTTAGAGGATATCGAAATTCTACTTCCATAAACGTTAAAGAACTAACAGCTTTCGTCGGCAAAAACGATTCAGGCAAATCTACTGTGTTAGAAGCCTTAGATATATTCTTTAACGACGGAAAGGGTATTATCAAAATCGAATCGGATGATTTAAATATAGGGGCAAGAGATGACGGAGAAAGTAATATCGAAATTTCAATTGTTTTTACGGACTTGCCAGACTCGATTATTATAGATTCGACAAATAAAACAACATTAAGAGACGAATATTTACTTAATGACGAAGGCGATTTAGAAATCGTAAAAATTTACCCCAATGGGGGAAAAGCAAAAGTCTATATAAGAGCAATGCATCCTCAAAATTTAGAATGTAATGATTTGCATGCAAAAACAAATAAAGACCTTAAGAATATATTAGAAAAACACGAAATAGAGTGCGCTGACAAAACGAAAAATGCAACTATTAGAAAGGCTATATGGGATCATTTCTCCAACGACCTAAATATAGCCGATTCAATGATTGATGTATCAAAAGGAGATGTAAAATCAATTTGGGAACAAATTAATAAATACATGCCCTTCTATTCGTTGTTTCAATCAGACAGAAAAAACAGCGACGGAGATAGTGAAGTCCAAGATCCGTTAAAAGAAGCGGTAAAACAAATACTAAATACACCTAACTTAAAGCAACAATTAGATTCCATTGCTTCTGAAGTATATGAAAAACTGAAAGATGTTTCGACTCGAACACTTGAAAAGATTAAAGAAATGAATCCTAACATAGCAAACAGCTTATCCCCAAGGATTCCTTCTGTTGAAATGTTAAAGTGGCCCGAAGTCTTTAAAGGGGTCTCAATTACAAGTGATAACGATATTCCTATAAATAAAAGGGGTAGCGGAGTAAAAAGATTAATTCTATTGAATTTTTTTAGAGCTGAGGCAGAAAGAAGACGAGAAGAATCCGACAAAGCCAACATTGTGTATGCAATAGAAGAACCAGAGACGTCACAACATACGAATCATCAGAAGATTTTGATAAAAGCCCTATTGGAATTAAGCCAAATGCCTAACACCCAGATTTTAATAACTACACATAGCTCAAATATTGTAAAAGAATTGGACTTTGAAAATATAAGATTAATAAAAGACGATGGAAATCAACGCAGCATAACTGGCGTAGAATTAGGTCAATTACCGTATGTTTCATTAAATGAAATTGCCTTTTCCGCATTTGAAGAAGTTTCGCCAGAATATCATGACGAGCTCTATTCCCACTTAGATGAAATGAACTTGCTTAAAGAATATGAAGATACTCAAGAAAAAATAGAATACATAAGAGGTGAAAATAAAAAATGGAATGTCTCTAAATCGGAATATATAAGGCACCAGATACATCATCCTGAAAACAAAGAGAATAAAAGATACACAGAATCTGAATTGAAAGATTCAATTATAGCGATGAGAAAATTCATAATGGAGAAAAAGCGGCAACCATAGATAAATGGCATAACGGGCTATATAAGTTGCCTTTCTATATTTTCTAACATTACGTTACACTTTTATTATCTCCGCGTGTTTTGCGGAGATAATGCTTGTTTTTCTCCGCAAAGTGTGTTTTGATGGCGTCGACAAAGGAAGTGTTGGGTATGTATATTTACGAGTGCAAAGGTTGGCCTAAGTTTATTTGGAATGCGGCGGATATTCAGTCTGCGCTTTCGCGGGCTGTATTTGCGCAGGGCAAGTTGCTTGGCAAAATGGGCGCGCTTGGTTTCGACGTGAAAAACGAACAGGTATTAAGCAGCGTTTCCGACGAAATCATAAAATCTTCCGAAATCGAGGGCGCGAGTCTCAATCTCGAACAGGTTCGCTCATCGGTTGCGCGCAGGCTCAACATAAGCTACAAATCTTCTACCGAACCAAGCCGCTACGTAGATGGAGTAGTGCGCATGATGATGGACGCCATCGACAACTACGACCGACCACTTACGCAGGAACGGCTTTTTTCGTGGCACGCGGCGTTGTTTCCGACCGGTTGGAGCGGTATGTCCGAAATAGAAGTCGGCAAATTCCGCTCGGATAAATTCGGGCGAATGCAGGTTGTTTCGGAGCGCGGCAGCCGCAAGGCAATTCACTACGAAGCTCCGAAAGCGGAAGTAATTCCCGACGAAGTCGCAAAATTTCTGCGCTGGACATATTCGGTAAAGCCCGACTTAACCGCGGCGGCAATCGCGCACCTGTGGTTTGTAAGCTTGCACCCGTTTGAAGACGGCAACGGGCGCATAACACGCGCAATTACGGAGTATATGCTTGCAAGGTGCGAAAAGTCGCAGCTGCGCTTTTACAGTATGTCGAAGCAAATAGAGCTAAACAGGCGAAATTACTACGACATAATTGAGCACACGCAAAAAGCCAGTCTCGATATAACGGGCTGGCTAATTTGGTTTTTCGATACAATTTTCGATGCAATTTCCGATGCCGACAAGATGAGCGAAAGGCTTGTGTTTAAAGCCCGATTCTGGCAGAATCTTGTAGATGTCGATATAAGCGCAGGACAACGAAAGCTCATAAATAGATTACTCGACGGCTTTGACGGTAAAATGACTTCATCGCGCTGGGCGAATATCCGCGACTGCTCGCAAGACACCGCCTCGCGCGAAATCAACGACCTCATCGCAAAAGGCGTCCTTTTGAAAGAGGGCGTAGGGCGTTCGACGCACTACGTTATAAATCGAAACAAAATATATCCCAATGAATAGTCTCTCATAGCTACGCAAAACCTCAATTCTCCGCAAAACCTGCGGTGCAAACGATAAAAAATTAGCAACTACACGACGCCATCGAAAATATATTCTGATAATCAATATACTTACGCAACTACGGCGGCACCTCGTCCATCCCGCCACTTTAAAAGCCGCAAGTTCAAAGACTTGCTGCTTTTTTTGTTTCTAAATTTCGCGCCAAACCCAGTATCCACGCGGCTTGCGGGGATACGATGCCGCGCAAAGCCAGTATTTAAGCCACTTGCGGCGGAACGCCCGCCCACCCGAAAACCACCAAAATTGGCGTTTTGTTGGTAGTTTTGGGTCAACACCAAAGAGAGTGGATTTCAATGAAAGACGCCGCATAGAACCAAGACCCTCAATCTGTAATTTTGGAAGTTTTTATAACCGTAAGCCATTCGTTGTATTAGTTTCATTTTCCTGTGGAAGCCTTCCGTTATCCCGTTGTTTTTTGTAAATCTCCACATTCGGATTATCGGCGCAAACCAGTCGCTTATGGTTTCTGCGAGCCTCTCAAACTCTTGCGTCGCTTCGTATTTCATCTGTTTCATCATTGTTTTCAGTTCTCTTATATTTCTCTTACATTCCTTTGCCGTTTGATGTTTCCTGTTCAGTAGTTCGCATATCCGCCCGTCTATCGACGCTACTTTCGCCTTCCTGTAATAATGGTCGTAAAATACAACCTTCTTATGCCCGCAACCGCGACAAGACGGTATACCGTCTTGTTTGTATTCCAACCTCGCAAAAAAGTCTCGACCTTTTCGCCAACTTCGTATTACTCTATAAAAACTAAACAACATCAGAGGCATTGTAGGACTTCCGTCCTCTTTGCCTCCCTTTTTTTCTACTTCTTCTACCCTCATCCCACTACCTTTGACGTTGAGAGGGTCGTATTCTTTGAGCGTTTTATCGCGGAGATTTATGCGCTGACTGTGCGCCATAAAGTTGCGCGCGCAGTCTTGCACCAATACAACCTTGTTGTATGAATTTAACTCGACGCGCCTGATGGCGTCGTTGATGACAATCTCGGTGGACAGCCCGCGCTTGTGGCATTCCGTGTTGAGTTTTAAGACGGCCAAACGAACGCCGCTTGGAATTGTCATATCCTCTGGGAGCGAATACTCGCTCCTAAGCGAAAACATAAAAGATTTTGCTTCGCTTTGGGTCGTAAACGACCTTGATTTTATTTTGCCCGCGTCGGGATAAAACACCAAATAAGGCGATTTGCGCCCGTCGCGGTACTCCAGTCTGAGTGAATTTTTCTTCATACAAGGGCATGTGTTCTGCGGATAAAATTTCCGTCAAAACACAGAATCCCTTGATACGTGCGTAGCACGTCCCGCGCCCATTCGGGCGCACCCTATAAAAACAAAAAGCGGCAAAGTCCCCTTTGCCGCCGATGTTTGTTGTAAAATGCCGTTAAACGCAAAATCCGATTCTATTGTTGCTATTTGTTGAACGGTCTCTTTTGAATTCGGTCTCGCGCTTTAAAAGTTCAAGAATGTCGCGCTCGTCGTAGACGGTATCGGCAAACTGAATTTGCTGAAAGACATTTTTGAAATCTCCCGCCGTCAGATTGTTTAGTTTCTCCAATTCGCAAATGGTTTCCTCGGACAATCCTTTTATAGTATCAAAAAAATAGCTCTTGAACAGCTTTTCTCTCGCATCTTTACCGAGGTATCCGAATGTTATTTTCTTTTGGAATCTGCGCATTGCTGCGGTGTCGATGTTCTCCAAAATGTTTGTGGAGCAAATAAAAATGCCTCTGAAATTTTCCATCTGCGCTAGCATTTCGTTTGTTTGCGAAATTTCCCAATTTCTGCTTGCGGTCAACCTGTCTATAAAAAGCGAATCAGCTTCGTCGATTACAAGAATTGCCTTCTCCCGTTCCGCTTGGGCAAAGGCTTTGGCTATGTTTTTTTCAGTCTCGCCGACATACATTGACTGCATGTCAGACATGTTTTTCAGGATTATTTTCTTGCCCAGTTTTTGCGCAATATGTTTAGCCAATTCCGTCTTGCCGCTTCCGGGGACGCCCGCAAAAATCATGTTAAGCGGACAATTTACCACGCCTTCTTCCTGCTTTTTGCTGTAATTCGACAAAATTTTCATCAAAGTGTCGTAGGAAGTGTCCATGTTGATTATGTCGGCGTCGAAATGGCAGTCGGGCTTATATCGCGAAAATTTTTTCGGCGACTTCCCGTTTATTAAAACGCTTTGAGCTTTTGCAAAAGCCTCGGCCGCATCTAAAAACTCTTCGGTCGAAGAATCTTTAACGACGGTATTAGCCGAATTTACAGACAAAGCGATGCCCGCTGTGGATAATTGATATTTATCAAGGCGGTTGAATAATTCTTCCGCATCGATTTTGTCGGAAAATGTGGTGGCATTCAGAGCGGTTTTAAGCGAATTTATTTTTTGGATTTTTGAAAGGCCGTCAAATTCTATGCTGAACGTAAACCTGCGCAGAGTAGACTCTTCTATTGATTCAATGGAATTTGTAATCCAAATGCTTTTTCCTTTCATCGAGTCGAGTCTTTTGTTGATGTCGCCTTTGTCGGTATTTTTGCGGTGTAAAAATCCGAAGTTCGACGAAATTATATTGTCGCATTCGTCGATAAGCGCAACTTTTCCAGTTTTGTTTGAAATAAACTCGGCCATCGCGCATTTGTTGAATTTATTTTCGTCCTCGTTGTCTTTATTGAAAATCGGAACGGCAATTTCTTTTCCGCAGGCGGTAATAAGTGTTTTTGCAAATTCGGTTTTTCCGCTTCCCGCCTTGCCGTATAATAAAATCTTGCATGGTGCTTCGGATTTTAACAATTCCAATATGATTTTCTTGGAGAGCGCCGGAACGTCAAAGCTCGAAATGTCGAACGTGGCGGCGTTTTCTTCCGCAGTTATGACATTGGGGATGAATTCTTTTGTAAGTCCTTGTATGTAATCCGAAATATCTTCCGAAACTTTCAGCTTTTGATTTATAATGCCGAATTTTCTCAAAGACGACGACGATGAAATCAATGTTGTATACTCGCATATTTCAACGTCAAGCAAAGCCGATATGAGATATGCCCTTCCGCGTCCGTCTAACCTGCCCAACATTTCCTCCAACGGTGTCCATATCGATTTCACCATAAAAAAGACTATGAGTTTTGCCTCCGTCTCGGTTAACTCGAAGAAACTTTTTGTTAGTTGAACTTGCTCCGACATGTAATCGAAATTTTCGAGGTCCAAATTTTTGTTTAAATTTTTCAGAACCATCTCTGTAATATTGGGGAGTAGAATCTTGAATAATTCCGAGCTTGATATGCCGATTGTATGCGAATGATTCCAACTAAAAATGCGCCAATCATTATAATCGACATCCAATGATTTGACTTTTTCGCTCGAAAAATTACGTTTCTCATATTCAAGTATGTATTTATGGCACGACGCCAACAAATCTACTCCGATTTTTTGAAACAAATCAACCAGCATATCCATGTAATTTGATTCACATTGCGGATGCCTATTTAGGAAATTTGCCTTTATTATTTTGTATGCGTAGAGCGCGCAAATTCTGTCTTCGTCGAATATATGTCCGCAGTTAAGATAACCGTCCGAATCAGATTTCGCAATAAGAATGTCTGTGCCCATAAATTTTTCCTTTCAAGACAAAGACTATAAAAAAATTGCACGACAAAATATGTCGCACAATTTCGGTTTATTCGATAAGTAGTTTTTCCATCTGAAATTCAATGTTCTTTTCTTTTAGCTTTATCATGTCTTGTAATGCAAAGAGTCCGTCGCAAAAGAACCAATGGGTGGCATAGCAGATGTGAATACTGTATTTTTTCAACGGCTCGAAGATTTCAATGTCCCAATTTTCGTCTTCCAAAAGGGTTGAAATTCGATCTGTGGGATTTCGGGGATCGGGATCGACCGAAATCATATACGGAGTTTGATGTTCGGCAACTTCGGGTGGAAAGTTTATTTTAATTGCTCCTTCTAGCGAGTAATTCCCTTCTATTACGCTTATATTTGTCAAATGATTCAACCAACATTTTCCTTTACACAATCTATCAAAAAGTTCGTGTGATTTTCTAAGCAGAATAGAATTAACCCGCTTTATTTTGGCTATGTTTTCTTCGGAAAATTCAAACTTTTTATTCAGCCGTATTTTTCTATTATGTAAATTTTCCGTGATTTTATTTTTCATGATATTTACCTCCTACAAAATGCGAAATTTCTGTAAATCGTCCTTCGTTTGGAGAATGACATCATCTTTTAGCGGACGAATTTGATCTTTCATATTTTGCAACACACTTTTAGATGCATTGTAAATGCGTTGGTAAAATTCAAGACGAGTAGGGAAATATGCGTTCCATCCGTCGCGAATACACGACGGCTCGATGGAATAATTCGACGTTGCAACAATCAAAAATACTCCCGTTCCTTTTGAGTATAAAGCCTTGTTTATAAGTTGGTGAAAGAAAAAGTGGTTCCCTTTTCGTCCAAGCAATTTTGAGTAATCGGAGGTAATGGAAACAATGACGGGTAATTTTCTCTTCGCAATTTTGTTGTATTCAAAAAACGAACCGCCGAAGCTCTCCAAGAGTTTGTATCTTTCGCGGTAAATTCTGTAAAGAACTTCTGCTACATCGAGAATTTCGGGAGTTCTGGTTTTTACTTTTCCTCCCCAAAAATGGCAATTCCCCTTAAAACGCGAAAAGATTTTTCTCTCATTTGAATTTAAAATTATCTCCAATTCCTCGTCGGAATAACGCTCCGAAAGCGATGTAATTAGACTTGAAACGTATTTTGTCAAAAAGCGGTTGTCGCCTCCAATCAGAATATTCCCGAGCGAAAACAAGTCTTTGAAAACGGTTTCGCCCGTGCAGTTTTTGCCAATCGGAATAGTTATAGCTTTTTCAGGTTCAAAATTTTGATTTTCGTCTTTCATGTTAATTTATATACAAAAATTCAGCGACAGAATACGTCGCATTCGCTTATGTATGATTACAAAAACTCGTCATACAAAACGTTTCGCATTGTTGCGAGTATGTGGGGATTGGGGGTAGGTGGAAGTTCGAAGCCGTGTTTGTCGTTATACTCCCAATCTGTCTCATTTTCGGACAGCACTGAATTTATGAAGTCGTTTAAGATGCGGCTTACTGCCGCGCTTCGGCTGATTCCCGCCGAACAATGAACGAGAATGTGTGTGATTTCCGTGTTTTTTAACGCTTCTTCAATGCTTTCCAAAATAAAGTATGCCATTTTGCGGTCAAAAACTTTTGTGATGCCTTTGAGCCCAATGTCTGCGGGGGTTGCGTCGTCAAAAAACAAAACAATTCCGTGTTTCGGTGAAATCGGAGGGCAACACAAATTTTTTACCTTACCGTCATCGTTTTTGCAAAAGTCGTTTATGCTTACAACAAATAATGAATCGTCGGCTTCAAGCTCGGACTTGTGCGTTTCAACGTATCTTCGGCTACAATTAAATATTTTCATGGTTTTTAATACTTTCTATAATGTGGGGATAAACTCTTACAAATCTTTCTTGTAATTCTTGCGGGAGCTTATCCCAGCATTTGTGTTCTATACAATCGTCCAAATAAGCAGGATATTCTGCGCTTTTTAGCAAAGTAATCCACTGTTCGGGGTCATTTACATCGTCGAACGTATTGGAGGTAAGCCATTCGTCAATCTCAATAAAATCGTATTTTGTGGTGTTGCAGACTTTGCTTCGACAAGGCGAATCCTGTCCGAATGTTTTGTAATACTTTTCAAAATAAGAATCCGTGCCAAGTAGTCTATTCCAATCGGTTTTGTCTAAACTTGTCCAATCGGAATTCGAAAGGAATTGGAGTTCAAAATTTTTGTTGACCAACAACAACTCTACCCATTCGGCAGAAGAAAAGTATTTAAATATTTTGCGCGAACATGCAGCGGCTCTCACATCATAGCTTTTTGCATATCGAAGAATGTCCTGCCAATTTTGCCGGCTTAGTTTTTTCCAATACGAAAAATCACATGCTATTTGATGAATTTCCTTTGAATGTTCGATTAACGTATCATCCATTATCCCGTCCAAAACTCTTTGTTTTAATAGAAACGTCCAGTTCTCCCCACTAAGTTGCGAGAAGTCTATTGATTTTAAATCGGCCATGCCCTTCGAAAAAAGCGCGATTTTCCCATTTGGGAACTTTGATGCTTGCGAAAACTTTTCGTTGCGCCTTAGCAGAAACCGCCAGTTTTCGATGCTAAGCAATTCGTATTCATTAAAGCATTTTTGCGGAATTATGCCGAGATACAGTAAGGCGATACGTCCCGCAAAATAATTCTTTGCGATATTTTCGTATTCTTTTGAAAAATCCAAAATCATTAACCACGAGTACGAATCGAGCTTTGAAAAATCCCGTTCGGGAAAGTTTGTCATCTTGCCTTTTCTTAAAACAAATAACTCGGCAAAATCATACTGTGAAAACTCGTCAATTTTGTTGCACAGGTCGCGCCTATTTGGGAAGCAAGCCAAAATTGCAATTTGTCCGCGCAAAAATCGCGCGGCTTTTCTCAAAAACACGGGGTTTGATTTAATAAGGCGAATCCAGTCTTGCGTGCTCAATAAATCCCATGCATAAAAGTACTGTGTTAGATTTTGATGCTCAATAAGAGCATCGACGCCGTTAAAATCAAAAAGTCTTTCGATTTCTTTTTCGTATTCTTCTGCGGACATATATCTCCTTTTTTTGGCTCGATTATACATTTCAGCGCGACGAAATATGACGCAAAGTGGCATTTTCACGATAAATTCAAAATAGTGCGACGTATTTTGTCGCAATCGCCTGCTAAATTGTTTTCATTAAAAATCGAAAGGAAATGTTATGCCAAAGAGCAACAACAATAACACAATCGCCCGACAGTGGGAAATGCTGAAAATGATACCCAAAAAAGCTCCAGGAATTACCGCCGCCGAGCTTGTGTCCAAACTTTCCTACGCGGGTATTGACGTCTCAAAGCGGACGGTGGAGCGCGACCTGCGCGACCTCTCCCTGATATTCCCCATCGCTGCAACCGATTCCGTTCCTCCGTTCGGCTGGTATTGGATACGCGACATCGGTTGCGAGTTCGGCGGAGTTGAAGTTTCCGAAGCCGTATCGCTTACGCTTGCCGAAGACATTCTGAAAAGCGTTCTGCCAGTCTCGATGTTAAAAACTCTCGAACCGCGGTTTGAATCGGCGCGCAAAAAACTTGCCGCGCTTGATTCTTTACCCATCAGCAAGTGGAGCAGTAAAGTTCGCTATATTCCCGATTCTCTGCCCACAACGCAGCCGTTCGTGAAAAATTCTATTCTCGAAACTCTGCAAACGGCACTTGTTGGCGGCAGGCAGATAAAAGTCGCCTACGACCCAATGTGGAAGAAGACAAAAACATATACGTTAAACCCTCTTGCAATAGTTCAGCGTGGCGCGCGTGGATATCTGATAGCCGTCATCGACGGCTACGAAAATCCCGTCCAATTTGCGATTCAACGGTTGCGGTCGGTTGAAATTTTGAAGACTTCCGCCATTCGCCCGAAAGGGTTTTCGCTCGACAAATACATCGAAAGCGGTGTAATGCAGTTCGGACAGGGCGAAGTTGTAAAGCTTAAAGCAAACGTCTCCGAAACGCTTGCAATGTATCTCGACGAATGCGAGATCGTAAAAGATCAAAAACTGCGCTTTGTGGACGGCAAGTGGCAGTTGTCGGCTACAATTAAAAATTCGTGGCAGTTGATGTTTTGGATTCGTTCGCAAGGTTCAGACATAACGGTTCTCTCTCCAAAATCCATTCGCGAAGATTTGTTAAATGACGCAAAAAAAGTTGTGGAAAATTATGGATAATTTGAATTTTACCGCCATCGATTTTGAAACCGCGAACGGGAATAGGGCGAGCGTTTGCAGTGTTGGCGCAGTATTTGTGCGGGACGGCGAAGTTGCGGATACTTTTTATAGCCTTATCCGGCCGACGCCGAATTACTACACCCTCACCCGCATTCACGGACTTACGCGAAACGATACCGATTCCGCCGCAACTTTCCCCGAAGTGTGGTCTAAAATTTCTGATAGGCTGGGGAATGCGCTGCTTGTAGCGCATTTTGCAACTTTCGATGAGTCGTGCTTGCGTCAAGTTTTCGCCGCATACAATATGCCCTACGACAACTATGAATTTCGTTGCACCTGTTGCGGCGCAAAACGATATTTTTCGACTTTACCAGCTTCCCTGCGTCCCGAAAGAACAACTCTGGACGTTGTTTGCGACTACTTCAATCTTGAACTTAACCACCATAACGCGCTTTCCGACGCCGTCGCCTGCGCACAAATAGCAATAAAAATAAAGGACTATCTATGAAAATTCTGACCTACATAATTTTGGCTCTGACGCTCTGCGCTTGCACAAAAAGCAACTGCACAATCACCGATAAAATTTTTGCATTCAAAGAAGATTCTGCGGCACATCAGACAATAAACGAAATGCTGCGCAAGAAGTTCGCCGAATTGAAAACGGAAATTGCCGCCGAAGCTGCCGAAGCTAAACGCGACCCCGAAGCCGCACATATTCAATACGAAGTTTCCGCCGAAACAAAAGTTTATGTAAATACCCCCAAATTCTTTTCCGCAAGAAACGACTATCATACCTATACAGGCGGTGCACACGGCGACTCAATGTCGGAAGGCTTTAATATCGTGTTCAACGATGATGGCACAATAACAAGACTCTCGCTCTTCAATGTAATCGACGTAAACAAGACGGACGAATTTGTAAAACTCGTCCTGTCGAAACTGAAACAGAAATACGGTAAGATGCTTGCACTCGACGATATCAAAACAAACACCGACCTGCTCAACGCCATAGACGGATTCGTCCTCAGAAAAGACGGTCTGGAAATCTTCTTCAAAAAATATTCCGTAGCCTGCGGCGCTTGTTCCACCGCCCCGATTCTAGTTGAATATGGTCGTATTAGTGATATCGCCAACACGGTAATTGACATTATATTCTAAAATGATAACAATCTAAATTATTATGATTTTGACTGCTATGGAAAATATATATTTAGAGCATTACAAGCCTTTAATTAAAAAGTTTATTGAAGAAATGGACAAACTTGAATTACCTGAAATTCAAGGAATGCCAGAGCCATTTCTTAGTTATTTTGGGAAAAGATATTTTTCATCTCAGCAAAGAATAGTTTTTGTTGGTCGGGATACAAAAAACTATGGCGATCTAAGATTGTTTATCAAAGCGGAAAAAAACAACCCGCTTTCCAAAGTAAAGTCAGAGTTAAATTCATTCCAAAAGCTTGATTTTAGGAATTGGGGTTCTACAAGATATAAGTTTTTTGGTTTTATAATGATGTTTTTTGCAATCAAGAACGATTTACAACCAGAAAATTGGACTCTCATCAAACAGGATAAATATAAAGACCTCTTGGAATCGTTCGCATGGGCAAATTGCCAACCCATAGAATATTATGAAAGCACAGCAAAACATCGAGGTGTAGATGGTGTTCTATGGGAAAAAATAAGAAATGCAGGACGAGTCTTCTACGGCTTTAAACATATTTTAACGACATTGGATCCTGATGTTGTTGTAATACTGCACAAGAATATTCCTTCTGACTACTTTGAAGGTGTTAACATCCAAAAAATCGAGGGGAATTCATTTTATGAGCACTATATTTTGAACGATAAAAATGTACATATCATTAAACTTTGCCATCCAAATCGTATGCGTTTGACTGCAAGCGAGATGACTGTAAGTAACTTTTGTAATTTTTTGAAGGATAAAATGGATGTTATCAAAAAAGATTCAGTAATTTCAGCGAATACTTCTGCAAAAGTTGAATATTTTAAAAAATATAAAGAAAATTTAGCCAAAACTGCGGATAAATATGAATTTATTTTTGCACTGGCGAAATATCTACAATCGCATAACATTTATATGTCATATAACGGGTTGGCAGAGCTTCTAAACTACTGCGGATATACAACGAATAGGGGTACTCAATATGTCGTGAATTCAAAACGGGCTAGAATTATAGGAACAGCGTATCGCCGTGCGAAAGATAAAAATGATCATAGTTTAGCCGAAACAATAGCTACAGTTTTTGTGAATCCGAATTTTTCATATAAGTACGAATAAACTTAAAGTTTTGTTTGCATAATATTTGAAAGATAAAAATTAGTATATAATAGCTCGCGACATATAATGTCGCGAGTTTCGCTTATGATTTGGGTATGGAAATTTTGGTGCTTTTAGTTGTTATATTATTGGCGGCATTTGTTTATTTTTTGCCTGTGATTATTGCGTTTTGGCGCAGGCACACTTACAGGTGGGTGATTTTTATTTTAAATATATTCGGGTTCTTGGGTATCTTTTGGATTGTAGCGCTCATTTGGTCGGTTTGGCCGCGCGACGAAATGTTTAATTAATTTTTTGTGCGACGTAAAATGTCGCGCTGGTGATTAAAATAGACGTCGCCAAACAAAATTAACAGAAAGGATAATTATGGCACTTTGGACTGTTACGGTAAAAGCAACAAGAAACATAAACGGTCTTAGACTCGAACGCGGAATGAGTGTGCAGGTCTCGTCGATGTACCACCCGATATCGTATAATAACGGTGAAGCAACTCGTCAGGCTTTCATCCGAATCTATGGCATAGATTTAAAAAAGGCAGGCGCGCTTAGCATTGCGTACTTTGACATAGAAAAGCAAAACTAAATAACGAAGCGGCGGAATAATTTATTCCGCCGCTTTTTCATCGAGTTCCTGTTTGTATTTTTCAAAACAAGCCGGATGTCGCTTTAAAACATCTATGCATTCGTCGGGGTAATTGTGCTGATTCTTTTCGATATATTCTTCCTGCGTTTGGGTGTCGGACTGCCAAAATAACGGCTCTACCCAACTTGAAATGTAGGAGCACGCAACAACTATTAAAACTGCAATATCTTTCATTTTTGTTTTCTGTTTCAAAAATAATAACCATCGGAAGCGACAATACACGTCGTTTAAGATTTATTTTGAGATATTTTTATGAGAACGACGTATTCTGTCGCGGGCGTCTTTTATAAGAATCTTAAAAAGAGAAGCAATTTCTTAACTTCTCTAAAAAATAATTGCAAAACTAAACAATATATAACAAAATAAAGATATGAAAAAATACACAGATGAACAATTGGAAAAGTTCAATTCGGAAGAATGGTGCGACTTACTTTTGGCACAACCGCAGTTTGCTGAACAATGCGATAGATTTAATGCTTGGATGAAATTCAAATCAGGTGATTGGACTGATATTTTGCGTAAACTACCGCAGTTTGCCGATAGATGTGATAAAATCAATGCTTGGACAAAATTTGAAGATGTCTCTTGTAGTCTTCTTATCCGCGAACAACCGCAGTTTGCCGATAGATGCGATAAAGTCAATGGTTGGGTAAAATTTAATGACTTAGCTTGGTACCTGGTTCTCTCTGCTCAACCGCAATTTGCAGACAGATGTGATAAGCTAAACGGCTGGGCAAATTTTGATGGAAGAGTTTGGCATGATCTACTTTTAAAACAACCGCAGTTTGTAGAAAAAGCTAAAAACTATGCATCAGGCTGGGCTGGTATTATTATGCAGACTCCTGAACTTGCATCTGAATGCAAAGATTGGGAGAAGTTCGGCGGTTCTGAATGGATTGAGCTTTTACCGCAGTTTACAGATTGGTGCGATAAGGTAAATGGTTGGATGAAATTTACTTCAGAAGATTGGTGCGAATTTCTTTCTAATCATCCAGAACTTGCGGGCAAATGTGATAAAATGAACGGCTGGGCGAAATTCAATTCAGGAGATTGGAGTGAACTTCTTTCTAATTTTCCAAAGTTTGCGAGTAAATGCGATAAACAAGATGGCTGGAAAAATTTTGATTCAGATGCATGGGGTGCTCTTTTAGGTTCCCAACCGCAGTTTGTAACTAGGTGTGATAAGTCTAATGGCTGGAGAAAAATCACTTCGGCAGATTGGGAATACATGCTTTTCTATCAACCGCAATTTGCAGACAGGTGTGATAAGGTTAACGGTTGGGTGGAATTCACTTCGGGGAACTGGAGTGAACTACTTTCAAAACGACCGCAGTTTGTAGATAAATGCGATAAAGTTGATGGTTGGGAACAATTCGATGGAGAGGATTGGCGTGCTATTCTCTCTTCCCAACCGCAGTTTGTGGACAGGTGCGATAAAATAAATGGTTGGGCTGAATTCGACGGCTTAAATTGGGGGTACCTACTTTCAAAACAACCGCAGTTTGCGGATAAATGCGATAAAATGGACGGTTGGAAACAATTCGACGGATTAAGTTGGTGCATCCTTCTTTCTGCCAAACCACAGTTTGTAGAAAAGTGTGATAAAATGGACGGATGGAAGCAAATTGATGGATCCGGTTGGAGTATCTTGCTTTCGGACCAACCGCAGTTCGTGGATAGATGCGATAAGGTAAACGGTTGGGCGGAATTCACTTCAGGGAATTGGGTGGAACTTATTTTTAATCATCAGCAGTTTGCTGACTGGTGTGATAAGATGAATGGCTGGGTGGAATTCAATTCGGTTGATTGGCACGATTTGCTATACTATCACCCAGAGTTTGCAGACAGATGTGATAAAGTGGATGGTTGGGGACAATTTGATGGATCAGAATGGAGATACCTTCTCTCGGGCCAACCGCAATTTGCAGATAGATGCGATAAGGTAAACGGCTGGATAAAATTCATTCCGGCGGATTGGGATGAGTTGCTTTCTTCCCAGCCGCAGTTTGTGGACAAGCGAACAAAGTGTAAAAAGAACTCATAGGAAATATGTAGGAAAAGTTTAACGTTGGCAGGTCAACATCAGATTATTAGTTAAATAGTTAAAGAAAAGTCTTGCAAATCGGAATGTAAACTCCCAAAATGCAAGGTATGAAAATTGAACGGTCGGAAAAGTTAAAAATCGAGAATGATTTAAATCGATTTCCTGTTGTTGCCATTGTAGGGGCGAGACAGGTCGGGAAAACAACTCTTGCAAGGGAAATTGTCGCCGACTTGAAGGAGTTGAGCGTTTATCTCGATATGGAAAAGCCTGCCGATTACGACAAACTTAATGATGCGTATCTTTATCTCAAAGACAACTCCGAAAAACTCGTAATAATCGACGAAATTCAGCTGCGCCCCGAGTTGTTTCCTCTGCTTAGAAGCCTAATCGACGAAGACAGAAGAAACGGCAGGTTTTTGATTCTCGGCAGTGCTTCGCCTGAGTTGCTGAATAAATCTTCACAATCATTGGCTGGACGAATCTGTTATCACGAATTATCTTCGTTTAGTCTTTTTGAGGTAGGCGCGGAAAGTGCGGATAAACTATGGCTAAGGGGCGGTTTCCCCGATTCATTTCTCGCCGCGGACGACGAACAAAGTTTTTCGTGGCTTGATTCTTTTGTTTCAACATTCTTGGAGCGGGATTTAAACATCTTGGGTTTCCGTCTTTCGCCGACTCAAATGCGCCGAGTTTGGACAATGACGGCGCATTATCACGGTTCGGCCATAAATTATTCGAGCCTCGGGAAATCGCTGGAAGTGTCGAACAAAACCGTAAAATACTGGTTGGACGTTTTGAGCGATACTTACATGCTCCGTCAGCTCCACCCTTGGTCTGGGAATACGTCGAAAAGACTGGTTAAGTCTCCCAAAGTCTATTTGCGGGATACCGGCATCTTGCATTCGCTTCTAAAAATAGAAACAAAAGATTCACTTTTGTCCCACCCGATACTCGGCGCATCTTGGGAGGGCTTCGCGATAGAGCAAATAATATCCGCCGCTCCCGCGCGTTCGGAATTTAGCTACTATCGAACGGCTACCGGCGAAGAAATCGACTTAATTGTGGATTCTCCGAAAGCGGGGCGAATTGCTTTTGAAATAAAGCGTTCTTCCGTGCCCGCACTCGGGAAAGGATTTTACAACGCGCTCGATACAATCAAACCTCAAAAGGCGTTTATCATTTATTCCGGCGACGAGCAATATCGCATAAATGATACAGTTTCTGCATTGCCGTTGAAGATGGTACCCGAGGTTTTTGAGTAATATTCAACAATATAAACCATAAACAATGTTGTGATGCATTGAAGCATTTAAACAACAAATATTTTTCTGACATAAGTATATAAAAATTCAATATTCACGAATAAGATTATTAACTCGAGAATACATATAAAGCATGCAGTTTATTCCTAATGGCCCAGATATTCCGATTCAACTATTGAAAGCTCACGAAGAAGGTAAGGTTGTATTCTTTTGCGGAGCTGGAATATCTATGAATTTTGGGTTGCCAAATTTTGAAAATTTAGCTTATAAAATCTACGAACTGAACCACGAAGAACCGATTCCAACCGAGCGTAATGCTATTAAAAATGGTTTTGTCGATGAAGCTCTTGAATCATTTGAAAATCGTATTGTAAGCGATAAAATATCCATCAGAAAATCGTTACATTCCATATTAAAGCCAGATTATCGAAAAACCAAAGGAAATACGCACAAAGCTCTATTGGATTTGGCAAAAAACAAATCCGGTGAATATCGTATAGTCACTACAAATTTTGACAGAATATTTTCCGATACTTTAGAAAAGTATAACATACCAGTAAGAGAACACATAGCGCCATACATTCCTATCCCCAAACCGACCAATTGGAACGGTCTTGTATATCTACATGGAAGATTACCAGACAAAGAAGAAGACATAAGTAGCTTAAAAAATTTAGTTCTTACGAGTGGAGATTTTGGGTTAGCATATTTACGAGAATATTGGGCATCACGTTTTGTAAATGAATTATTCCGTAATTTTGTTGTTTGTTTTGTCGGGTATGGAATAAATGATCCCATTTTAAAATACATGCTGGATGCATTGTCTGCCGATAGAAAAGCTGGGGAATCTCAGTTCCCAGTTTATGCATTTATAGAAGATGACACAAAAAATACAGAAAACAAAGAATTGATACATAACGCAATAATTCCCATACGCTATAAAACAGACAATAAGCATTCTCTTTTGCACGACACGTTGATTGAATGGGCGAATGTATATTCGAGTGGAGTCGACGGTAAGGTTCAATACGTTTTAAAATACGCATCTTCAGACCCATCAAAAAATTCTAATAACGATGATTACGTTGGAAGAATGATTTGGGCATTGACAGATTATACCGGAATTCCTGCGAAGAAATTTGCCGAAATGAATCCGCCACCGACGATTGAATGGTTATATATATTTTCTGAAAAGGATCCATTTGGCTTTTTTGGGAATAAGAAAGTGAGTGAAAAGAACAATATTACAGAACCGATTGTAAAATGGATGTTAAAACACATTAATTCCAGCAAACTAATCTTATGGTTTGCAGAAAACAGATGGGGGGTTGACAAAAAATTTATCGCATTGGTTGAAGATGTGTTTACAAGAACCCTCATATTAATAAAAAATGGAGACCAGAAGAACTCCCCATATGCAACCTTGTCAAAGCGTAACAAAGCGTTATGGTGGTTGATTCTAAGAGGTTATGTTTTAAGGAATCGCGATTTTGATTTTTATAATTGGATAAATCACTACGAGGATACAAAATTGGACTTCATTGGAAAGAAAACATTATACGAACTTTGTTCTCCAAAAATACAAATACAGAGAAACTTCTTATCGTGGAATGAAACAACTCATCAGCCAATCGAAGACGAAATTCTTATCGATGTTGTGCTGACATGCCAACAGTTACGTTATGAAAAAAATGCCATAAGAAAAATTGTTCCTCTTGAAACCTTATTTGAATGTGCGCAAAAATCCTTAACCGACTTTCTAGATCTTTCTGGAGAATTAGATTTGGCAAACGAAAAATTTGATAGATCGGCATACGACCTTCCATCCATTGAAGAACATCCGCAAAACAAAAAACATTACAGCGCATGGGTTGTTCTTATTGAACTACTTCGGGATATATGGTTGGATATTAATGCAACGAATCACAAAAAAGCAATGACAATTGCAATATCCTGGTGGCAAGAAAAATACCCAGCATTCAAGAGACTAGCACTTTTTGCTGCATCTAAATCTAAACACATTAATTCCGCACTTTGGATAAAATGGATTTTAGCCGATAATGCATATTGGTTATGGGGTACGGCTACATATCATGAAGTAATTACTCTCTTGTCGCAAAGAGCAATCGAATTACCTCCTATTTCATTTGAAAAATTGAAAGATGCAATAATGAGTGGGCCGCAACGGTCTTTGTATCGGAGAGATATTTCTGATGGAGAATATCAGCGTATTAGAGAACGCAAAATTTGGTATTACTTCGCAAAAATACAAAATGGCGGTTGTAATTTGCCTTCAACCATATCTGATGTCTTGTCGAAATTTTCCCAACAATATGGGTGGAAACTTGATGATAATTCAAAGGAAGATTTTCTCTCCTGGTCGATCGGTTCGGGGGATCCAGAATATGAAAATAGACCGATAACAGATAAAACTCCAGATAAACTAACAAATCTTGTTGAGTGGCTTGGGGAAGAGAAACAAAAAAACAATTTTTATTATAAGTCAGACTGGGCAGAGTTCTGTGCCGAAAATTATAAGTTTGCGGCATATGGATTGTATTTTGCCATAAAAAACAATAAATGTTCTAAAGAAAAGCTTAATGTTGCATTGGCAACTTGGTGTAGAAAAAGTGATACGTTAAGAAAGCTTTGGCAATTGATTCCAAGCACAGATCTATCTTTTATTAATAATACAACCATTAGTAATTCCAAAGGACAAATAATTTCATGTTTAACTCAGTTATCAGAAGATACTGAAATTTGGAAGAAAGATGATACAAATGAAAATATTGAGGTATTTTGTGATTTTTGTTTTAGAGTAATCGATATTGTGTTTAACAAAAAAGAATTTGATTCTGTCGATATAAATGATGCAATAAACGATCCATGCGAGCAACTTTCAGTGGCAATATTCAAAATATGGATAAGCGAAAATCCATCAAAAAATTCTGGATTAACAGAATATTGGAAAACTATATTTGGACGTTTATTAGATGTAAAAAACAAGAATTTGTTTTATACCAAATTCGCATTTGGGGAGTATTTGAACGCTTTGTATTACGTTGATAAACAATGGGTCAAAGATCATATGTATCCGATGTTTTTACATTGGAGCAAATTTCCACGCATTTGTATGATTTTGTGGGCGGGTGTCCTGTCGAATAAAATTGATGCGCAAATACTTTACGATCTAAAAACATCATTCTTAAAATTGGCAAGACATATCTCGAAAATGAAGATGTCTATTGATAATTACACAAATATTTTTGTAACAATGGCATTGTCTATGTCAAAAAGCTATGGGGATAAATATTTAAGCTCTGTTATAAAATCGTTTCCCAAAGAAGAATTATACAGAGTTTGGACATCAATCCGACATTATTTCAAGTATCAAGGAAATAAAATCGATGTCTGGGAGTTACAAATAAAACCATTTTGCCAAAATATATTTCCGAAAGATAAATGTATTAAAACTCCAAAATTAGCACATGAAATCTCAATGTTCATTGTTGAATCAAATGAGTTGTTTTCGGATACATTCAAAACATTGAAGGGATGGCTATCCACATGTAATAGACAAGATGATATCCTTTATTCCATGTCATTATCGTTGCCAAAGGCGGTACAACCAATGGATATTTTAGAATTTTTGAATTTAATTTTAGACGATTCGAGCATATATAACATCGGATTAGAAAAAATACTAACAAATATATCGAAAATGGATCCGTCATTGCAAAATGAAAAGATTTTTAACGAGTTGATGTCCATTTGCTGATCTGTATTTTCGACATATAATCGCATTTAATACGTCGAACTGAAGTGAATTCTAAACAGGGCAGAGAAAAAATACTAGGAACTTGTCTTTGTTTAAATTTATGACATTACTAATATTCTAATTAATGAGTTTTGTATAATTTTACTTGCAATCAAAAGATAGTTTTTCAGATTTACAGAAAGATAAAATAACATATATTAAAAAAAGTGTGCATCCAACAATTTTCCAACATAATTTCCTAATAAACTGATAGTTATGGAGAATTGCCCTGTCTGTCACGCAGGAGGTCGCGAGTTCGAGTCTCGTCCGTCCCGCCACTTTAAAAGCTGCAAGTTCAAACACTTGCGGCTTTTTTGTTTCTACATTTCGCGCCAAACCCAGTATCCACGCGGCTTGCGGGGATACGATGCCAGTATTTAAGCCACTTGCGGCGGAACGCCCGCCCACCCGAAAACCACCAAAATTGGCGTTTTGTTGGTAGTTTTGGGTCAACACCAAAGAGAGTGGATTTTAATGAAAGACGCCGCATAGAACCAAGACCCTCAATCTGTAATTTTGGAAGTTTTTATAACCGTAAGCCATTCGTTGTATTAGTTTCATTTTCCTGTGGAAGCCTTCCGTTATCCCGTTATTTTTCGTAAATCTCCACATGCGGATTATCGGCGCAAACCAGTCGCTTATGGTTTCTGCTATCCTCTCAAACTCTTGTGTCGCTTCGTATTTCATCTGTTTCATCATTGTTTTCAGTTCTCTTATATTTCTCTTACATTCCTTTGCCGTTTGATGTTTCCTGTTCAGCAGCTCGCACAATCTTTCCTTAAACTCGTAAGCCAGCTTTATCGCGGGATTGTTCACAAAAAACTTTTCCAATCGCTCTCGCTCTTCGGCTTTCAACCTATCTCCACGTTTTCGCAATGGGTAGGTCAGTTTCCTGTTCCATTTTACCTCTTCTTGGGCTTGTTTGCAATTCAAGCGAAGCGCGAATGAGATTTTGCCGCAGGCAAGAGACCCGAAGGGCGAGACGGTTTGCGCATGCAAACGCGAGTCAAAACTCCATAAAATGGTACAATACCAATCTTATTACGTGGAACCTGTCCGCCACTATTTTTGCTTTCGGAAAACACCGCCTTACTATGCTTCGGTAGCTGCTGCTTAAATCCATACACACTACTTTTACTTTATCCCGACCTTTGTAGCTCATTAACTTACTTTCCACCAAGTTGCGAGATTTCCCCTCTATCACATCGTATACCCTATGATGCGTTAAATCCGCTATCGTTGTCGCAAACGCTCCACTGTGCTTTGCGATATCCCCAACCTTTTCGATATCTTCTTGTTTGTCGCCCCATCGAGGTATTTACTGATGATTTCGTCTTTGGCGTTCTCCGATATCCGCTTGTTGCTTTTCAATCCCCGTATCGGCTCTCGATAAATTCTTCCGCATTTCGGACATCGGTATCGACGCGCCTTTATGACTGCATCGTATATCCGTTGCGGAAAACGATGTAACGGCAAAGGACATAACAAACAATGTCGCCGTTTCCAAAGGCACGAACGTAAGCGTTTCCGCCGTCGGCGGCAATGTCGCAGCCGACGATATCAGCGGAAAGCTCTCCGCCGAAAATGTCGGCGGAAGCATAAGCAGCGCGACAAAGCTCGGTTCTCTCGACGCGAGAAATATCGGCGGCGGCATCACCCTCAACAACGTTGACGCCGAATTGAAGGCCACCGATGTTTCGGGCGACATAACCGCAGTGTCGGCTGGCTCGCTCAACGTCAAAAACGTCGGAACAGTCTCCCTAACCGACGTAAACGGAACGTCCCTCGCGGAAAACGTGGACGCCCTCGAAATATCGGGAACGGCCGTCGGAGACGTAAACGCCAAAAACGTAGCCGGAAAAGTGTACGTGGAAAACGCCTCCGCAAACGTCGCCGTGAACACGGCAGGAAGCGTGGAGGCAAACAATGTCGCCGGAACGCTCTCCGCCGTTGATATCTCGGGCGGAATAGACAGCTCCGTATCGCTCGGCGCGCTCGACGCCAAAAACGTCGGCGGGCAAATAGCCTTGCAGGACGTGCAGGGCAAGCTCAAAGCCGCGGATACGCAGGGCATTTCCGCCGAAAACGCTGGCTCTCTCGAAATCAAAAACGCGAAGGACGTGGAGATACGGAACAACGTAGGCGGCAACGCCGAAGTTTCCGGCATCGGCAACTTCTCGGTTGCAGGCGAGGTCGGCGGAACGACGCTGATGGACGCAGTCGACGGCGATGCCACAATAGGCACTGCCAACGGCGCGGTAACGGTTAATTCCATGGGCGTATCGGGTTCCGTCAATATCGGCACGGCCAACGACAAGGTTTCCGCAAACGGCAATATCGTCGGCGGACTTATTGTCGGCAGCGCCGGCGGAGACGTTACTTCGACCGCGAACGTGGGCTATGTTTCCGTAAAGGGAGCAGACCAAACCCAAAAAGTCGAATTGAAGAACGTTCTCGGCGGAGGCGACTCCAAAATCGAAAACGTATCGGGCGTAATCGTCAACGGAAAGATTTCCGCGGGAGCGCACAGAATGGATATCGTGTCGATATCCAACGATGTCGATTTCCGCGACGAAGTCCTGCTCGACGCGCTCGGCATTGACACCGTCGGCGGCGACGTGAAGTTTGCAAAGAAGCTGACCGCCGCAAATTCCGTGAAAATCGACAACGTAAAAGGAGACACGACCTTTGCGGGAGACGTTTCGGCAAATTCGTTCTCGATGGGTAACGCCGCCAAGGGAGGAAACGTAAGCTTTACGGGTTCTCTCAAAACGGCAGGCGACACCGAAATAGCGAATGTTTCCGACATATCCGCCCTGAACGGGATTGAAGCCAAAAATCTCAAAATCGACGGCGCGGACAATGTCGTAGTCGACAGGATCAAGGCTGACGAAAACGTAAACGTCCTCAATGTTGCCGGCTTCACGGCCGACGCAGTCGAAGCTGCGGACGAAATAAACATCAAGGCGTCGGGCAATATCGCCGTGGGCTCCCTCGACGGGGATGCGGACAATACGGAAGCCACGCTGAGTGGAACGCAGTCTTCGTCCGTCATAACGGTCGATACGGCAAACGTCTATACGATAATATCCAACGCGGCGGAAGTTGCCGTAAATAAAGCCGCCAACTATCTCGACTTGGAATCGGTCGGAAACGCCGAGATTCGCTCGATAGCTGACGGGGTTGACTACGCGCGGGTGAACGACGGACCGTTTATGTACGCCGACAATGTCGGAACGATTGAAATCGGCGCCGACGAAGTCGGTGCGGTGTACGACACGGGCGGAAATCCCCTGATAAAGTCCCAACACGGCGGCTCTGCAACCGTAGACAAACTGATTCTCCACGCTTCGGCAATCAAATCCGCCGCGCTCACGGGAACGGTTCTCGATATCGGGGCGGCATCGACGGGCGATAGACTGCGGCTGTCGTTTACGCAAAACGATGTGGAAATCGTCGGCAAGCTGAATTTTGCCAGCGATGTCGAACTCGTGACGGAAAACAACTGGACCTTCGATTCGGTAAAGTCCGCCGGACAGCACTCCGCCGTGGGCAGAACCTCCGATGTCGCCGTAAACGGCGTTCTCGGCGGCACGGAAAAGTCGGTTTGGAACTTCCTGAAGGCGAAATCCCACGCGGCGTTCGCATTCGAAGCCGCGGACGAATCGGTTGTAAACGAGTTCACGCTTGTGGGCAAATACGACGACGTTCCGCAAAGCGGCTCGTTCAACCACACGTACAGGGACTCGGCGGGCGAAATCCAAAACGAAACCGCGCAGTATAGTCAAAACCTGACGGCAACCGACCTCTACGCGACAGACATCTACGCGAATACGGTTTCGGGAACAACCGACAACGGTATCCTTGATGTCGAATACTCGGTATCGGACGGCAAGGTGGTCCATGAAATAAAGGCAAACAGATTCGTCGAAAAGACGGTTGCAAAAACCGCAAACGAAGCCGAATTTGCCAAAATCATCGACAGCCTCAAACACTCTGGCGATCTCGATAAGGATAGCGAAAACATCCGCGACATTAAAATGCCGTACATTACGGGCGAAAAGTCGCTTTCGGCTTCGCTTCCGAACGCAATGACGTACGCCGTGCGCCAACAGGCGGCTCTCGCGAATTCGATAGCGCTCTCCACGGTCGACTACATCTCCGCTACCCGCGCAATGCTCGGACGTCCGGCGTTTGCGGGTTCGAAGGAAGTCGCGGCTGTTTCGGACGGTTCGGAAAAGGACATCTCCGACGTTACCTCGGTATCCTTCAGGAGTGTAAACAGACTCGGGGATTTTGCGGGAACGGACGGAAATTCGGGAGCCAACTCCTATTCGGCCGGCGGTCTTGCCAACCTGGAATACATCGTCAACCGCGACCTCTTCTTCGGGATCTCGGCGGGCGGAGCGTATTCCCGCGCGACGGGCGACAATGTGTCGGCAAAAGCCGAATCCACTAACCTGATAATCAATCTCTACGGCGACTATCAGATAACGGACGGGCTCGACGCGTATATCGGTCTGACCTACTCCTACGGAGACAATAAATCCGAACGCGAGGCGGCGGCCGGCAAGGCGAAGGTCGATTACGAAAGCGACACCTTCGGGGCATTCGGCGGCTTGCGCTATACGATAAAACCCTGCGGGCTTCCCTTCTCGATTACACCCCTTCTCGGTGTAAACTACTCCGCGGTGCTTACAAAAAGCGCGACGGAAAAGGAATACACGGGTCCGGACGCAATGTCCTATGCCGGTGGCGACTACCACAGCATCAGGACTCTTGCGGGATTCGAGGCGGCCTACCACTGCGAGGATATTCTGAGAATTGCCGTCAGCGCAATGTACGCCCACGAATTCCTCGATAACAGGTACAACGTAGGCTATTCGCTCGATCCCTCCATGTTTGCCGTCAGCAGTGGCATTCTCAGGGGATCGGTAATCGAAAGAGACTACGCGATTCTCGGGTTCGGCATAAACGGCAACGTCACCGACTCCGTGTCGGTGGGGGCAAATTACAACGCCGAAGTAAGCGTATCCGAGCTGAACCACCATATCGGCGGCTATATCAGATTCGAATTCTAATGGGTCTGTAAAAACAATGCATGGGGGCGGATTTGCGAAAAATCCGCCCCCATTTGCGTATAACACAAAACATGAAAAAGATATTCGCATTTTCCGCATTTCTGTCTCTCTGCGCCGCGCATTTGCCCGCTGCGGACGTTTCCGCCGATTTCGCGGGAGGCAACGCCGTTATCGCCGCTTCGGCGGACGGAAAAATCTCGATTGCCCCCGATTCCTCCGGCTGCTCTCGCGGCGGAAATTACTGGAACTTTCGCGTAAGAAACGCGTCCGGCAAACTTTTGGAAATAAGCGTATCGGGCAAAAACGCCGTTGACGCATGCGGGGCATTCGTCTCGGAGGACTCCGGCAAAAACTGGACGCCGCTGGGCGCGCATTCTGTCCGCCGATGTGGCGATTCCGCAAAATTCTCATACCGCGTCTCGGAGGACGCCGCCGAAGTCCGCTTCGCTTCCGTCATACCCTACCTGTATTCGGATTTTAAAAGATTCGCGCAATCGCGCGGAATCGCGATCCGACATTTCTGCAAAACCGAGCGCGGGCGCGAAAACGTGTTCGTTGAGCTCGGAAACGAAAACTCCGCCGTCACGGCGGTTCTAACCTGCCGCCACCACGCCTGCGAATCGGCAGCTAGCTTTGTCTTGGAGGGGTTTCTTTCCTCCGCAAAATACGCGAAAAACATTCGGGTTGCCGCCTTCCCCCTTGTGGATTTGGACGGCGTAGAGGAAGGCGGGCAGGGAAAATTCCGCAAACCGCGCGACCACAACCAGGACTATTACGGAACGTCAAGGTACGCCGCCACGGCAACGCTAAAACGGATATTGGAGAAACTGAACGCCGACGGGAAAAAAACGGTAGTTTTGGATTTGCATTCCCCACTTTTTTCGGAAATGAGCAACCTCGCCACGCGCGCCAACGGCATCTATTTCGTCTTCGGGAAAAACGGCAAAAAGCGGAATTTGGCAAAAGACTTCTCGCTGAAGCTTGCCGAGCGCTGCAATAAATCGGGCGGGCTTGCGAACAATCCCGAATTGGATGTCGACTTCGACCCGTTTTTGCACGACAGACGGCCGATAACATTCGCCAAATGGGCGGAAAGGTTGGAGAATGTCATGTGGAGCGCGGCTATGGAAATACCGTTTGCGGTTCCAGGCGGCGAAATGCCGTCAACGCCCGACCAGTTGCGGAATTTCGGGAAGGCTCTTTTGGAAGAGCTTGACGCGCGCGCTGGGATTGTCTGGGAGCATTCGTGGGAATAGTCCGTCCGCGGAGGGATTCGGAAATTCCGCAGACGGAATGCAGGGCGGCATGCGGGAGCTGTCCGAAGCCAACCTCGGAGAAGGGGCGCAAGGGTTGTTCTACCATATGAAATCGGAGCGGATTATGTCGTCCTCGGAGAGTTCCCGCCCCAACTGCACCTCCACAATTTGCAGGTTCTCCAAGCCCATTATTCCGTGCATTTGTCCTGCTCCGATTTTTGCGACATCTCCCTGTTTGAATTCGGTTTTCTTTCCGTCCACAACAAGAGTTCCCAATCCGTTTATGCCATAATCTGCTTCAAGCCTTTCCAGCCCAAGATCGAAGACGCGCCCGTTATGGAAAGCTCGTCGGGAATTGTGCCCGATGAGACAAGCTCGATACCCTTGTAAAGCTTGAAATTCCTGCCGTCGACGGTTAGCGCGATTCTGTCGCCGTATTCTATCGCCTTTGAAGTCGTCGCCGAGCGTTGCGCCGAGTTCGGAGGGAACGGACAGTGAGGAGTTCGACCATATGCCGCGCATATTGATGTAGCGCGAAATAGGTAGTTAGAATTTGTCCCCGCTTTTCTGTGCACAAAAAAACCGCCTTGCCTTGTGGTTTGGCGGTTTGGAAATTTAAAAATTTGCCTTACTTGCGGCGGCGATAGATTACAAAGCCCAAAGCCAACGCGCCGAAGATTGCCGCCCATTCGGCGGGTTCTGGGACGACGGTCAGCCAGTATTTGTTTGTCGCCGTGTCGAATGCCCACGAGAGTTTGGAACTGTCAACGCCCGAAATTTGCAGATACGCCAACGCGTCGTCGGCAAGCGAATTGTGTTTGTTGATTGCAAGCGACTTTTCGGCGAAACCGCTGATTACGATTGTATCGCCGTCAACCAAGCCATAACCGGCGATGTCGGCAACGATGAATTCGTCGAACGTCAGGACCGAGCCGCTGCCGAGGTTGATTTCAAACTGCGCGGCTTCGCCCGTTGCGAACGCAATACCCCTTGCCGTCAGCGAAACGTTGTCGCCTATCGTAATTTTACCGTAGGAGCTTGAAGGCTTGTTGTCGTTGTACGACTTCGACACGAGGAACGCCGTCTTCTTCCAAGTGTTGTCGGCGTTGACAACCAGCGAGCCCGCGTTTGTGTCGGTATTTTTTCCGAACGCAAGGTGCGTGTCGATGTCGAGCGCATCGTTGAGTGCCATCGCATTGCCGAGCGCGAAATATTTGCCGCCCCTGATAGCCAATTTGCCGCCTTTGTCGAGGACGATTTCTTCATAGTTTTTGCCGGCGGCACACGTTGCCGAATCCGTAAAGATGAGGAGAGATGCGCCGTTTTTGATTGTGAAAAGACCGCCGTTCGCGAACGTTTCGCCGACATTGCTACTATGATTGTAGAGAATCATGGTGGAGCCCTTCGCGAGAGTGATAGGGGTTGCTATTGAACGGAAGGTTTGCGCGTTGATGGATGCTCCCTCGCCGATTGTTATCTTTGGCGTAATGCTGTCGTGTTTCGAAACATAAAAGTAGTCGTTTATATTGAGCGTACCGTTGACAACCAAGTTGCTTGCCGTTGTTGCGTCGCCGTTGTCGGGTGTGAGTTCAAGACGGGAGGTAGTGTACACGGCGTCCTTTCCGATGTTGAGAGTCGAATTTTGTACGGTCGTTTCATTGGCGGTGAAGTTGCCGCCAATGTTTGCAACGGTGCCGTTGAATGCGGCGTTTCCCGAAGTCGTGTACGTGCCGTTGAAGTTGTTTATGCCGTTTGTGAAATAGGACGCGCCTGTAACGTTCATAACGCCGTCGACGGTGAAGACCGTATTCGCGGCGTCGCTTTTGACGGTTACCGCTTCCGAACTCGTAACGGTAATGCCCCTGCCGATTTTAATCGACGCCGTGCTGCCCGAACGCCCCGTGCCTACGGGAGCGGTAAGAGTCCAACCGTTGGTAAAGTTTATCGCAGCATTTCCGCCGTTTTTAACGGAAAAATCCATCGCAAGCGGATAGGCGCTGAACCCTATCCCGTCGCCACTCGATAACGTCAGTGCCGCTCCGTCTTCGAAAAGCATATTCAGGTCGGTATAGCTTCCTCCGTCGTCACTTACCATGAAGCTTTTGAATGAATATTTTCCGTCCACAACGGTGTACGCCGGCGCGGTTGCAACGCCCGAATTGAGCCCCTTCCAGAGAACCCCGTCGGAATCCGTCGGCGTTACGACATCACCCGAAGAGTTCTTGATGTCTGAGGAGAACTTCGTTGCGCTCTCTTCGTTAGTGCCGCCCGACAGAAGATAGTCGGTTGCGAACGCCGAACTTGTGGCGAATGCCGCTGCCGATATAATTACAAGACAACTTGTTCTCATGATACCTACTTTCTATATTTTCAATAACTGGAATATAAGATTATGTTTATAAAACTTTTTACAACTTTTCTGCGGTAAAAAAAGCTTGCAGTCAACCATAAAAATTCCAACAGTTTTCAACAGTTCGTTCGGTACGGCAATCACGCTGTGTCGATTGGTTTATATGTTTATGGGGGAAATGGTAAAATTTGTAATATACGCGGGTGCGCTGCTTGTAGTCTGTGTCCTTTCGGCGGAGGAAAGCGTCGGCGATACAATTTCGGCGAAGTTCGGCAATACGGTTTCGGGGAAAGTAAGCATTTGAATACTCCCGCCGCTTACAACGTAAAGCCCGCCAGAACGCCCGCCGTAGACAATGCGGTTCTTGAAAATAAACCCTACATCGGCGGAAACAACTTTTTCGGAAACGTTGCCGATTCCGTCAATTTTGTAGAGATAAAAACGCCTGTCGCTTTCGTGCCCGCCCGCTATGAACGAAATTCTCCATCTGCCGTCTACAAGTTCGGCAGTGGGCGAACATTTCGTGGCGTCTTCGGGAAGCCCCGTATAAACGCGCTTCCATTCGCCGTTTTCATAGTGGTGAAGCTTCCATTTGCCGCCGATTTTTAGAGAGCAAAAAGCCTTCGGCGCAAACTCTGGTGCATTACCGCGCGCCACAAACGGCATATGCGAATTTATCCCTTTATCGAATTCAAACATAAATTAACTTTCGGGCCATTTGATGTTGCCGCACCAGAGGTCGTCGCAACAGACATCGGGGCAGCCCTGTTGAAGCTCCATATGCGAGCTGTTAAACAGGAAACATCAAACGGCAAAGGAATGTAAGAGAAATATAAGAGAACTGAAAACAATGATGAAACAGATGAAATACGAAGCGACGCAAGAGTTTGAGAGGCTAGCAGAGACCATAAGCGACTGGTTTACGCCGATAATCCGAATGTGGAGATTTACAAAAAACAACGGGATAACCGAGGGCTTCCATAGGAAAATGAAACTGATACAACGAATGGCTTACGGTTATAAAAACTTCCAAAATTACAGATTGAGGGTCTTGGTTCTATGCGGCGTCTTTCATTGAAATCCACTCTCTTTGGTGTTGACCCGTTAAATGGGCTGTGCCCCGCGAAGCCGTTTGCAGCGCGGGTTGGCGGCGAATGGGCAAAAAAAATTTCACACGGGTTCGTGTGAAATTTAAAACGCGGAGAGGGAGGGATTCGAACCCCCGGTACCGTTTCCGGTACATCTGATTTCGAGTCAGATACGATCGACCACTCTGACACCTCTCCTTTTTTTTTGAAGTTTCCAAAGCTACTTATTTGTTGCCGCTCGTCAATACTTTTTTACGAATTTTTTTAATAGCCCCAGTCTCCGTCCACTATTATTATTGTCGTTTCCGCGCTCGTCGGGCGGCTGATTATTGCCGTCGCGCGGCATATCCTTTGGGGACTCATGCAGTTATAGCATTTATCGGCTTTGATTGCGCACGGCGTTTTCAATCCGAGTCGCTGGGCGTTCTTGGGGGCTGCCACGTTTTTTGCGCGCCACGTTGCCTTTTCGAGGTTCTCTTCTATCTTATTTGTTCCGCAGATATACAGCACTTTTTGTCGGTTTGCCCCGAATATTGCGCCCGACACCCTGTTGCCGCGTCCGTCGATATTGACGATTTCGCCGTTCTCCGTAAGTGCGTTTGCGCTGAGTATATACACTTGTGCGAGGCTTGCCTTTTCGAAGGTTTCGGGCGATTTATCCACTGCGTGCCAGTATACTTGGTTGGTGTCTTTAAGTGTTTCGTACACTCCCAGTTGGGAGAGCGAGACAGAGCCTCCCATGCCGACGCTCATATCGCGGATTTCCGATTTCAGAAATTCTTGCAGTTCGTTCGGGTTTGAAAAATGGCGGGTTTTGAAGCCGTTTTTTTCGAAGTTTTTGAGGGTGGTTTCCAAATTCATGGAGGTTATTTTTCTCACGAAGCATGGGAGAGTCGAGCCAAATTTTTTGCTTCCGCTTCGAATTTTCCGCCCGCCGCAAAAAAATGTTGTAATTTTCGGGAAAAAAGCAATGCTGTAAAACGAATAAGGCAATGTCGGAAGTTTGCGCATGCTACGTCGCAACTTACAATCTCCATCTCAATCCTTGACGGCTTGCCTCGCATACCGCAGTCCCAGGGGGGTGCGGACATTGCGTTTTGCGGCATTGAATTGCCGCGCTCGATTCGTCGACAATCCCCCCTCACAACATAAATAACAATCAGACATGGAAGAAAATCAGAATACCGAAGTTCCCTCCGAAGTCGCAACTCCGTCGGAAGTCCCGTCTTGTCCCGAAGTTTCGGAAGAATCATGCGCGTCCCAACCGGAAGTCAAACAGCACGCCCGCAAAAACGGCAGAAACCGCTCGTGCAAACGCGGCGCAAAACAGGCGTCCGCCGAGGCGGAATCTTGCGGCGAACTTGAAAATCCCGCCGAATTCCACGAAAAGCTCAGCGGCTCGAACGTTTCGGGCTATGCGGAAAACGACCGCCAGAAACGCGAACGCAGGGGCGAAAAGCGCGACCGCCGCGCCGACCGTCCAGATCAGGATTCCGCGGAATCCGTCGAGGCGTCGAACGAAGCGTCCGAACCCGAACATCAGGGCCCCTCGTTCGAAAGCAAAAAGTTCACGCCCAGAGCGGTTGAGGTCGGCCTTTCCGACCGCCGTCCAAAGGTTCCCGCGTCCGACAACGCCAACGACGGTGTAGTTTCGTACACGCCCGAAGACAGCAAGTGCTCGATTTCGCTTTTCGACAGAATCAAGAACATTTTCAAGTCGATATTCGGCAAGAGCGAGAAGTCGAAGAAGCGTTATAACAAGCGCGGCGGCAAAAAGAATTGGAGCAACAACCGCGACGGCGGCAAGCGCTACAACAATAACAACCGCCACAACAACAACCGCAAGGGCGGCTACAACAAACGCCGTTTCAACGACCGCAGGCCCAACAACGGCGGCGGCAAGCCGCGCGGCAACGGCGACGCCCAGTAATCGGCAGGGTTTTTAATTCGGCGTCGGAGCTTTCGGGCTTCGACGCTTTTTTTTCCCCGTCGTTCGGGGCGGGATTTTTGCTTGTAAATGCTTGGGGCGCGGGCTAGTTTTTTTTTATGAAGAAATTTATATTTGTGGCGGTTGTTGCAGCGGCGTTGTGCCAGTCGCTGTGGGGGCAGAAATTCGGGCAGTTCACGATGCGCCCGAAAGGCGTGATAGACTTCAACTCGCACTACATTCAAACGGAGTCGGGCAACACCTACCAGCAGAGCGAATTGAAATCGCCGCAGGTTTCGGTATCGGACGGCGTTTACGAAATTTCGGGCGACTATGTTATAAAAGACCAGCCGCCGTTCAAGTTTTCCGAGAAAATAGCGAAGACGAAAAACGGCATAGACTTCGAATCGACAGTTTCGCGCGACACCGGATTTACCGACGACTTCGCGCTAGTCCTCTACATGCCCACAAAACTCTACAAGGGCAAAGTCTGGATTGACGACAGCAACGAGCTTAAAGACGCCCAGTTTATCGCGAAAAAAATCAGGGTTGTCGGCGAGAAATACACGCTCGAAATTTCGGGCGAATTCGAGTGCGAAATGCGCCGCTACCGCGGGAAATCGCGGCGCGACTGGGGCGTGTACGACAACATCAGAATTTCGATAAACTATCTGAAAGACTCCGAAACCTCGCGCTCGCTCAAACTGAAAATGCGCGCGGTCAAAAACTTTGTGGCGTCCGCCGACATGGGAAAAACCGTCGCGCCGCTCGGACTCCCGATGCCCGACGGTACTGTCCACTTCGCCTCGACGCAATACAACATAACGAATGGCGTGAAGGGGCTTGTTATCCCCGCGGGCAAGAGTGCGGCAATCGGCGGCTCGAAAAAGAGGGCGAAGTACCTCGAAATCCTCAACGGCTTTGCGTCGCTGCCGAAAGACGCGGACGCTCTCGGGAAGGTCGTGGTTTCGTACGTTGACGGCTCGAGCGCGTCGTTCGACATCACGAAGTCCAATTCGGGCGCGATTGCGGACGGCGAAGAGCCGAAAGGCGCGACCGTCGCGTGGCGCGGCGAGCACAACGGCGGAAACGCGGCTATGTATACAACCGAAATTCCGCTTGCGCACAAGGCCGTCAGGAGCGTAAAGCTTGTAAATTCCAGCGGCGCGGACTGGAAAATCGCTGCGGCGACGTATTCTGCGACGCAGTTCGGGGTGATCCCCAACGGCGAGTACTACGTCATGCAAAACGACGCCTACTGCCCGATTGAAAACAAGCGTCCCGCCGTCAAAGGCTCGATTCTCGACATGTCTTTCGCCCTCGACGCCCCCGCGGGGAAATACGGCAGGGTAAAGGTTGTAAACGGTTCGTTCGCATTCGAAAAACGCCCCGACAAGCCCGTCCGATTCTACGGCGCGAACAACGTGTTCAAGGCGAACGCGCCGTCGCACGAGGACGCCGTGCGTCTGGCGGATCAATACGTTGCGCTCGGCTTTAACGTCGCGCGAATCCACCACTACGACCGCCTTTGCACGACCACCAAAAACGGCGACTCCGCCGAACTCGACGAAGCCGTAATGGACCGTTTCGACTTCCTTTTCAACGAGCTGAAAAAACGCGGCGTCTACATGACGATAGACTTCTACACAACCCGCCAGCTTCTGCCTTCCGAGTACGACGACATCAAATACGACGGCGACAACATGAAGCTTGTCTTCTCCGCGTCCGACAAGGGGCTTGAAAACCTCCGCCGCTTTATCCGCAATTTTCTGACCCACGTCAACAAGTACACGGGGCTTGCCTACAAGGACGACCCCGCGCTGTTTTCGGCGTGTATCCGCAACGAGTCGTCGCACGTCGGCAACCGCAACTTCGTGGTAAGAACGCCGTTCGACTACGAGGCGATTCTGCCGAAATACGAAAAATGGCTCGCCCAAAACAAGTCGAAGTGGGAGGGGCGTTCCGAGCGCGAACTTTGGCAGATTTTCCAGCTCGACGTCTACGACCAAACCCATGCAAAACTGCTACAAACCGTCAGGGAGCTTGCCCCCGACCTGCTCGTCTCCGACCAGAACCACGTCGGCGGCTTCATGACGAAAGCCATGTCAAAAACATACGATTTCGCCAGCCAGAACGCCTACTACGGACACCCCAACTACATCGAAACAAAATACACCCTGCCGCAGGAAATCCGCAGCGACCCTCCCATCGGCAACTACGGCGGCGACACCGTCCGTGCGCTCGTCGCCGAAATTTTCGGCAAGCCGCTAATCATTACCGAGTGGAACTACATGAGCCCCAATCCGTACTGCTCGCAGGGGGCGTTCCTTGTCGGCGCGTATTCGGCTCTCAACGATGTCGGCGGGCTTTGCTATTTTGCGTACTCGCACGGCGACGGCGCAATATCCAACAACTACAACATCGGCGGCTTCGACTTCGCAAGCAACCCGATTCTCACGCTCGCGCACAGGGCGGCAATCATGATGTACCTGCGCGGCGACGTCAAACCCGCGACGGTTTCGTTCCCCATTCCGCTCCTGACAAGCTTTTACAGAAACGGCGCGACGAAAGGCTCGACCGGAAACGTTGCCGAGGCAACATACCTCGGTCTTGTAGGACGCGTCGGGCACGTCTTGGCGGACTCCGTCGACGGCGCGAAAATTCCGTCCGACGCCGCGGCTGTGCTGATGTCGGAGGACGCATGGAAGTCGGCAAAATTCTCCGCGCCCGCGTACGACATTTTTTCGAAAGGCAAGTTCTTGAAGTCGATTGCCGAAAGCGGCAGGCTCGACAAGGGTAAAATCGACCTCGAAAACAAGACATTCCGAAGCTCCACGGGAGAGCTTTTCATGGACGTCGGCAAGCTCAACTGGAAGGCGATAACCCCGAAAACCGAGGCGTACGCGCTCTTGGAGGGGCAGTCGCTCCGCGGAGATTTTGCAAGCGTGAAGTCTTTGACCGCGCAGGCGAGCGTCCTGATTTCCGCATACGACAACAAGCCGCTCCGCGACAGCAACCGCATTCTCATTCTCCACCTGACCGACGTAATGAATTCGCGCCAGAAATTCGCAACTCCCGAAAAGGACGTTCTGTTGGAGCGCGGCGAGAGGCTTTCGGCGGAAAATCCGCTGCTGGTTCGCGCGGGGAAAATCAGAATCACGGTAGACTCGCCGCTCGACGGCTTCAAACTCTACGCGGTAAACACGGCGGGAGAGCGGCTTTACGAAGTGCCGATTGCAAGGGTAGGGGGCAGGTCGATTTTGAACCTCTCTGTATCAAACCCAAAGGGGACTTCAATCGCTTACGAACTTATTAACGGCGCGTTATAGCACCGTTGATACGGTGTTTCCCCGCACTTGCGGACTGCTCGCGTACGTCAAGTACGCCACGCACCCCGCAAGCGCGTGAAAGCCGCCGTCTGAACGGCACTCTAACGCGCCTAAAATTACAGTGCTAACGCACGAAGATTTTTAGAGTGCGCTGGGAGAAAAGTGGGGTAGGGGGTATGCAAAAAAACTGTGTTTGCGGATTTTCGCTTTTTCTTTATCCGCGCGTAGCGCGTCTATTTTTATTTCGTTTCTTCCGAAACTAAAAGATTTTTTGATGCAAGTAATTGCCAACGGCAATACGGACTTATTCAGAAAAGGCGTGGTTATAGCCGCGCCGCGTAAACACAGAAAGGAGCGAAGCTCCGTAGGGAGGCGCACCTTGCGCCCGCGGCTCGCGCCTAGCAGAGGAGGTCTTCGAAGTCGGAGAAGTTGGCGGAGAGGCCGTTGGGGAGGCCTTTGCAGATGACGCCTACTGCGTCGTGCGAGTGGAGGCTTTCGAGGTGGATACAGGCTATTTCGAAGTCGGCAATGCGCTTGTCGGCGTCGAATTCCTGATAGAGCAGGCGGGTTGCGTCTTCGATAAATTTTGCGTACGCGCCGTTGAGCTCGGCAAAAGCCTGCTCGTCTTCGCGGCGGACGATGGTTTGCGTTTCGGTTTTGAGGGCTTCGAGACAGAGCGCGTGCATGTCCTCAATCGAAACGCTTGCGCCGTCGGCGATTTCCGCGAGTACACGCGCCTTGCTTCGCTGCGAGTGCGGCACGCAGTAGACGTTGCGGGTGCGGCGGGCATGCTCGCTAAGCTCGGCTGAGCAGGGGCACGCCGAGGAGTATATAAAATCGAACTGCACGTTTTTTTTGAACGCGCCGCGCTCGTCGATGAAGCCCTCGTAAGCGCATTTGTAGTACTGCCACGCGCGGTGCCCGCTTCTGAGGCTTTTTTGCAAAATGGGGTATTCGAACGAAATTTTGATTCTCGCGCGGGAGGTTTCGAGCTGCTCCTTCATTTTTGCGAGGATTGTCCGCAGGGTGTCGGGCGTGAAGATTTCGTCGGTAAAGAGATAGAATACGCGCATTATCCGCGACATGTTCACGCCTTTGCAGTCGGCGGCGAGCGAGACGGTTGCGGTTATCGACGCCTGAAGCTCGCGCGCGGAGCCGTCTTGCGTCTTGAATTTCAGCGGGAGCTTAAAGTTGTGGATTCCGACCTGCGCAATGGGCACGTTTGCGCCGCGGATAGCGTCTTTGGGGGCGTTTTGCACGTCGGGCAGCGAGCTTCTGTAATTGCTGTCGGCGGAAAAATTTTCCTCGTAATTGGCTTCCGGCTGTGTGCGGTCTGTTTTGTCCTGATTCATCTCAATAAAACTTCAAGATAATCTACCGATTCGCAATTAAGGCAAGCTTATTTGTCCCCTTCTACTTTTTGAATGGTGGTCGCGGGGATATTCGTGGGAATGCTGCCCTCTCCCTCCTTGTAGATTTTTGTGATGTCGGAGAAAATCGCGACGACGTTCGCGACTTTGCCGGCGTCGTCGAGCGCGGGCTTGCACGATATTTCGTAGACGTTGCCGCCGATGAACGCGCGTTTCGACTCCGCCGATTTTTCGGATTTCGCCTTTTCGAAAAGCTCCGCGAAGCCGTCGGAGACGCCCGCGAGGTCGGCGAGATTTTCGGGGGCTTTGCCCGCGAGGGATTTTGCGGCGTCGTTGGAGGTTTCGACATTGCCGTCGGGGTCGAGGAGGATTACGGGGAAGTCGAGCGTTTGCAGGACGAGCCTTTTGCGCAATACGCTCTCTTTGAGCTTTTGGTACGAGTCCTTTCTGTCCTGCGCAATTTGTATGATTTTTGCGGCGTTGACTACGGCGTTTTTGTCGAAGTCGGAAAACTTCCTGCGGTTTTTCAGGCATTCCGCCGAGAGGAAGCCGACCGGCTCGCCGTCGGAGACCGCGCCGAAAAACACCGCCGACTTCACGCCCTGCGCTTTGAGATACGGCAGGATTGCGTCAACCGACTCCTCCGTTTTCGGGTCGGCGGAGTCGTACACAATCGCGTTTTGCGATTTCAGCATCGCGCGGAATTTCGACGATTCCCCGATTTCGCATTCGATGCCCGCGCCGCCCGCAACTCTTGCGCATTCCGCCAAGTCGGACAGCCCGTTTTCGCCGAATTTGTAGGCGGCAACCCTGTCGGCTTGCAACCATTTCATGAGGTTTTCGAGCAGCCAGTTCGAGAAGTCGTCAAAGCCCTTGTTTTGGGCAATCATTTGGAGGGCGATTCTGAAAATCTTTTCGTGCTCGTGAAGAATGTCGGCGCGGGTCTGGTTGGAGTGGCGGTCGGTGATGTCTACGCCCGTGAGCAGAAAAACCTGCTCGCCGAACACGTTTTCGGGGAGCGGGCGCACCTCCGCCTCGTATCTGCGTCCGTTTTCGACCGACGACTCGAACTCGAACTTCGCGGTTTTCGCGGCGGTCTCGGAGATTTCGCGGAAGGCGCGTTTGTAGAGCTTTTCGTCTTTCGCTCCGAATTCGCGCAGGCGTTTCGCGCCGTCGAACGCGGGGTTTGTGTAGTGCAGATAGAGGAATTCGCCGTCGGCTTTTGCAGCCGCGAAGTTGAAGGGCAGGGCGTCGAGAACGGATTCCAGACGCCTGCGCTCTGCGACGGCTTTTGCGAGCCTGCGTATGCACGCAAAACATACAACGCCCGCCGCGAGGGCAAGGGCGGCGAGCGCGGCGAAAGCGGTTGCGGCGGAAACCGAGCCTGCGGTTTCGGCGGCGTTCGCGCATGCGGCGGCGGAAACGAGAGCCGCGCAAAGAGACATTTTAGCAAATGGAGTAGCCATGATTTTGTAAAAAAGTCGCCTTTTATTTGCCTCCATAAACGCGGGAAAGTCAAATGTTAAAAGCGCGCAAACGGCGCATTCCGCCGATTTTGCCCGCGCGGGGCGCGTCGGGCGCCGCTTGCGTAGATTATATGAATCAAAAATTTAGAAAATTTACTTGACGCGGATTTTTCGCGAAGCAATATGACGATTTTAAAAATTTACAAATCATGCCGGAAACAGAAATGTCCAGAGTCCTTACCGTACAGAACAAGATGGGAATACACGCCCGTCCCGCCGCCATGATTGTGCGCATTTCCAATAAGTATGCGAATTGCGAAGTTTGGGTTGAAAAAGACGGCGAACAGGTCAACGGCAAAAGTATCATGAGCCTGATGATGCTCGCCGCGGGAAAAGGCTCGGAAGTCAAGTTCATCGCAAGCGGAGACGATGCCGACTCTATGCTCGACGAAATCGAGGCTCTTTTCAACCGCAAGTTCGACGAAGAATAATTTTTTCGGGGAACGGATATTTTTTGCGACACTGCCCGCGTATTTCACGCGGGTTTTTTTGCGCTCCGACGCTTTGCCTGCAAAGACAAAAAGCGCGGAGTGCCGCCCCGCGCGTCTGCAAATTCCGCGTCGCCGTTTAGTTGTTTTCGAGCCATTCGGCATTGAACCTGACTATTTCGAAAGCGTTTTTCTGGTCGTCTCCCTGTTCGATTACGAAGTCTCCGTCGAAACCTTGACGGTCAAGCTCGGCGAGAATGCCCTTCATGTCGAGCGCGCCCGTTCCGTAGTTTACGCCTGGGCTGTTGATGTCGCCGAAAGTTTTTTGGTCTTTGAGGTGGAGGGCGAAAATCTTGCCGTCGGCGGTTTTCAGCGCGGCAATCGGGTCTATGCCGGAGCGCGACCACGCGCCTGTTTCGGCGCAGAAGCCGATATTTTTGTATTTGTCCACAATTTTGCGCACGGTTTCGGGGTTCCAGTACGGCGTGTTCGAGCCGCGCTGGTGGCAGTGGATTGCCATTTTAGCCCCGTATTTTCGGCAGTATTTTTCCCAGAGGTCGAGCATGTCTTCGCGCGATTCTCCGACGAAAAGCCTTACCCCGAATTCCCTGCCGAACTCCATGAGCTTTGCGAGCTGTTCCTCGTTTTTCGGCGGAATGTAGTAAATTGTGGTGATTGCCATGCCGTTGTCGGCGAGCAGTTTTTTTACGAACTCGCGCTGTTCGGGCGTGGAGTCGGGATTGAAAAGCGCGTTCCCGAATTTTTTCGAGATTTTCTGAATCGGCGTGCTTTCGATTCGCGTTATGCCGAGCTTCGCCAGCCCGACTATTGATTCTTCAAGCGTGTAGCCGTGCGTAGTGTACATTTGAACCGAGATTTTGCGCGGAGCGCGTTGCTGCTGCACGCACGCCGCCGCAAGCAAAGCCGCCATCGCTCCCAAGAGCATATATTTTAGAGTTTTCATATGCCGAAACGATTATTTTTTCCGCCGTGGGCGGTCAACAAGAATCGCATTCCGAAAATGGGAAAACCGTTTATTTACAAGTTCCCGCCGCCTGCGTGCAATGCCGCGCACGTGCGATGCCGATTTCTGCGGGCGTAATTTCCCGCGTTCGGGCACAAAAAAACCGCGCCCGATTGGGGCGCGGCTTTTGCACAAAAGAATAATTGCGTTATTCTTTTGTGGCTTCGTCCAAGAGGTCGCCGAGAGAGGTGAGGTCTTGGTCTTTGCGGATTTTTTCGAAAGCCGCAACTTCTTCCGCGAGCTTGTCGGCGTCGTACTGGGCGGCCTTGATGGACAGCCCGATGCGGCGTTCGTCGCGGTCGATTTTCACGACGCGAGCGGTAACTTCGTCGCCCACTTTGAGGTGGTCTTTAATCTTGTCGACGTGTTCTTCGCTGATTTGGCTGATGTGAACCAGACCGTCGATGTCGTTTTGGAGTTCGACAAACGCGCCGTAGTTTGTGATTTTGCTGACCTTGCCCTTAACCAAGTCGCCGATTTTGAAGAGCGAATCGATTTCTTCCCACGGGTCGACGGAGAGCTGCTTGATGCCGAGCGAAATGCGCTGGTTTTCGGGATCGACGAGGAGCACGATGGCGTCGACTTCGTCGCCCTTTTTGAGCATTTCCGAGGGGTGGTTGATTTTGCGCGTCCAGCTCATGTCGGAGACGTGAACCATGCCGTCGATGCCTTCTTCGAGTTCGACGAACGCGCCGTAGGTTGTGAGGTTGCGAACCTTGCCGCGGACATGCGCGCCCACGGGGTAGTTGTGGACGGCCATTTCCCAGGGATTTTCTTCGAGCTGGCGCAGACCGAGCGAAATCTTCTGTTCGTCCTTTGCGATGCTGAGGACAACCGCTTCGACTTCGTCGCCGACTTTAAGCACTTCGGAGGGTTTCGTGATGCGCTTTGTCCACGAGAATTCCGTGATGTGAACCAAGCCTTCCACGCCTTCTTCGAGCTCGATAAACGCGCCGTAGTTGACGAGGTTTACAACCTTGCCGCGGACGTGCGCGCCAACGGGGTACTTGCGTTCGATGTTTTCCCACGGGTTCGAAGTGGTCTGTTTGAGGCCGAGGGATACGCGTTCGCGTTCCTGGTCTACTTCGATAATCATGACCGAAACTTCTTCGCCGACTTTCACCATTTCCGAGGGGTGCGAGATTCTGCCCCAGCTCATGTCGGTGATGTGGAGGAGTCCGTCGAGACCGTCGAGGTCGATGAACGCTCCGTAGTCGGTAATGTTCTTTACGACGCCTCTGCGAATGTCGCCGGGCTTGACTTCGGAAAGGAGCTTGCGGCGTTTTTCGGCGCGCTGTTCTTCGATGAGTTCGCGGCGCGAAACGACGATGTTCTTGCGTTCGGCGTTGATTTTAACGACTTTGAAGTCGTAGGTCTGTCCGACGTACTGGTCCAAATTCTTCGGGGGCTGGACGTCGATTTGCGAAGCGGGCAGGAACGAGTCTACACCGATGCTGACGATGAGACCGCCCTTGACTTTCGCCTTGACGCGCCCGGGGAGGATTGCGCCTTCCTGACAGTTGGCGAGGATTTCCTCCCAGTTCTTCTTCTGCTGGGCTTTGTCGTAGGAGATTACGGGATTGCCTTCGCGGTCTTCGAGTTTTTCCAACAAAACTTCGATTTCCTGACCGACCTGAACGTCGTTGATGTCGATAAATTCGCTTACCGATACGACGCCTTCGCTTTTGCCGCCGATGTCGACTACGACTTCGTTCTGGCGGATTTCGATGATTTTGCCCTTGATGATAGAGCCTTGTTTGAGTTCGGCAAAACTGCTGTTGGCCAGCAATTCTTCCATTACGTTGTTCATTGTTTTCCTTGGGTCGTTTCCTTGCGGAAACGGGTTGATTGTTATTGATTTAGTCGGCGACAGCGCGACCGTCGCGCCGCTCCAATCTAAAATAAAGTATCCGACTTTATCTTATTGCCCCTCCCGCGCAAGTTTTTTTTGCAACTTTATTAGCCCCGCGTCCGCCGCATTCATCGACGGGCGGGCGGTTTCGAAAATGGGCGGAAAAGTCAAAATAGTGCAGCAAAATACGGCTTCGGCGTCGGCGCGGCGGGTGTTTGCCCTTGACGCGTTCCGCCACGATTTCAATCATTGCCCCATGAATTTGCTTAAACGATTTTCCTCTTTCGCGCCCGCGCTTTTGTGTGCGGCTTCCGCGTTCGCGGCTTCATACAAAGTCGAGACCTTCGGGGACGTTCCGTTCGTCTCGGTTGACGGAAAGGCGGTGAAGTCGCGCCACTTCCTCGGTTGGACGGGCGGCGGAACGACTCCGCGCGTCGCCGACAAATGGGAGGATTTTTCCCTCGACGTCTCCCATTCCGCCGACACAAATTCCGCCGCGCTCCGCATTCTTGTGGGCAACGACGTCTCCGAGCTTTGCGTTTCGAAGCTCGAACTCGAAAACCTCTCCGACGGCTCGCGCGTTTCGCTTTACGATTTTTCCGCAAAGCCCTACGACAAATCCAAGCTTTCGTGGCTGTTCCCCAAGGAAATCCGCCCGCAGCCCGAAGTTGCAATGCAAAACGAAGTTCTCGACGGCATGCCCGTTTTGCGGATAACAAAAAAGCAGAAAGACGCCACGTTCGACAGGCTCGTATTCCACATCAGGTGTTTTTCGCTGAAAAAGGGCGTGAAATACCGCGTGCATGTTCGGGCGAAAACCGACGTGCCGTCGAAAATGCTTTTGATGGCGTATGTCCTCAATCCGTACCGAAATTTGTCCGACAACAAAATTCCCGTGTTCGGCTCGCAGGTGAAAATCGCGGGCGAAGCGGGGGTCGAGTTTGTGCATTTCGGCGTTCCCGCGCTTTGCAACCCCGCCGACGAAAACGCGAAGCGGCAGATTGACGCGGCTTTCGCCGAGCTTTTGGCGGCGAACCCGAAGGCCCGCGCGATAGTGCGCATTCCCACCGAAAACGCCGAGCACCGCAGAATCCACCCCGACGAAGTTTTAATGTCTTTCGACGGCAAGCCCATTACGCGCGGCTACGACGGCGCAAGCTATTCGTCGCCGTCGTCGGAATCTTTCGGAAAAATTGCCTCCGAGGGAATCCGCAACACCATCGAATACATAGAATCTAAATACGCCGACAACATAGCGGGATACCACCCGACGGGCGGGCAGTCGGGCGAATTTTTCTACGGGGCGTCGGGCGAGTCCGCATTCGGCGGCTACGACACCGCGACTCTTGCGGCATGGCGCAAGTGGCTTGCGGAAAAATACAAAACTCCCGAAGCTTTGCAAAAGGCGTGGCGGTCGAAGACCGCCGTTCCGTTCGCGGAAATGCGCGTGCCGACCCCCGACGAGCGCGGCAAAAACACTTCGCACCTGCTCAATCCCGAAGTCTCCGCTTCCGTTGCCGACTTCAACGCGTTCTTGCAGGACGAAATGGCGAACCTCGTTTTGCGCTTCGCAAAAACTGTCCGCGAAACGTGCCGCGGGCTGGGCAGGGACAGGCTGTCGCTCGTGTTTTTCGGGTACGCATACGAGCTGTCGGGCTTCCCCAATTCGCCCGCGGTTGCGGGACACTACGCGCTTGCGAAGATTTTGAAGTCGCCGTACGTCGATATTGTCTCTGGGCCGATTTCCTATTCGGGCAGGGGCTTGGGCGGCGTAAAGCTTTCGATGAGCGCGGCGGACAGCTTTGCCAATTCGGGCAAAATGTGGTTTGACGAAGACGACAACAGAACATACCTGCTTTGGACGAGCGGCTCTCCGCAATATGTCGCCGACAAAGCCCAGCGGACGCTTTCCGACACGAGGAAAGTCATGCGCAGAAATCTCTCGCAGGAGATTGTCCGCAATCATGGCTCTTGGTGGATGGACTTGTTCGGTTGCGGCTGGTTCAACGACCCCGAAATTTGGCGCGAAATGAAGGACGCCCGCGCCGCCGAGCTTGACATGCTCGAACGTCCCCAGCCCTATCGCCCCGAAATCGCGCTTATCCATTCCGACAAGTCCGTGATGTACATAGGCGGCAACGGCGCGTCGTTTGCGACATCGCGGCAGCTTCTTGACGGCGGCAGAGCCGCTATGAGCCGCGCGGGAACGCCTTTCGGGCAGTACATTTTGGAGGACGCGCTCGACGGCAAACTCTCCGCAAAACTGCGCGTCTACCTGTTGGCGTCGGCGTTGACGAAGCGCGAGCGCGAAATCCTTGCGACGGCGTCTGAAAAGTCGGCGTCGATGTGGTGCTGGACGGCGGGGCTTGTGGACTTGTCGGAAAACGCCTATTCTCTCGACGCAGTGCGCGAGCTTACGGGCTTCGATGTGTCGCATGCGGGCGACGTTCCCGCAGTCGCCCATTCGACCTCCGCAGGCTTGGCGGCGGGGCTTCCCGCAAAATTCGGCGTGCCGCAAAAAGTAAAGCCGCTTCTTTCGCCCGCCGCCCGCGACGGCGACACGGTTTTGGCGAAGTATGCCGACGGTTCGAATGCCGTTGTTCTCCGCACTTCCGGCAGACGCCCGCAGATGTTCGTGGGGACTACCGTCGTGCCCGAATCGCTCTACCGTCTGATGGCGTCGGTTTCGGGCGCGCATGTCTACACAAAACAGCCCGCGTCGGTCTACGCAAACGGCGCGTATGTGTCGATTACCGCGACGACTTCGGAAGCGCACAAAATCGACCTCGGGCGCGAGGCGGAAGTGTTCGACGCGCTTTCGGGCGAAAGGCTCGGCAAAGCCCGCGTCTTCGAGTTCGACATGAAAAAGGGCGACGTGAAATTCCTGCGGCTCGGCGCGGGCAACTCTCAGTACGGCGCGAGGAACGAGAACGTCTCCGTGTTCCGCAGAATCGTGAATATGATTGTCGAATAGAACACCGCCTGCGCCAAATGGGGAATCCGCAACACAGGCGGCGCGACAGTCCCAACAACGGCAATCGGCAGTAAAACCATCGCAAGCGCGTTTTGCGAAAACGCCGCGCGGAAATCGCCGTGCGTGAGTGCGTGCAGGGCGCGGAGCGTGCCGCAGCCGGGGCAGTGCAGGTGCGTAATAAGGTTCGTGGGGCAGGGCGGGAAAAACGGGTCGCTCGACGGGTCGAAAAAGTACGCGGCTACCGCCGCGGCGGCGACGATTCCCAAAAGCGCAAATTCCAAAATCCTCACGGCCGTATCGACATTGCAAACTCCTCCACTGCGGGGAGAATGTATTTTATTGTGAAAACCACCGCGCCGTAAACAAGCGCGGCGTTGAGTATCGTAGAGGGAATCAGCCCCCAGCGCGCCCATTTTTTAGCGGCGCGGGCTTCGGATTCCGCCGCGGCGGGGTCTCCCGCGAGCCTTGCCTTCATCGCCCTCGTCGAGCGTGCAAGCCCGAAGAGCGCAAAGTAGTTGCCGAGCAGAAAAAACGAGAGCATGCACTCCCTGCTTCCGTCGTCGAACGCGCCGTTTTTGTCTTTGCCCATTTTAGAAAAGCGACGCCGCAAGGGCGCAGAGGTAGACCGCCGCGCCGAGAACGACCGCCGCAAGCCCCCAGAATTTCGCCTTTTCCGCCGCCATCATCGCCTTTGCGGGGTTGTCGAGGGCGATGAACGTGTTTGCCCGCCCCGCGTAGTAGACGGCGGCGACCCCCGCGGGCGGCATGCAGAACACCGTCGCGAGAATGCCGAGGAGCATGTATTTTTTTACTTTGTCTTGCAGTTCTTCCATGTCTTTTAGTCGAGTGTGGACAACGCCAGTGCCGCGCAAATCCAGATGATAAGCCCTATCGCGTATACCGAAAGCCCCGCGAACAGCGAAACCAGAATCCAGTTTTTCGCCGCCTGAGAAGACTCCGCCGCCGCCCTGCGGTTGCCCGCAAGCAGAGCTGATTCCGTCTGCGACGAGTGGTACACCGCCATTATGCCGAACGGCAGGCAGCAGAACACCGTCGCCAAAATTGCGGGGACAAGCCTTGTCGGGATTTCGCCGTATTCGTTTTCCATATATATACAGAAATAATATTTTGCGCTTTGTTCGGGCAAGCTTAAAAAAATCCGCATTGAAAATTGCGCGTTTCGCGCTTTGATTTTGCGGCTTCAAAAAAACGAAAAAAATTGCTTGACATTGTTTTTGCGGAGAAAAATATCGAAACTCGAAAATTCAAATTAATGAAAAATTGGTGGTCCAGTCCGAAGGTCGCATAGAGTTTAAAACGGTTTAAACTTTTGGCGGCCTTTTGTCTCGGCCGCTTTTTTTTGCGCCAAACAAAATGACACCAACATTCGAACAATTCAAAAAGTACGCTTCGGACTCGAACGTAATCCCCGTCTACGCCGAATTGCTCGCCGACTTGGAAACGCCCGTTTCGGTTTTCGCCAAGCTCGACGGACTCGAAAACTGCTTTCTTTTCGAGAGCGCGGAAAACGTCGACAACTGGGGGCGTTATTCGTTCATAGGCTTCGCGCCCCGCGCGACGTTTTCGCTTGTCGGGAGGAAGTCGGTGCTTGCGTTCGCCGACGGACGCAAGGTTGAATCGACTTCCGAAGAGGGGCTTGCGCCGCTCGCGCCGCTTCGCGACTATCTTGCCTCGCGCAAGCCCGCAAGGCTCGACACCCTTCCGCGCTTTTTCGGCGGGGCGGTCGGCTACTTCGGCTACGAGTGCGTGGGGCTTTTCGAAAAGCTCCCCGATCCCAAGGGCGAGCGCAAGTTCGACGACGCGTTCTTCGGCATCTACGACGACATCATAATTTTCGACAACCTCCGCCACACGGCGAAAATCGTCGCGTGCGCGAACATAGACGAATTCGACTCTCTCGAAGCCGCCTACCGCGACGCCTGCGCGAGGGTCGAAAAAATGTCCGAAATCTACAAGTCGCCGCGCCGCCGCCCGCTGACCGCGCAGAACATCGGCGAGATTCGCCTGAAATCGAACATGTCGCACGACGACTTCTGCGATATGGTAGAAAAGGCGAAAGAGTATATAAAGCAGGGTGAAATCATACAGGTGGTGCCGTCGCAGCGCTTCTCGACCGACGCGCCCATCGACCCGATTGCCGCATACCGCGCCCTCAGGCTCATAAATCCGTCGCCCTACATGTTCTGCCTTAAACTCGGCGAAAAATACCTTGTCGGCTCGTCGCCCGAAACGCTTTTGCGCTTCTGCGACGGCAAGGCGCACGTCCGCCCGATTGCGGGCACGCGCCGCAGAGGCTCGGACGAAAACGAGGACATGCGCCTTGCCTCCGAATTGCTCTCGAACGAAAAGGAACGCGCCGAGCACCTCATGCTCGTTGACTTGGGGCGCAACGACCTCTCGCGCTTCTGCGAGGCGGGCAGCGTTCAGGTGGGCGACTTCATGTCGGTCGAGCGGTACTCGCACGTCATGCACCTGGTTTCCGACGTTTCGGGCGAAGTCAAAAAGGGCGTGGACGCGTTCGACGCGCTCGCGGCGGCTTTCCCAGCGGGCACTCTTTCGGGAGCGCCGAAAATCCGCGCAATGCAGATTATAAACGAGCTTGAACCCGAACGCCGCGGCTGCTACGGCGGGGCTGTCGGCTACATCGGCTACGACGGCAACATGGACTTGGCGATTACAATCAGAACCCTCCAAATCTGCGACGGCATTACGTCGGTGCAGGCGGGCGCGGGCATTGTCTACGACTCCGTTCCCGAATTCGAGTACGAGGAAACCCGCATGAAAGCCCGCGCCGTGGCGAGGGCGATCGAAGCCGCGCACAATTTGGAATCGCTCGACGTCGCCGAGCTGGAAAGGAAATAGAAAATGGTACTTCTTATTGACAATTACGATTCGTTCACATACAACCTGTCGCACTATTTGCAGACTCTCGGCGCGGACGTGCGCGTGGTGAGAAACGACGCGATGACCGCGGACGGGCTTTTCGGACTGGGAGCGTCGGCTGTGGTCGTCTCCCCCGGGCCGAGTTCGCCCAAAAACGCGGGTGTGTGCGTCGAGTTCATTCAGAAATTCGCGGGGCGCGTGCCGATGTTCGGCGTGTGCCTCGGCATGCAGTCGATAGGCTGCGCGTTCGGCGGCAAAATCGTCAGGGCGATGCGCACAATGCACGGCAAGGTAAGCAAAATAGAGCACGACGGCAGGGGCTGCTTCAAGGGAATAGCGTCGCCGATGTCGGTGGTTCGCTACCATTCGCTCGCGGTCGAACGCGCGACTCTTCCGCCGTGCCTCGAAGTTTCGGCTCAGGCTGAGGACGGCGAAATCATGGCTCTGCGCCACAGGGAGTATCTGATTGAGGGCGTGCAGTTCCACCCCGAATCGATTCTGACTTACGGCGGCAAGCGCATTCTCGCAAACTTTCTCGAAGAGGCCGACGCAAAATGAACGCCGAATGCACACTCCGCGCCCTGCGCAAAATAGCCAACACCCGCGCGAACCTCTCCGCCGACGAGAGCCGCGCCGTGTTCGACGAAATCATGGGCGGCGAGGTTGACGACCGCACGCTTGCGGCGTTCCTTACCGCGCTCAAAATGAAGGGTGAAACCGTAGACGAAATCGTGGGGGCGGCGTCCGCCATGCGCAAGAGGGCGGCGTTTGTAAACGCGGGAGCGTACGCGCCGATTGACACCTGCGGCACGGGCGGCGACGGCATGGACACCTTCAACATATCCACGACCTCCGCGTTCATAGTGGCGGGCGCGGGAGTGGGAGTGGCAAAGCACGGCAACAGGGCGGCGACGAGCAAATGCGGCTCCGGCGACGTTCTCGCCGCGCTCGGCTTCAACCTCGACGTCCACCCCGAAGTGATGGAGCACTGCTTGCAGGAAAACGGAATCGCGTTTCTTTTCGCGCCAAAAATGCACCCCGCAATGCGCTACGCCGCGCCCGTCCGCAAGGCTCTGGGCTTCCGCACGGCGTTCAATCTGCTCGGGCCGCTGGTGAATCCGGCGGGGGCGACGGGGCAGGTCGTGGGAGTGTTCGACGCCTCGATGACGGAGTTTGTCGCCGAGTGCCTCAAAAGGCTCGGCGGACGCCGCGCGTTCGTAATCCACGGCGACGACGGCTTGGACGAAATTTCGCCGTGCGCTCCCACAAAAGTCAGCGAGCTTAAAAACGGCTTCGTCAAGACCTACGAATTCAACCCTCTGAAATACATTCCGAACCTCGCCGACATGTCGGAGCTGCGCGGGGGCGACCCCGCCGAAAACGCGGAAATCACGCGCGGCATTCTCGACGGGAAAATCGGCGGCGGCGCAAGGAACGCGTGCCTGCTCAACGCCGCGGCGGGAATCGTCGTCGGCGGAAAAACCGCCGACTTCGGCGAGGCCGTGGAGCTTGCAAAAAAATCTCTGGATTCTGGCGCGGCCCGCGCAAAGCTCGACGTCCTCGTAAAATTTTCAAGACAATGAGCGACATTCTCGAAACAATCCGCGACGCCTCCCGCGCCGATTTGGACGCGGCGAAAAAACGCCTTCCCTTTGCGGAGCTTCTTTCCGCCGCCGAAAAAACGCCCCGCGCGGCGTCGTTCAAAAACGCCCTGCGCGCGCGCGGCGGCAACCCCGCGGTAATCGCCGAAATGAAAAAGGCGTCGCCGTCGGCTGGGCTTATCCGCGCCGACTTCGAGCCGTCGAAACTTTGTGTTGAGCTGGAGTCGGCTGGGGCGTCCGCGCTGTCGGTGCTTACCGAGCGCAACTATTTTCTAGGAAGCCTCGAATTTCTGCGCGACGCCGCAACCCGCGTGAAAATTCCGCTTTTGCGCAAGGATTTCATTTTCGACGAATACCAGATTGCCGAGGCGAAAGCCGCGGGGGCGTCCGCGGTGCTTCTCATCGCAAAAATGCTTAAAAAGCCCGACTTCAAGCGGCTCTTCGACTTCGCAAAATCGCTCTCGCTCGACGTTCTCGCCGAGGCGCACGACGAAGCGGAAATCGCCGCCGCCCTCGACTGCGGTGCGGACATCGTCGGCGTGAACTGCCGCAACCTGCGCACGTTCGGGCTTGATTTTTCGGTTTCTGAACGCCTGCTGAAAACGCTGCCCGATTGCGTCGTGAAAGTGGCGGAAAGCGGCGTGGACTCTCGCGAAACGCTGTTGCGCGCGCGCGGCGCGGGGGCGGACGCCGCACTTGTGGGAACCGCGCTGATGAAGGAGCAATCGCCGTCTGAGGCGTTGAAAAAACTTTTGGGGGCGCTGTGAAAATCAAAATTTGCGGAGTTTCTAACGTCGGCGACGCCCTGAAAATTTCGGAGTCGGGCGCGGACTATGTCGGACTCATCTTCGCCGAAAAAAGTCCGAGGCTCGTTTCGGAGTCGGAAGCCCGCGCGATTGCGTCGGCGGGGCTTTCGGCAAAGCTCGTCGGCGTTTTCGTGGATTCGCCCGCCGAATTTGTCCGCCGCGCGGTCGGCGAATACGGGCTTGCGGCGGTTCAGCTGCACGGTTCGGAAAACGCCGATTACATAAAGTCGCTGCGCGGCTGCGGCGCGGAAATATGGAGGGCGGTTTGGCTTTCCTCGCGCGGAGACGTCGCGGCGGCGGCGGAAATCGAGTGCGGAAAACTCGTCGTCGATTCCTCGCGCGGCGCGTCGCGCGGCGGCACGGGGCTTACCGCAAACTGGGATTTGGCGCGGGAGCTTGCGTCGGTTCGCGACGTATTTTTGGCGGGAGGAATCTCTTTCGCAAACGCCCGCGCCGCAATCGAACAGGTCGCCCCCTACGGACTCGACCTCAACAGCGCGGTTGAAATATCGCCCCGCAAAAAGGATACGGATTTAATTTCAAAATATTTAAAAACCATAAAATAAATGAATACGGAAACGAAAAAAGGAAAGTTCGGAATCTACGGCGGACAGTACGTCGCCGAGACCCTCATGAGCGCGCTCAACGAGCTTGAACGCGAATTTTACAACGCCATCGCCGACCCCGCCTTCAACGCGGAATACGCCGCGCTTCTCAAAGACTACGTTGGCAGGCCGTCGCCGCTTTACTACGCCAAGCGGCTCACGGAATACTGCGGCGGCGCGCGCATTTTTCTCAAACGCGAGGACTTGAACCATACGGGCGCGCACAAGGTAAACAACACAATCGGGCAGGTGCTTCTCGCCCGCAGAATGGGCAAGCGCAGGCTCATCGCCGAAACGGGCGCGGGCATGCACGGCGTGGCGACGGCGACGGTTGCCGCGCTCTTCGGAATGCCATGCGAGGTCTTCATGGGCGCGGAGGACGTAAGGCGTCAGGCGCAGAACGTGGGGCGCATGAAAATGCTCGGCGCAAAGCTCGTGGCGGTCGAGGTCGAACACGGAACGGCGACGCTAAAAGACGCCATGAACGAGGCTCTCCGCGAGTGGGTCGCGACCGTAGACGATACTTTCTACGTCATAGGCACGGCGGCCGGACCGCACCCGTACCCGACGATGGTCAAGGAATTCCAGTCCGTCATCGGGCGCGAGACGAAGGCGCAGATGGCTGAAAAATTCGGGCGTCTGCCCACGCAGGTCGTGGCGTGCGTCGGCGGCGGAAGCAACGCAATCGGCATGTTCGCGCCGTTTATCGACGAGCCGTCGGTCGCGCTCTACGGAGCGGAGGCGGCGGGCGACGGCGTCGAAACGGGCAGGCACGCGGCGAGCCTCAGCGCGGGGACGGTCGGCGTCCTCCACGGAAACAAGACCTACCTTTTGCAGGACGAATTCGGGCAGATTCTCGACACGCACTCGGTGTCGGCGGGGCTTGACTACCCCGGAGTCGGTCCCGAACACTCGCATTTGAGGGACACGGGGCGCGCCCGCTACGTTCCGATTGACGACGAACAGGCGGTCGACGCGTTCCGGAAACTCTGCCGCTTGGAGGGAATTATCCCCGCGTTGGAGTCGTCGCACGCGGTGGCTCTTGCGATGCGGAACGCGCGTGAGCTTTCGCAGGACGACGTAATCGTCGTCTCCCTTTCCGGGCGCGGCGACAAGGACATGAATTCCGTAATGGAGTATCTTAACAGAAAATAGGATTTAATAATGACTTCAAAGCTTTTTGAAAAACTCGCAAGGGAAAACAGGGCGGCGCTCGTCGTATTCGTAAGCTGCGGCGACCCGAATATCGAATTTTCCGAAAAATTGATAGAACGCATCTGCGCGTCGGGCGCGGACATTATCGAACTCGGCGTGCCGTTCTCCGACCCCATGGCGGACGGCAAGACGATTCAGGCGGCGAGCCGCCGCGCCCTCAACGGCGGCGCGACGCTCGAAAAGGTTGTTGCTCTCGCAAAACGCCTGCGTTCGCGCGGGGTGGAAACGCCGTTCGTGATGTTCTCGTACTTCAACCCGATTTTCAAGCTCGGCGTCGAAAAGACCGTAGACGAATGCGCCGCCGCGGGCATTGACTCTCTGCTTGTTGTGGACGTCCCGTTGGAGGAGGCCGACGAGGTCGTCTCCGTGGCGTCGCCGAAAGGGATAGAGTTCATACCGCTCGCGGCTCCGACGTCGTCGCCCGACCGCATTCGGAAGATTTCGGAAAAGGGCGCGGGCTTCCTTTATTACGTAACTGTGGCGGGCGTAACGGGCGCGCGCGGGGCATTGCCAGAGGGCATTGCCGCAAGGCTCGCGGAAGTCCGCAAGGCGTCGGTTTTGCCGGTGGCGGCGGGCTTCGGAATCTCGAACCCCGAAATGGCGCACGCGGCGGCGGAGAGCGCGGACGCTGTCGTTGTGGGCAGCAAGTTCGTGGATTTGGCGTACAAGACATACGTCGAACGCGGCGAGGCGGCGGCGTTGGACGCAGCGGCGGACTTCGTCTCGTCGCTTGCGGCGCAGATGAAAAGATAGCATTGCAGGCTCGAATTCCGCAAAACGCAAAACCTCCCGCGAGGGAGGTTTTTTCGCGCCCGCATGCGCTGACTCCGCGCTTGCCGTTTGGAGGCGGTGTTTTATTTTGCCCGAACGCCTATATCCGCAAAATGCGTTTGCACTTGTCGGGAATGAAGCCGTAGGCATAGGATAATAGGGCAATCACGCACGCAATGTACGCAACCGATACCGCGCTTCCCTCGAATCCCGCGCAGTGCGGCTCTATCCACTTCGAGTATGCGCATGCGAAAATATAGTGCGAAACAAATATGAACAACGAAAGTTTTGCCAGATATTTTGCGCGTCCAGCCGGCATCTTTCGCCCGATTGATTTAGCGAGCCGGAATGCGGGGACGGCGAAGAGCAAAGCCGAGGTTTGAGAGAATGCGCTTTTGATTGTTTCGTTTTCCGCGAGGAAATACCCTGCGCATGTTATGCAGAAACACGCCGTTGCCGCGCGCAAAAACTTTCCTTCGGTTTCAATTCGAACTTCATTTAGCGCGGCGTACATTCCCGCCGAGAAAAACACCGCCGACTGCACCGCCATATTGTAGTAGCACGGGGAGACATGAAGCGTCATTGCGGCGGTGTCGGCGAATACAAACGCTGGGATTCCGAGGAGGATTAGGCATTTTAGGGCGTTTCGGAAGCGCACGGCAAGGAGCGATATCACCGGGCTGATTGCAACCATAACGAAGAGGTTTCTGAGATACCACAGCGGCATGTCTGTCGGAGTTGTCGAAAAGCCCAAAATCCACCTTATATAAAAGGCTGTTTTCGACAGTTCGGGTTTTTGGCATGTCAGCGGGAATATCAGCGCGAAGCATACGATATCCCATATCACCATTGTCGCAACGAGCGAAAAAAACCTGCTTTTTAGCAGAGTTCCGTATTGCTTGTTCGCGGCGAAAAAACCCGATATGGCAAAGAAAAACGGGACGGCTGTCCGCGTGATGTTTGCGACAAAACCGTTATAAACGGGGTCGTTGCGCGTCTCGGCGGGTATGTGTATGAACACGACAAGAATCGCCAATATGTATTTTAGCACATTTACGGCCTTTGAATTTTCTTCCGAAATTGTCATTATAATGCAAATGTTGGAAGAGGAGCGAAATGTCAATATTTTACGGCGGAAACTCTTGCGGCGGCGGTTCCGCTTTATTCTGGGGCTGCTTCGGGCGTCGCGGGCGGCGTAATTTACTTTGCTTTTTTTGCCCGATTGTGTAGGGTGGGGGGAGAAAATGAAGTTTATGCTTTCAGTTTTGGGGCGTGGCATTGCGGCGATGCCCGAATGGTTGGCGAACGCGCTGTGTGTTTCCGTGGGCTGGCTTATTTATTCGTGCCCCTTCGGCAGAATCAGGGTTGCGCACTCGAATATATCGCACGCGTTTCCCGACATGCCGCGCGCCGAGCGGCGGAAAATAGCGTTCGAGTCTTGCAGGCGAATGGTCGAGATGGCTCTGTTCGTGCTGGCGAGTCCGCACCTTTCGAACGAAAACTTGCGCTCGCGTATTTCCGTTAGCGGCTTCGTTTTGTCGGAGCTTGAAAAGCTCGGCTCGAAGCACCGCGCGACGGTTCTGATGATTCCGCATTTCGCGATGATGGAAACCATCACGATGTTCCCCGTTCTCACCGGCAAAAAGACTCCGCCGACTGGCGTTTTCTACCGCCCCTTCGACAGCCCCGCGCTCGAAAGCTGGGTGAAGTCGAGCCGCCAGCGGTTCGGGGTTGAGCTTCTCTCGCGCAAGAAAGGGCTTTTTGCCGCCGTGAAATTCCTCCGCGCGGAGGGCTGCGTGGCGGTGCTTTTCGACCAGAAAACTTACCACGGGGCGCGTTCGCTTCTGCTCGACAGAATCTGCACGACGACCGAACTTCCGGGTATTCTCGTAGAGAGCGGAAAGGCGGACTGCGCCGCGTTTTGGGCAACCCGCACGGGCTTTTGGAGGTCGCGCATAGACGGCGTTTATTTCAAGGGCAAAACCAAGGAGGAGATTACCGCCGAGGGCGACGCGTGGCTTACCGAAAAACTCCGCTCCGACCCCGTCGCGCGGTACGACTGGCTTTGGCTGCACCGCCGCTGGCAGTGGTCTACGCGCCCCGCCATGCACGCGCTCGGCTTGGAGCTTGGTGGCGAAACGCTCGACATCGCGCTGAAACTCGCGGGGCGTGCCGAGCTTCCGCGCAACACGCGCATTTTCATAACTCCGCCCGACTCCTTCCGCAACACGCTTGCGCTTTTGCCGCTCGTGCGCCAGCTTAGGAAGTCGCGCCCCGACGCTGCGGTTTCGCTGCTTGTGCAAAACAAGTACGCGGTTCTCGTGCGGCTCATGGGCGTTGCCGACGAAGTGATTTCCGTGCCCGACCGCGCCGACGGATTTTTCGCCCGCGCCCGCGCGTTCCGCCGCCTCTACGAACGCTATCCCGATGTCCACCTCGTCTTCCCCGACTCCTTTGCAGACGACTTCCAGTCTTTGCTCATGCGGGCAGACTTCCGTCTGGCGTTGCGCTCGTCGCGCCGCAGATTTTTCATGAAAGGCGTCTATTCGCCCGACGCCGCGCAGTCGGCAGAGCACGTCGCGCTCGAATACCTCGCGTTCATGCGGAAGTTCGGGCTTCGCGGCGAGCCTGACTATTCCCCGCTCGATCCGTTCGGAAAACCGAAGTCGGGCGGTTTGCGGATTGCCGTGCTGTGCGGCGGAGAGGGCGGGCATGCGTGGAGTTCGGAAAAATGGTGCGCTCTTGTGAAGTCGCTTTCGGCTAAGCTTCCCGACGCGAAGTTCGCAGTATTCGGCGGAGAGTCCGACTCGCGCACGGCGTTCGAAATCGCGAAATGCGCCGAGTTCGCCGAAATCGAAAACTTCGCGGGGAAGCTCGACACCGCCGCGAGCGTCGAAAAAATCGCCGAATGCACGCTTGCCGTCGGCACCGACTGCAACGAGCTTCACATCGCAAACGCCCTCGGTCTTGAAACCGTCGCGATTTACGGCGCGACAAACCCGCTAAGAAACGGCTTTGCATTCGACGCCCCGCATGTCGAAATCGTGCCCGACGGCTGCCCCTTGCAGGGCGGCGGAGACGTGCGCGGGGTTTCGGTCGCGCAGGTCGAAAACGCGGTTTTATCATTCGCAAATAAAAACAAAGGAGAATTATCATGACGAAAATCGGAACGCCGTACAAATCCAATTCCACAAAGGCAATGCTGCTCGGCAGCGGCGAATTGGGCAGGGAGGTGGCGATTGAGCTGAAACGCCTCGGCGTGGAGGTCATAGCCGTAGACAGGTACGCCGACGCCCCCGCAATGCAGGTCGCCGACCGCTCGCATGTGATTTCAATGCTCGACGCCGACGCGCTCGAAAAACTCGTCCTTTCCGAAAAGCCCGACTACATCATTCCCGAAGTCGAGGCGATTGCTACCTCCAAACTGCTCGAACTCGAAGCCCGCGGATTCAATGTCGTGCCGACCGCCAGGGCGGTCAACCTCACAATGAACCGCGAGGGCATACGCACGCTCGCCGCCGAAACAGTCGGGCTGAAAACGTCGCCTTACGCGTTCGCCTCCACACGCGCGGAGTTCGACGCCGCGTTGGAAAAAATCGGCATGCCCTGCGTTGTGAAGCCCATCATGAGCTCGTCGGGGCACGGGCAGAGCGTTGTGCGCTCGGCGGCGGACGTCGGGCACGCGTGGGAGTATTCTCAGTCGGGCGGCCGCGCGGGCGGCGGGCGCGTGATTGTCGAGGGCTTTGTGGATTTCGACTACGAAATTACTCTGCTTACCGTACGCCACAGCGGCGGAACTTCGTTCTGCGAGCCGATAGGGCACAGGCAGGTTGACGGCGACTACCGCCAGAGCTGGCAGCCGTACCCGATGTCGCAAAAGGCTCTCGAAGCCGCGCGGGAATGCGCAAAGAAAATTACCGACGCGCTCGGCGGATACGGAATTTTCGGCGTCGAGATGTTCGTCAGGGGCGACGAAGTTCTGTTCAGCGAAGTCTCGCCGCGCCCGCACGACACGGGCATGGTCACGATGATTTCGCAAAACTTTTCGCAGTTCGCGTTGCACGCCCGCGCAATTTTGGGCATTCCGATTGCGAAAATCGAAAACTACGGGGCGTCGGCAAGCAGGGCGGTCGTCGTGGAGGGAAAGTCGGACATGCTTGAATATTCGGGCTTGGAAAAGGTTCTTTCGCGCCCGCTTACCGACATGCGCCTTTTCGGCAAGCCGAGCGTTGACGGACACCGCAGAATGGGCGTTTTGCTCGCGCGGCGCGGCACTATAAAAGAGGCTGACGCAATTACGGAGGAAATGCTAGCCGACCTGAAAATCAAACTGCTCTGATTTTCCGCAAAACAAAAAACGCCGCGCCCGCTGTTTGCGAATGCGGCGTTTTTTTGCGCGGCTTGCGCCGCAGTTTATGCCCTCGAAAATTTGAGCGAGCCGCGGGCGTCGTAGACGTATGTGCGCATGCCTCTTTTCACGGAAACCGTCGCCGACGTGTAGCCTACGAGCGTGCCGATTTTCGTGAACAGCAGCGCGTTCTTTTCGTTGTAGACGTAGACTTGCGAGCCGTTTTGCCTGCAAAATGCGATTGTCCTTTCCATGTCCTATTTCCCCCGCTTGCAGGCGTTTTCTACCTCCGTCTTGACCCGCGCGGCGAAGTCGGCGTAGGGCTCGCCTTCGTTTGCGGTCATTGGCGGCAGGTAGCGGACTCCTATTTTTGCGCCGAAAGTCGGGAGCGTTGCGTTCGATTTCACCGCTTCGAACGCGCCCGTAATCGCCACAGGCACGACCGCCACTCCCATTTCCTTTGCGATAATCGCGAAAGTCTGTTTGAACTCCGCAACTGCGCCGTCTTTCGTGCGCGTGCCTTCGGGGAATACCACAATTCTGTTGCCCTCGCGCACCGCCTCGGCGAGCTTGCGCACCGCCTCAATCACGTTGTCGTTGATGTCCATCACAATTACGTTGCTGCGGTTGGCGTAGTTCTTTATCCAGCCGCTTTTTATAATGTTGCGGACTTTCGCGAAGAAGTAGGTTTTGTAGATTTGCGTTTTCGAGAACGGCAGCACGACAAAAAGCCCGTCGAGATAGCTCTGGTGGTTGGGGGCTATGATTACGGGCTTGTCGGTCGCGATGTTTTCGAGCCCCTCGAACGACACTTTGTAGAAGAGCCGCGCGAAAGTCCTGAAAATGTCGATTGACAGGAAGTGGAAGAAGTTGGGCTTGGGGAGCGTCGGGAACGGCTCGCTTTTGATTATGTCCGACCACGTTATGTTTTTCGACTGGTTCTCGAACGAATTGTCGCGGTTGTCGTCGACGAGTTTTGCGAACTCGCGCAGGGACGGGTGCTTTTCGAAGTCGCGCTCGCCGACCTCAACGCCGTAGTTTTCCTTGACGTAGCACTGGATTGCGATTTTTCCGAGAGAATCCAGCCCCAAGTCCATTTCCATGTGGGCGTCGGGGCGCACGGGCAGGGAGATTTGGTCGGCGAGGACGCATTTAAGCTCGCGGTATGTTTCGGAGTCCGGCTCCGGGCGCGCGGTTTGCGGCTCGGCGAGGTTTCGGCTTTCGATGTATGTCGGCAACAGGTGGCGTTTGAGCTTGCCCACGCGCGTGCGCGGAAGCTCGTCTGTTGTCAGCACGAATTTTATGATGCGCTTGTACGACGCCGTCGCGCGGTTGTAGGGCAGGATAAAGTCGTTGCGGACGTGTTCCTCCGCGCCCTCCTTCCCCATTGCGGAAATCATTTCGGGCGACACTCTGATTACCGCCTGCAACATGTTGTCGTACATGAGGATTCCCGCTTCGAGAAGCTCGTCGCCGCTTTGGCGTTTGAGTTGCGTTTCCATTTCGGAGGGGTTGATGTTTTTGCCGTTGGGAAGCACTATGATTTCCTTGCGGCGACCCGTGATGAAAAGGTATCCGTTTTCGTCGAGGTATCCGAGGTCTCCCGTGTAGAGCCAGCCGTTTTTGATTGATTCCGCCGTCTCTTCGGGGCGTTTGTAGTAGCCCCGCGTTACATTGTCGCCGCGCACGATAATCTCGCCCTCGACAATCCTGATTTCGATTCCGGGCAACGCCTCCCCCGGCGAGCCTACCCTGATTCTGCCGATTCGCGGGAATGCGATAATGGGGGCGCATTCGGTCATTCCGTAGCCTTCGCGGATACCGAAGCCAAGCACGTCGAGGTCGCGCCAAATGCGCTTGTCGAGAGCCGCGCCTCCCGAAATCCAGAATTTTACCTCTCCGCCGAATTTCTTTTGAATCGCCCCGAAGAGCAGGCGCGAAAGTTTGGGGCTGTTTGCGAGCTTCGCCGCGTTGAAAAGCGCCGACGCAATTTTCGACTGCCTGATTTTCGCCATGATGTTTGCGTGCAAAAGCTCGTAGAAGCGCGGCACGCTGATAATCATGTCTACGGGATATTTTTGAAGCACCTCGCCGATGTCGGAGGGCGAGAGCGATTTCGGGAAAGACAGCCTGCCGCCTATCGAAAGCGGCATTACGAGCGTGCCCATGAGCGGCAGAATGTGGTGGAACGGCAGGAGCGCGAGCACGCGTATTCCGTCGAAATAGTATCGGGCGTCGTAGACGGCTCTCATGTTGGCGTACATGTTGCCGAATGTGAGCATTACGCCCTTGGGGTTGCCCGTCGTGCCCGACGTGTAGACAATCAGCGCGAGGGCGTCGGAGTCGCGCTCGATTTTCCAGTTGCGCGATTCGGGCTTGGGAAGCTCTCCCTCGAAGAGGTCTTCAAGCACGACGATTTTTGCGCGGTTCCCCGATTTTTCGACAGCCTCCCGCGCGGTGTCGAGGTTTTCGCGCCCGACGCAGACGGCGTCGGGCTCCGCGTCCGACAAGATGAACGCAACTTCCTCCGCGTTCGACTTGGCGTCGATTGGAACGACCGTCGCGCCGTCGAGCCACGCTCCGTAGAGCGCGAACACCCACTGCGGCGAGTTTTCCGCAAACACCGCTATTTTCCGCTCGCCGTCGGCGTGCGGCAGGGCGTCCCGCGCCTTGATAATGCGGGCGTATGTGTCCGCGTACGAGAATTCGAAATCGACCCCCGCGAGCGCGGCGCGGTCAAACTCTTTCATCAGCGTGATGTTCATTTTTTGCTTTCCCTTTCGTATCGCGCAATCCATGCCGCGCTCCACTCTTCGAAGTCGCCGTTTTCGATGTGTTTGCGGGCCTGCTCGGTGAGTATTTGGAAAAATCTTATGTTGTGTATCGAAACGAGCGTGCATGCGAGCATTTCGTTCGCCTTCACCAAATGCCTTATGTACGCGCGCGAAAAATGCGACGCGTAGCTGTCTATTTCTGGGTCGAGCGGCGACGGGTCTTCCGCGAAACGCGCGTTTTTGAGGTTTATTTCGCCGTCGAGCGTGAACGCGCACGCGTGGCGGGCTAGCCTTGTGGGCATTACGCAGTCGAACATGTCCGCGCCGAGGGCAATCATTTTGAGGATTTGCGGCGGCGTGCCTACGCCCATGACGTAGCGCGGCTTTTCGGCGGGCAGGTTTTGGGCGCAGACGTCCACCTGTTCGAGCATTGCGGGTTCGGGTTCGCCGACCGACACCCCGCCGATTGCGTAGCCGGGAAAATCAAGCTCGGCAATGCGCTTCGAGCAGTCGGCGCGAATGTCGTCGTAGCAGCCGCCCTGCGCGATTGCAAACGACAGTATTCCGTCGGCGGGCATTCCGAGCCTTTCGTATTCGTCCCTGCACCTTTTCGCCCAGCGTATTGTGCGCTCCACCGACTTCACGCAGGTGCGTCGCTCGCAGGGGTAGGGTATGCACTCGTCGAGCACCATGCAGATGTCCGAGCCCAAATTGCGCTGAATTCCCATGCACGATTCGGGCGAGATGAAGAGCTTTTTGCCGTCGAGGTGCGAGTTGAACGAAATTCCCTCCTCCGTGATTTTTCTGAGCTTCGAGAGGCTGAACGCCTGAAATCCGCCGCTGTCTGTAAGAATGGGCTTGCGCCACTTCATGAATTCGTGAAGCCCCCCGAAGCGCGCTATGAGTTCGGAGGTCGGGCGGATATTCAGGTGGTATGTGTTGCCGAGAATTATCTGCGCCCCCGTCTCCTCCACCTGTTGCGGCGTGAGCGACTTCACCGTAGCCTGCGTGCCGACCGCCATGAACACGGGCGTCTGTACGTCGCCGTGGGCTGTCGCGAGCGTCGCGCGGCGGGCGCGCGACTTGTCCGAAGTTTTCAGAAGTTTGAACATGTCCTCAGAGAATCGGGGCGGGCGCGTACGACTTCGCTTCGGGATATTTGTCGGCGAGGCTGTCGGCGCGGTCGCAGAAATCCTCCGTTTGGACTTCCGCCATGCCCGTCGCCGCGCTTCCGACCCTCTCGATTTCTGCGAGTTCCGCGGCGTCGAGCGGCATGCGGGGGTCTTCCGCAAGGCGTTTTAGCAGGTCGTTTTCGGCGATTTTGCCCGCGCGGAGGTCGTTTGCAGTAGCCACCGCGTGTTCCTTGATAATCTCGTGGGCGTCTTCGCGTCCCAATCCCTTTTTGACGGCGTTCATCATGATGGTTGTCGTCAGCAGGAAGGGCATGTATTTGCGGCATTCCGCGGCGATGACCGCCGTGTTTACCACCATCTGGTTGAGCACCGTGATGAAAGTTTCGAGCAGCCCGTCGATTGCGAAGAACGAGTCGGGCAGGGCGACTCTGCGCACCACCGAGCACGACACGTCGCCCTCGTTCCACTGGTCGCCCGAAAGCGACGCCGCCATTTCCATGAAGCCGCGCAGAATTACGTGGAAGCCGTTTATGCGCTCGCAGCTGCGCGAGTTCATTTTGTGCGGCATTGCCGAAGAGCCTGTCTGCCCCTTTGCGAAGCCCTCGCTCGCCAGTTCCGCGCCCGCCATGATTCTCAGCGTTTTCGCGAAAGACGACGCCCCAGAGCCGAGCTGGTAGAGGCGCGAGACGCATTCGAAGTCGAGCGTGCGGGGGTAGACCTGCCCCGTCGCGCCGATGCAGTGGTTTATTCCGAGGTGCTTTCTGATTTTTTCGTCGAGCGCGAGGGCTTTCGACGCGTCGCCGTCAAAGAGCGTAAGCTGGTCGAGCTGCGTGCCGACCGCGCCTTTAAGCCCGCGGACGGGGTAGCTGTCGATGAGCGCGTCGATGTTTTGTATTGCCCTGAGGGTGTCCTCTCCGAATTCGGCGAGGCGTTTTCCGAAAGTCGTAAGCTGGGCTATGACGTTGTGGGTTCGCGCCGCCAGCACCGTCGCCTTGTGTTTGCGGGCGGTTTTCGAAAGCAGGTAGAGCGCGGCTACCGCCTTTGTGCGCACTATTTTCAGCGATTCGTAAATTTGCAGCTGTTCCACGCATTCGGTGAGGTCGCGGCTGGTCATTCCCTTGTGGATATGCTCGTAGCCCGCAAGCTCGCAAAATTCCTCGATTCGCGCCTTGACGTCGTGCCGCGTGATTTTCTCGCGCTTGTTGATTTCGTCGACGCGGATATTTGTTTTGACCCTTTCGTAGGCGTCGATAGCCTCCTGCGGAATGTCGAGACCGAGTTCCTTCTGCGCTTTCATGACCGCAATCCACAGATTGCGTTCGAGTAAAATTTTGCCTTCCGCGCTCCAAATGTCCTTGATTGCCTTTGACGCGTAGCGTTCTGCCAAAATGTCGGGTATCATAATCGGCTCTTATAATGGATTTTTATTTCGACTTTTGAAGCTTTTTTTTAAAGACTTCGCCATTCTTTTTTATGGACGGCAAATATTACAAGGTTTTGGGCGGAAAAGGGCTTTCGCCGTGCACGCTTTTCGACTACACTCCGTTTCTGCCAAAGGACGGCAAGGCGGGGGCGTGGCTTCCCGAAATCGACTCCGCGAAAATGTCGTCCGACGGCTACTATGTGTCGAAGTACTGGAACATGTGGTATTCGGAGGGCGCGAGGATTTACGAGGTCGAAATAGACGGCGCGGACGCCTCGGGCCGCTACGCCGTGGAGGACCAGATTTGCTGCCGCAGAATCCGCCTTCTGCGCGACGCCACCGAAGAGCTTCTGCCGCTTCTGCGCGACGCAAATTTCAATTTGGGAGAGTCGAATACGGGCGAACGCAACATCGGCTCTTTCAACACGGGCGAGCGCAACTTGGGCAAGCGCAACACCGGCAAACTAAATTCGGGCGACTTCAACACGGGCGACAACAACACGGGCATCGACAACGTCGGCGACAAAAACGTCGGCAGCGCGAACGTCGGCAGCCTGAACATTGGGCACTCGAACACGGGCGACGGCAACGTCGGCAGCTACAATTCGGGGCACTATAATAAGGGGAACGCAAATTCGGGAAGCTTCAACGCGGGCAACCGCAATTCGGGCAAATGGAATTTGGGCAGCTACAACGCGGGTTTTTTCAACACGCGCGACGCTCCGCTTTACATGTTCGACAAGCCCGTGGAAAACCTCAAAGCCCCGCAGGTCGTCCTGCCGAAATGGCTTAATTCGCCAAATCCGCGCGATTCGTTCGAATCCGCCGCGCCCGCCGACATCGCAAAAACCCTCCAACTTCCGAATTTCGACTATGCCGTGTTCGAGAAAATCACGGGAATTTCGAAGGCGGATTTCGACCGCAAGCTTGACGGCGAAAAGTAGCTTCGGGAACGCGTCGGATAGGGCGTCGAAAGGTTTTGCGGAGAGCGCGTTTTACGCCTGACGTTTTCCGTGCGGCACGCTTCGCCTTTGCCCGCGCTTGGGAATTTATCGGCGGCGGGAGTCGGCGCGTGTCCGCGGATTTCGCGTCGGGCGTTGCGTCCCCGTTTCTGGCGTTATTTTGCCGACAGAATGCGGGCGAGCACTTCCGCGTGCGAGTCGAACACGGGCGCGCCAAGCTTGCGCAGGTTTTCTCCGCAAATGTGCCCAACCGACACGAGGGCGCAGTCCGCGCCGAGCGCGTCGGCGACCGCCTTGTCGTGGTCGGTATCGCCTACGATAATCGTTTCTTCGGGCTTTGCGCCAAGCTCTTTCATCAGCGATTTCCCCAAGTCTATCTTCGACCCCGCAAGAACGTTGTCCAGCCCGTACACGCAGTCGAGGTATTTGTCCAGCTCGAAGCGCAACACGCATTTCAGCAGAAAGTTGCGCTCGTACGCCGAGAGTATGCTCTGGCGGCAGCCCGCGTCTTTGAGCGCGCGCATGGCGTCCTCCGCGCCCTTGTGGAGCTTGCACTTGAAGCGTCTTTTGTTGTATTCGGAAACGTAGAAATGCCCCACTTTCTGGAAGTCGATTTTGTCGAAATCGTAGCCGTGCTCCTCGTAGAATTTGATTACGGGAAATCCGAATTCGCGCCGATATGTGTCGAGCGTGATTGTCGGGATTCCGAAGTGCAGGCACATTTTGTTGAATATGTCGGTGCTGAGCGCGGCGTCGTCGAGCAGCGTTCCGTTCCAATCCCAAATTACATATTTATACTTCATTTTGTTGCAAAAAATTCAAATTCTCTGCTTATATTATGCGCGAAAACAAATGCGATATGAAAATTAAAAAAATTGCAATTCTCGACGGATTCACAAGCGTGCGCGACGACCTCGACTGGCATTCTCTCGACGCCATCGCCGAAGTCTCCGCCTACGACAGAACCCCGCCCGCGCTCGTCCTCGAACGCTGCGCCGACGCCGACGCCGTGCTTACCAACAAGGTCGTTCTGAACGCGGAGCATTTTGCAAAACTGCCGAACCTCAAATACGTCGGCGTGCTCGCCACGGGCTACAACAACGTCGATTTGAAAGCCGCCCGCGAGCGCGGCATCGACATCACGAATATTCCCGCGTACAGCACCGACAGCGTGGCGCAGTCGGTCTTCGCCCACATCTTGAACATTGCCGAAATGACCGAACTCCACGCGCAGGCGGTCTGCCGCGGCGAGTGGACAAGCTCGAAAGACGTTTTCTTCTGCCTCGGCAGCCTCACCGAGCTTGCGGGGCTTACAATCGGCATAATCGGCTACGGCGCGATAGGGAAAGCCGTAGCGCGGATTGCAAAGGCGTTCGGCATGTCCGCGCTCGCCTACACGCCGCGCCTTAAAGTCGGCGATTCCGACGCAAACGCGACGTTCGCAAGCCTCGACGACATCTTCGGAAAATCCGACATCGTGAGCCTGAACTGCCCGCTCAACGCCTCCACCGACCGCATAATAAACGCAGAAAACATCGCAAAAATGAAGGACGGCGCGTGGATTATCAACACGGGGCGCGGCGGGCTTGTCGACGAGCAGGCTCTCGCCGACGCCCTCAAAAGCGGGAAAATCGGCGCGGCGGGCGTTGACGTGCTGTCGTCCGAGCCTCCGCCGTCGTCGAATCCGCTCATAGGCGCGCCCAACTGCCGCATTACGCCGCACACGGCGTGGACAAAGTTTGCCGCCAGAAAGCGTCTGATAAAAATCGCGCGCGACAATCTTGCCGCGTGGGTTGCGGGAAAGCCCGTAAACGTAGTTAATCCGTAGACGCCGTTCGGAGCGGACGGACGCGGACAATTCGGAATAGGGGGGAGCGGCTCGTGCCGAATTGAATGTTTCGCAGACTTTCGTTCTCGACTTTCGAAAGACGGCCAGCGCGAATTTGAGCATTGCTTCCTCCGCAGTGCTTACCGTCGCCAGCTGGTATGTGCACGAAAATATTGCCGATACCGCCGCTCCAACAGCGGTTGTTTTGAACGACTTTGTTTCCAACAGCATTTTTCTCGCCGATTCGGCAATTACAGCGTACGACATTTCCGACGACGGCGTTTTGAGCGTATCGTATACCCAAGGCACGCAAGTGAAGAGGCAGAATTTCTCGTTCCTCGACAAAAACGGCGACATTATCGCCATGAAGCTTGTTGACGGCGTCGGCGGCAAATACCTCTCGACAGCGATTCCCGAACCCGCCGAATGGGCGGCGGTTTTCGGCGCGCTCGCCTTGGGCTTTGCGGTCTGCCGCAGAAGACGCTAAAACGCCTTCACGAAAAAAAAGGGGCTTATTCAAGCTCCTTTTTTTGCGCCTTGCGTCTGTTTTTTTTGAAGAAAAAGCTTGTCAGGCTGAAGTTTATCTACATTCTGTTTGAGAATTGGCGTCAGAGTGGGGCGCGTTTGATTGGTGGTTCGGGCTTTTTGTGGAGATTTTTTTCTCTGTTAAAAGTGTCGGGCTTAGGTTGGTCAAATCGCAAACCGTTCCGCAATTCCCTCGAACAAAGGGTTCAACGGCGTTTTTCGGCGACGTGCCGCGAACGCGGGCTTCGACAGCAAGCCCCCGAAAAATTGCGAACAATAGAAAGAAACAAATATGTCAGACCACAATACAGTAGACAAAGCGTCGATAATCAAGGAATACCGTCTCGACGAAAAAGACACGGGCTCCTGCGAAGTGCAAATCGCGATTCTGAGCGCGCGCATCGCGCACCTCACCGCGCACCTTGCCACAAACAAGAAAGACTTCCACTCGCGCCGCGGCCTTATCGCTATGACGAGCCGCCGCAGAAAGCTTCTCGACTACCTCAAAAAGCACTCGCTCGACCGCTACAACAGCATAATCCAGCGTCTCAAACTCCGCAAATAATGTTGCGCGGTTTTGCAAATTAAGTTTTTTATCCGACGGGGCAAGTTCGTTTCTACCGCTTGCCCCGTCTTTGTTTAACGCCTTTCGGGGGGGCCTCCCCGTTTTGAACTCCGCCGGCTCTGAACGTCCGACCCGTTCGCGGCAATAATAAGAAAGATACATAATGGAACAGAAATACAGCGTAGAGGTTAAAGACCTCGGCATAACAATCTCGACGGGAACAATCGCAAAACAGGCGAACGGTTCCGTCACAATCAGCTTGGGAGAAACGACGCTCCTCGTCAACGCGACCGCCGCAGGCGCGCTCCGCGACGGGCAGGACTTCTTTCCCCTTACCGTCGATTACCGCGAAACTTTCTCGGCGGCGGGCAAATTCCCCGGCGGCTACTTCAAGCGCGAAGGCCGTCCGAGCGAAAAGGAAATCCTCACTTCGCGCCTTTGCGACCGTCCGCTTCGCCCGCTCTTCCCCAAGGGCTTCATGAACGAAGTTCAGGTTATCGGTCTGCTCCTCTCCGCCGACATGGTTAACGAGCCCGACATTCTCATGGTAAACGGCGCGTCGGCCGCAATGCTCATTTCCGACATTCCGTGGAACGGCCCCGTCGGCTGTATCCGTCTCGGCGAAATCGACGGCCAGTTCGTCGTAAACCCCACGCACGAGCAAATGCTCGACTCTACCCTCGACCTCATCTACGTCGGCAACGAGCGCGAAATGATGATGATTGAAGGTTCGGCGGAACAGATTCCCGTTGACCGCTTTGTCGAAGCCCTCGAATTTGCGCAGAAGGAAATCCAGAAGATTATCGACGCGCAAAAGGAGCTTGCAAAGCTCTGCGGCAAGCAGAAAAAGGAATTTCCGCTCATCGTCTGCAAGCCCGAAATTCTCGACATGTGCAAGGAATTTGTCGGCGGCAGACTGCTCGAAGCCGTCTTCCAGGACAACAAGCTCAAGCGTCAGGCAGACGTCGACGCGCTCATGAACGAAACCGCCGAAGCCGTCAAGGCGAAAATCGGCGAAGAGGAATTCGACATGGCGCAAATCAAAATGGCGTTTGAAGTTCTCCAAGAGGAAGTCTACCGCGAAAACATTCTCGACGCGGGCAAGCGTTGCGACGGCCGCTCCTACACCGACCTCCGCCCCATTTGGTGCAAGACCAACGTTTTGCCCCGCGTTCACGGAAGCGCGATTTTCACCCGCGGCGAAACTCAGGCTCTCGTCATGACCACCCTCGGCACGAGCAAGGACTTTCAGGAGCTTGACGGACTCACGGGAGGCACAAAGCAAAAGTCGTTCATTCTGCACTACAACTTCCCGCCTTACTCGGTCGGCGAAACGGGCCGCTTCGGCACTCCCGGACGCCGCGAAATCGGGCACGGCGCGCTGGCGGAACGCTCGCTTCTGCCCGTTCTACCCTCGGAGGACGAATTCCCCTACGCAATCCGCGTCGTTTCCGAAATCATGGAGTCGAACGGTTCGACCTCCATGGCTTCCGTCTGCGGCGGCTGCCTTAGCCTCATGGACGCGGGCGTTCCGATTGAAACCCCCGTCGCTGGCATCAGCTGCGGCTTGGTAACGCGCTTCGACGAAAACGGCAAGCTGCTCAAGCACGTCGTTCTCACCGACATCATCGGCGCGGAAGACCATTTCGGCGACATGGACTTCAAAATCTGCGGCACAAAGAACGGCATCACGGGCTTCCAACTCGACCTCAAAATTCAGGGTCTGCCCATGGACATCGCAAAGGAGGCAATCTACCGCAACCGCGACACCAGAATGCAGATTCTCGACATTATGAAGGCGGAAATCGAAAAGCCGAACGCCGAGCTGAAACCCACCGCGCCCCGCATCAAGTCTCTTCAAATCGACCCCGACAAAATCGGCATGCTCATCGGCCCCGGAGGCAAGAACATTCGCCGCATAGTCGAAGTTTCCGGTGCGCAAATCGACGTCGACGACGACAATCCCGGACGCGTTCTCGTCTACGCAACCAGCGCGGACTCCATGAACAGGGCTGTTTCCGAAATCGAGCTTGTAACGGGCGAAATCGAAGTCGGCAAGACATACCGCGGCATTGTGCGTTCCATCAAGGAATTCGGCGCGTTTGTCGAATGTCTCCCCGGCAAGGAGGGTCTTGTGCACATCTCCGAGTTGGCGGACTTCCGCGTAAACAAGACCGAGGACGTTTGCAAGCTTGGCGACGAAATCATTGTCAAGTGCATTGGCATTGACGACAAGGGCCGCGTAAAGCTTTCGCGCCGCGCGGCGCTCTGCGAGCAGCAAGGTATACCCTACGAACAGCGTGCAAGGTAGCGCGAGTAGGTAGCGCGAACCTGCGGGACTTGTTTGTTCCGTAGCAGAGTCATACTCGAAAACGAAAGGGGGCAGTACGTAAGTACAGCCCCCTTCCTTTTTCTCCGTGTGCCTCTCCTACGGAAGCAAACCGTACCTCGCAGAACCGCGCAGGGATATTTGCGGATTGCCGAGGTTTTTTAATTTTAGTGCGCGATTTCATCGCGCGGTAGATTTTGGGTTTTTTTTAGGATACCTGACGGAGGAAGTTGCGGGCAGGGATTTTTTTGTTTTTTTAGGTAGCCTGACGGAGTGAAGTAGGGGGCTGGGGTTTTTATTTTTAGGTTTTGTTTTTTAGGATACCTCGCGGGAAAAGTTTTGGGGCGAGTGTGTATGTAAATTGGGCAGAACCGCGCTGGGAAGTTGGCGGATTGCCGAGGGTTTATTTATTTTAGTGCGCGATTTCATCGCGCGGTAGATTTTTGGTTTTTTTTAGGATACCTGACGGAGTGAAGAGTTGTGTCTGTGCAGGTGGCTTCTTTTTATTTTTCAGGTCATATATGCAAAAAAACGGAAAGCGTTTTGCTTTCCGTTTTGTGTGTGGTTTGTTATTTTACAATCAGGCAGACTTGGCAGCCTGGGCCGTGCACGCCCTCCACGAGCACTCCCTCGACGTCGGTCGTTTTTGACGGGGCGGCGACGTATATTGCGTAGGGGCAATCCACCGTCTTTTCGAGCGCGTCGTATATCGTTTGTTCGATATCGCTTTCTTTCAGCACTGCGACGTGTATCCACGGCGCGATTGTATCGAGTCTGTCGGCGGTATCCTTGTCTTTTAGCACTATTGCGCCGCTTTCGGCTATTGCCATCGACGCTTTGCTGATTCCGAAGTCGTATTCGTCGGGGTTGTTGCGGTCGAACTCCCTGTCGAGTTTGAAGAAGTTTTCCAGTCCGAATGTATTGTCGATTTTTGCGTCGGCGACTCCCCGTTTACAGCCCTTGTCTTTGAGGAATGCAACCAGCGCTTCCGCGCTTTCGACCACGTTTCCGTGGCTTGCCAGAAAGTTCCGCACAAACGCCTCTTTCGGCGTTCCCGCGATTGCGGGGTTCGACACCGTGTCCTCCTTCGAAAACTTGGGAAGTTCGGCTTTCGGGCGCGATTTTTCCGCGTCTTTTACCGTGTTTATAAAAGCGTTTTTATCCATTTTTAGAGAACCATTTTCTGAAATTGCCTCCCTTGAATTTCGGGAGAGTGCGTGTTTTAAGCCACCTGCCGAGCGGCCCGACCTTGAACAAATCGAGCGGAATCAGGTTGGCGAGTTTGTTGAGCGGCATGACCGTCCGCCACAGTTTCGGCGACGACGCCAGCACCGCCCAGCCCTTGAAGTTGATGTCGTTTGCCACTTTCATCTTTTCGCGCTTCATTTTGTCGCGCATTTTCAGAATGAGGTCGGGCAGGGGGATTTTCGCGGGGCAGACGTCCGCGCATGCGCCGCAGAGCGAGCACGCTTTGGGGAGGTCTGCGTATTTCGACGGGTCTTTTGCAAGCAGCGGCGAAAGCACGATTCCCAGCGGCCCCGGGTAGACTGCGCGGTATGCGTGTCCGCCGACGAGTCTGAACACGGGGCAGCGGTTCATGCACGCGCCGCAGCGCATGCATTTGAGAATGTCGGCGAATTCGCTTCCGAGGATTTTGCTTCTGCCGTTGTCGAGGAACACGACGTACATTTCGGACGGGCTGTTTTTCGCGCTGCCCGCGCCCGCGACGAAGTCGGTATACACCGTGCTATGCTGTCCCGTCGCGCTCCTTGCGAGCAGGTTGAGGAACACCGAGAGTTCCCGCGCCGACGGTATAACCTTTTCGAAGCCCGCTATTGCAATATGCGTTTTTGCTCCCGCCATCGAGAATCTTGAATTGCCTTCGTTTGTTGCAAGCACAATCGCGCCCTCTTTTGCGAGGACGTAGTTTGCGCCGCTTATGACGACGTCCGCATTGAAATATTTTTTGCGGAGGTATTTTCTGGCGTTGAGCGTGATGTGTGTCGGCTCGTCGTCGTAGGGGGCGATGTTGTGTTTTTCGAAAGACTTTGCGATGTCGTCGCGCCGTCTGTGGATTGCGGGCTTTACGATGTGCGAGGGTCTTTCGCCGTCGATTTGGATAATCAGCTCGCCGAGGTCGGTTTCGACCGCCTCCACGCCGTTCTTTTCAAGGAACGCATTGAGTTCGATTTCCTCCGTCGTCATTGATTTCACTTTGACGACGTTCTTTGCGTTCTTTTCCCTGAGAATGCCGAGGATAATGTTTCGCGCCTCCTCCGCGTCTTTTGCGAAGAGCACTTTGACGCCGTTTGCTTCGAGCGACGCCACCGCCTTTTCGAGATTTTCGGAGGGCTTGAGCGACTTTATTTTGTTTGCAAGCTCGCGCAGATATTCTGTTTTGCCCTCTTCGGGGTACGCCGCGTTGAGGATTTTCTCCCTCGCGACCGTGCTTCCCACGCTTGCAAGCATCACCGCGTTTTTGACCACCGGGTCGAGCGTTTCGCAGAATTTGTCTATGGGTTGGAGGGCCATTATTCGTTTCCTCCCATCGCCTGTACAAAGACCTGCGCCGCGTGTCGGGCGGGGTATTTGATGTTGTTTCTGTCGGCGATTCCCTTTTGATGGAGCAGGCACGACGTATCCGCCGCCACCACGAGGTCGGGATTTGCCGCGCCGATTGCCCGCACTTTCGCAAGCCCCATTTCGGACGAAATTTGCGGGAACACCACGGAGAACGTTCCGCCGAATCCGCAGCATGAGTCGGAATTTTCGAAGTCGAGAATTTTCACCCCGTCTATCGATTCAAGCAGCTTGCGGAGCGCGGCGGGCGTGCCGCTGCCGCGCCCGTGGCACGAATTGTGCAACGCGATTTTCGCGTCGAGATGTCCGCCGATTTTTTCGACGCCGAGCGCGTTTACGAGGTAGTCGCAAAATTCCCACACGCGTTTCGCGAAGGCGTCTACCGCGTCGCGCTCCGCCTGCGGTTCGTCGCGGAAGGCGATTTTCGCCGAGTGGAACAGCATTGCCGCGCACGACGCGCTGGGCACTACAATCGGGTAGTCGTTTTCGGAAAACGCCCTGATTGTGCTTGCAATTACCTTGCGCGCGCTTGCGAAGTCGCCGCTGTTGAAGGCGGGCTGTCCGCAGCAAGTCTGGTTTTTCGGGAGTTCGACTTCCGCACCGAATTTTCGGAGAACCGAAACCGCGCATTGCGCGGCGTCGGCGAAAATCGAATCGCACAGGCAGGTCGCCATGAAGTTCACGCGCCCGCCCCTGATTCTGTCAGATGGAGGTGTGTACATTTCGTTTTCTTCTAATATTTTTTCGCTATTTCCGCGGCGTAATCGCGGCCGTTAGGGTAGATGTATTTAGAGAGGAAAAAGTCGAGGGGCGTTTTGTCCGCGCCGAAGCGTTCTATTGCGAGCTTCCCGTCCGCCGATTTGCGCAGGTACGCGATGTCGTTGTAGGGCGCGGCTCCCTCCTTGTGGCGCGAGAACAGCACGAGTTTCAGCGCGCCGGCGTCCATGATTTTGCGGTATTTCTTGCCCCACTTGAAGTATTCGCCGAGCGTCGCCCTGCGTTCGGCTTCGGGCATGCTCTTGAATTGCGACTCGAATTTTGCGCGGCTTGCGGGCGTCATGAAATTTCCGTATTCGTCGAGCTTCCAAGAGTAGAACACGTCCTGCGCGTTGTGGTAGAATTTTGCCTCCGCCGTTTCGTTTACGCCGTCGGCTTCGTCCATTGAAAGCAGCGCGCCGTTTTTGAATTGCAGAAACGGCAGCTTTTTCGCCTCCAACTTTTCGAGCGTCTTGGCGTCCTTTTCGGAAAGCGCGGCGGGCTTGATTTCCCGCGCGTTGGCGAAGTCGGACGTGCCGAGCAGGGCGAGAAGCGGGTCGTTGAACGACGCGTTCCAGAGGTATTTGCCGTCGGCGGATTTCTCGAAAACCATTACGTTCATTCCCGCGCGGAGGCGCGAGCCTTTCGGCATCGCGAAAACGAGAATGCGGAGCTTCCCCGCGACGGCGACCGCCGCGCTGTCGAAGTCCGCCTTTGCAAGGCGCGAGGCTTTCAGGAATTTTGCGGCGCGGGCGGCGTCCTTTTGCTTAGAGACCGCGGGCGCGTCGAGGCACGCCTTTGCCGCGGCTTTGACCGCGTCGGCGTCGTCGGCTTTCCAGAGAACCGCGTATGCGTCGAGGAACTTCGCCCCGCCGCCCTTCGTTTCGCCGACGTCTTCGAGCGCAAAGCCCGTCGGGGTTGCCGCAAACGCCGCCTGCAACGCGGCGCATGCCGAAATTATCGAAAGTATTTTTTTCATTTTAGTGGTGGTATCCCGTTTTTGCCGTGATTGTTTTTGCCCTGTAAATTTGTTCGAGAAGAATCGCCCGCGCGAATTCGTGCGTGAACGTCATCGGCGACATCGACATCAGCACGTCGGCGCGTTTTTTCACCTCGTCGGCAAGCCCGTACGCGCTGCCGATTACGAACGCGCTTCCGCCCGCCAGCTCGTCGTCTTCAAGCCGTTTCGAAAAGCCGCGCGACGTGAACGTTTTTCCCTCTTCCGACATTACATAGACTTTTCCACGAAAATTTTTCAAGGATTCCAAGATTTTTTCACATTCGCGCTCCGGTGTCGAGTCTTTTAACTCCGCAATTTCGATTCCGCCGAAGCGTTTGAGCCTGTCGGCGAAGTCGGCGCAGATTTCCGCAAGCGCGCGGTTTTTCACTTTGCCTACAACCACGAGTTTCAGCATGCCGCGCTCCTTCCGCCGCGCGTCGGGGCTGCGTTTCCGTTTCTGTTTTCTGCCTGTTTCAATGCGTCGATTTTTCGTCTTTTTATATTCCGCGCGGACGGGGGAGGTCAAGAATATAGGCGCGGGGCGTCGGCGCGTTTTTTTTGCCGCCGATATTGCTTGCGAAAATTTTGAGCCGAACTAAAACGTAGTCGTATTTTTTTTACTATGGACGTTTTTTACGAAAAAATCATGAGGCCGATTCTGTTTTCGCAGAATCCCGAATTTGCCCACGATATGGCACTCAAAGCCATGCAGGTTGTCTCCGCAGTTCCCCCGCTGAGAATGGCGATGGAATACCTCAACCTCGTCAAAACGCAAAAACCCGTAAAGGTTTTCGGGCTTGAATTTCCCAACCGCGTCGGGCTTGCCGCGGGCTTCGACAAAGACGCGTACGTCTGGCGCGCCGCGCCCGCATTCGGCTTCGGACACGTCGAAATCGGCACGGTCTCGAAACTCAAACAGGCGGGGAACCCCAAGCCGCGCATGTTCCGCTACCCCTTCGCCGAGGCGGTCGTAAACTCGTGCGGATTTCCGAACGACGGCGCGGAGGAAATCTCCAAAAGGCTCGCATCGGTTCTCGACGGCAACCGCTCGCTGACGAAAAAATGCCCGCTCGGCGTAAATATCGGGAAGTCGAAAATCACCCCCCTCGAAGAGGCGGCGGAAGACTACCTTTTCAGCTTCAACGCCCTTGCCGACTATGCCGACTTCTTTGTAATCAACGTCAGCAGCCCGAACACTCCCGAACTCCGCAAATTGCAGGGCAGGGAATTTCTGCCCAACCTCTTGGGCACGGTAAATTCGGCGAACATAGACCGTTCCAAAAAACTCGGCGTTCCGCGAATCCCGATAATTCTGAAAATCGCGCCCGATTTGACCTTTGCGGAAATCGACTCAATCCTCTCCGTGCTCTTCGAGTTGAAGCTCGACGGCATTTGCGCCACGAACACGACAATCAACCGCGACGCCTACCCGCAAATGGAAAAGAACGGCGGCATGAGCGGCGCGCCGCTTTTCGAGAAGTCGCTCGAAATCGTGAAATACATCTCGCAGGCGACCGACGGAAAACTGCCGATTATCGGCGTGGGCGGCATTACCAACGCCGACAGGGCGGGACGCATGATGAACGCGGGGGCAAGTCTTGTTCAAATCTATACGGGAATGATTTACAGAGGGCCGTTCTATGCGCGTTCCCTCGCGAAATCACTGCTGTGGCGGGATTGCAACTGGCTCTGACGGCGCGTGAAAGCACCAGTCTAAGGGCGTTTCGCGCACGTCCCAGACCGCTTACATACGCCAAGTATGCTACGCGCCCTGTGCCGTGCGCAAAGCCGCCCTTATACTGGCACTTTGACGCGCCTAACAAATGAGCGCATGGCGCGGAAGATTTTAAGTTGTGCTGGGAGAAAAGTTAAATAGAGCGTTTCGCGAGTGTCTCAGACTGCTCGCGTACGTTAGTACGCCACGCACCCTGAGCCACTCGCAAAGCCGCCCTTATACTGGCACTTTGACGCGCCTAACAAGTGAGCGCATGGCGCGGAAGATTTTAAGTTGTGCTGGGAGAAAAGTTAAATAGAGCGTTTCGCGAGTGTCTCAGACTGCTCGCGTACGTCAGTACGCCACGCACCCTGAGCCACTCGCAAAGCCACTCTTATAGGGGCATTTTGACGCCCCTAACAAATGAGCGCACGGCGCGGAAGATTTTTAGAATGCGCTGGGAGAAAAGCTGGGTTGATTGGTAAGCGGAGAATCTGTGTTTTGGGATTTCCGCTTTTTTATTTTTATCCGCGCAAAGCGCGTCTATTTTAATTTGTTTCTCGCAAACCAAAAAGATTTTTCAACGCCAGTAATTGGCGAAGCCAATACGGACTAATACAGAAAAGGCGCGGGTATACCCGCGCCGCTTAATCACTACGAGGAACGAAGTTCCGACGACTGGTGCACCTTGCGCCCAGCCTTGCGGGGAGCGGGTGGAGAATTTTGCAAAGCGAAATCCACCCCTGGGGGCGAAGCCCCCGAGACCCGACCGGCGCGGCTCGCGCCCGACGCGGCTCGCGTCAGTCGAATTTTTTGAGGTCGGAATGCTTTATAGTGGTTTCGAAGAGACGCTCGCCTTTGGAGTCGAAGAAAGAGAGGGTTGCGGCGCGGTTGTTCTCGGCGCCTTCAATTTTCACCTGAGCAAAGGAGCGGGCTTTAACGGAACTTCCGGGGACCCTGAAATAGTTCATCTCGGTAATTTCCTTGGCGGGGCGGTCGGTTAGCGGGCCGGCGGAAAGCTCGAAAACAGGGTACGCGCCAGCGCGAATGAAACGCGTGATTTCGGCATAACCTTTTTTTGCGGAAAGCACGATGACACCCTCTATCTTCTTGTCGGAGAGGAACGCCAAGAGGGCGTTGCGCTCGCGGCTCGCAAACGTGAAATTTTCGGGGCTTTCCACGGGGTTTGCGACAGGTGTGTTCATCACAATGAATTTGAAAGTCGCCTTGGAGTTGAGCAGGGCGGAGAAAAGCCAGCGCATCTGCGCGTCGCCGAGCCTTACGGGGCGGTCGTTTTTGTAGTCGAGGTTCGAACTGTTCGAGAAGTCGTCGAGAACGAAGAAGTCGGCGTCGGCATAGGAGAACGAGTACGCGCGGGAGGAGCTTTCGGCGGCTTGCGGGTTGCACCAAAATTCGCCGAAAACGTCGATGTGGTTTTTCGCGCCCGCAACGGAGGAGTCGGCAAGCGTGTTCGCGCCTAAAACGCCGTAGTTCGCCTGCGAGTTCAGCAGGGCGCGGGCGGGCTTGAACGCGCGGAAATCGGCAAGCCGCGACGCCATGGCAAAGCGCGAGGCGGAGTCGGCATGCCTGTAAACGTTCTGCGCGCCTACCCAAAGCGCGAACGCGGGCGACTTGTTCTTCGCGGCGTCGAGAATTTCGAAATCGCCGCCGGGGGTTCTGAAAGGCTCGTCGAACTTGGGATCGTTGACGTGGTTTGCTCCGAGCACGACAAAAGAGAAGTCGGGCGGGGGCGTGCGTCCCTTGTAGTCGGGAGCTGTGGCGATTTTTCCCGCCGAAGAGCTTTTGCCGTCGGAGACAACATAAGTGTACTCCGTCGAGGGGGACAGCCCTTCAAGCGCGATTTTCGCGACCGCGGGGTTCTGCGCACCGCCAATCGGCAGGATTTTCGCGTCGAACTTTTTTTCGGGATTTTTCGATTCGAAGAATTGCGCCGAAGCGTTTGCGGCGGGCGTGTCGAAACGCGCCCAGACGGCGGCTTCGCGGACGTCGGCGAAGCCCGCCATTGTGGAGATTTCGGCGTGGGCGCAAATCGCCGCGGCGAGCAGAATGGAGGTCGTTGCGGTTGTTTTCATAAAATTACTTGTTGCCGACCGCGGAGGTTTCGGCCATGTTCAGGCAGACTTCGCGGAGGTCGAAAATTATGTTGCCTATTCTCCTGATTCTCTCGCGTCCCTGCTCCGATTTCGGCTCCGGAATTTCGCCCATTTTCGCCATGATTTCGTTGAGCTTTACCGCCGACATTTTGTAGTTGCAGCGGGCGAGGAGGTCTTCGGCGAGGTCGGTCGAATTTGCGGCGAGAGCCATGAAAGTTTCGGCTTCGGTGAGGATTTTTGAAATGTCCCAGACGAGCGTCGGCGAGATTTGCGTTTCGTCCACGACCCTGCCGAAGTGCTCGCGCAGGCATTTGAGGAGGCCGCGCGTGATGATGTAGATTGGGTGGTTGAGGAGCGTCCACGGCTCTTCGGAAAATTCGGCGTCCATCTCCTCGGACTCGTCGAGGCTTTCGCCGTACTTCGGGAGCGGCCAGCCCGCGATTGTGCAGATTTCTTCGAGGGAGCGGCCGCGCAGCCTGTTGACGGTGTAGATTCCAGCGAAGCGCGCGATTTCGGCCTCCGATTTTTTCAGATACAAAAACCAGTCTTTTTCAGTCCAGCCTTTGGGATTGAAATTGTCGGAAAAGTCGTCTGCGTAGAATTCGTCCATTGAATGTGCGATATTTTGCCAAATGCGCCGCGTTTTCAAGCTTTTTTGAGGAATTGCGGCTAATGAATTATTCGGATTTTACGATGTCGGGGTGTAGTGAAAATATTGTCGAAAACCGTAAAAATTGCGATGTTCGCGCCCTTCGCGTGGGTTGCGCTCGTACCGCTTACGATACTGTCGTTCACGCGGTTTTCGGCGGCGTCGCTCGACGACGCGCGGCTGTATTTGGGATTGGCGTTGATTGTAATAGGGGCGTCGTTTTGCGCGGCGGTAGGCATTCTGTTCGCGCGGTCGCCGCACTTCGGAAAATCTACGCTGTTCCGCGACTCGCCCGATCTCGTCGTTTCGGGGCCGTTTGCATACGTCCGCAACCCCATGCCGCTTGGCGTTTTCATGATAATCGCGGGCGAGGCGTTTTTGTTCGGCTCGCTGTGGGTCGGCGCGTGGGGAGTCCTGTTTTTGATTGCCGAGCATTTTTACTTGAAGCGCGTCGAAGAGCCGTCGCTTGCGGCGCGTTTCGGGCACGGCTACTTGGAGTATTACAGAAACGTTCCGCGCTGGTTTCCGCGCTCCACGCCGTGGAAGCCGTCGATTCTGCCGTAGCGGCCGGCTTTGCGGAAATCCGCGCTCCACGCGCGTGAAGCGCGGAATTTTCCGCTGCGATGAAAAACATTGCAAAAAAATACCCCGTATCTGTTTGTGATGCGGGGTGTTTTCGCGCTCGCGCCGATGCGTTCGGGCGTCCGCGCTTTGCCGCCTTCCCGATGCGCCCGCGCGTGGGCGGAATTTCCGCGCGGCTATTTGTTTGTGCCGAAAGTTTTTTTCTCGATTCCGAGATGTTTTTCGACGTCCTTGACTCTGTCGTAAAGTTCGGGGAGGTGCCCCACGAGAATTTCGATTTTGTGCGCTTTGAGGTAGGGGCGGGGAGGCGTGCCGCGCATGTACGATTTCGGGGGAATGTCGCCGTTGACGCCGCTTTGCCCGCCAATCATCGCGCCCGCGCCGATTTTCAAGTGCCCCGCGACGCCGACCTGTCCGCCGAGCACGGCGAAGTCGCCAACCGAGGTGCTTCCCGAAATTCCGACCTGCGAGACCAGCAGCGCGCCCTTGCCGATTTGCACGTTGTGGGCAACCTGAACGAGGTTGTCGATTTTCGTTCCCGCGCCGACGAGAGTAGTTTCGAAACGCGCCCTGTCTATGCAGGTGTTTGCGCCGATTTCAGCGTCGTCTTCCACGACCACCTTGCCGACCTGCGGCACTTTGACGTGTTTGCCGTCCACGAAGACGTAGCCGTAGCCGTCCGAGCCGATAACCGCCCCGGGTTGCAGTCGCACGCGCTTGCCAAGCTCGCAGTAGTCCATGACAACCGCTGTCGGGAAGAGGAAGGAGTCTTCGCCGATTTTCGCGAATCTGCCGACGTAGTTGTTGCCCTGCAAGACCGCGCCGTCGCCGATAACCGCGCCCTCGCAAATTGAGACGTTGGGGCCTATGAACACGTTTTTGCCGATAACCGCCTTGGGGTCGATTGCGGCTGTCGGGTGGATAGCCGCCTTGGGCTTGGGCCAGAGAGCCTCCTCCACGATTTTGCAGAGCTTGGCAAGCTCTACCGACGGGTCGTCCACGCGCACGATTGCCGCGCCTTCGGGGAGCGCGCCGTCGTAGTTGCGGGGCAGGAGAACCGCGCCCGCCTTTGTGGTGGGCACTTCGTGGGCGTATTTTTTGTTGCCGAGGAAAGTCAGGTCGGTCGGCTTCGCCTTTTCGAGGCTTGCGATTCCCGAAATTTCGGCGTCCGCATTGCCCGAAATTTCGGGGTTTGCGAAGAGCTTGACGATTTCTTTTATGGGATATTTCTGGTTCATTGCTTGTCGTTGATGTAGGCGACTCTCGTGTGGAGCATGTTCAGCATTGTCGCTACGATGCTGCTCTTGATTTTCGAAAGCTGTTTTACGGTAATCGGGCATTCGTCGAGCTGCCCGTCGGTCATTTTCGAGCGGATTATCGAGCTTACCTTTTCCTCGATTCCGTGCTGTGTGATGTGTTTGAGCGACCTCGACGCCGCCTCGCACGAGTCGGCAATCATGATGATTGCGTTTTCCACTGTTTGCGGCAGAGTGCCCTCGTAGCGGTACGTGCTTTCCTCGATTCCCGCGTCGCGCAGAGCCTGCAAGGGGTCTTTGATTCCGTTTGCCTTCGCCATTTCCTGCGCCTTGTAGTAGAAGTACGACACTATCGACTTGCCGTGGTGCTGGTCAATCGCGTCTGTAATCTGCTTGGGAAGCTTTGCGATTTTCGCGATTTCCGCGCCCTCGCGAATGTGGTTTTTGATGATTAACGCGCTCATCGACGGATTCTTTTCGTCGTGGGCGTTCTTGCCGCCGCCTTGGTTTTCGGTGAAAAATTCGGGCTTCTGGATTTTCCCGATGTCGTGGTAGAGCGAGCCTACGCGGCAGACCATCGGGTTCGCGTTGACGGCGACCGCCGCCGCCTCCGCAAGATACGAGACCATTACGCTGTGGTGGTATGTTCCGGGGGCTTCTATTTGCAGGCGGCGGAGGAGCGGGTTGTTGAAGTCGGTGTAGTCGAGCAGCGTTATGTTCGAGTACCGGTTGAAGATTCTTTCCACGAGCGGCAGAACCGCGAGCGCCACAAGCCCCGTCAACGCGCCGGAGCCTACCGCCAAGAGCGACTGCCTCCAAACAATCGAAATCGAAAGCCCTACGCAGTTGCCTATGACGAACGAAATCGCCGCGATGAACAGCCCGTAAATGACGCCCCCCAAAATCACCTGCGGGCGGGTCGAAGCCCCCGCGCAGAAGTAGATTGCGACGAGCGCCGACGCCAGAAATATCGCAAAGTATATAATGCCTTCGCCGACCATCGCCGTTGTTAGAGCCGCCACCATCAACGCCATGATGAAGCCCGTGTAAGAGCCGAACAGCAGCACTTGGATAATCGGGCCGAGCATAATCGGGGCGACGTACGCGAGGATTTGCATCATGGGCGTGTTCGAGTCGAAGTACTCCGCATTGCTCATTTCAACGAGCGTGCGTTCGAGCGCGAGGTTTAGCAGAAGCAGTGTGCAGAAAATTGCAATCGTGCGCGGACGCCTGTTCTTTTGCGTCTTGCTGATTACCAAAAACAGCGCGCCCATCGTCATCAGCAGCAGGCAGAAAATGAATTCGACCGAGCTTGTTTTGAGCGTCGATGTCGTGCCGCGCTTTTGAAGCTCCGCCTTGTACGCCTTGATTTTTTCGGTGATTAGCGGCGAGGGTGTTGTGTCTGAGTCTACAAGCGTGTCGCCCGCGCGGATTTTCACGATAACGTCGCCTACTTTGCTTCGGGCTTCGTCGCGGCGTTTTTTCGTGTTTTCCTCGTCGAATTCGACGTTCGGGCGGAGGGCTTGGTTCATCGTGCGGTAGAGCGCGTAGGCGAGCTGTTCGCTAAGCCCGAGCGTCTTCACCTTTTCGAGGAACTCCCTGCGGGCGTCGGACTCGCTCACGGCTCTGAGTTTGAACATCTCCAAGATGTTGGAATCTCCCGCGCGAAGCCCCGATGCGTTGAGTCCGCCTTGCAGGTCGAGCGGCATGCCCGCGTTCGTCGAGAAAATCGCGTCGCCGTCGGCGTAGATGCCGTCGCGCAGAATGTTTTCGAGGTGGAATGCGGTCTGGTTGAAAGTCCTCGCCATGTTTTCCGCCGAGGTGCGCTCGTAGATTGTCTTGATGTCGTAGGGCGACACAGAAATGTTTGCGCTTTTCCTGATTTCCGCCGAGATTTCACCGAAGAATTTGCCCGACTTTTTTTCGGCTTCGTCGAGGCCGTCGAATTTTTTGCGGTTTTCGGAGAGTATCGACGTCAGCTTTTTTATGTTGTTCGATTCCGCCGCAATCGACGCCGCGTTGGTCTTGTAGTAGGGCGGGATTTTCTCCGCGTTGCGCTCGCGGTTGAGCTGCGTCTGGATTTCGCTTTTGTAGGAAAAGTCGAACGGCGAAATTACCTGCACCTGCGCCATCTTGCTTTTCGAGACCATGTGCGGAATTGTCGGCGCTTTGTTTACGAAGCAGATTCCGTAGACGAGCGCGGACATGGCAAGCACCACGCCGCAAATCGCCGCGAAGTTCAGCTTTCTGAATTTCGACTTCTTGGGGTCTTGCGAGAGGATTTTGCGCTTTGCGCGCTCCGCCCTGTAATTTTTGAAATTGTTTAGCATTGTTTTTTAGAGTCGTACGCCGCCACTATTTTCGTAACGAGCGGGTGTCTGATTACGTCGCCCGCGTCGAAGCGGAATATTTTTACGCCGTCCACGCCGTCGAGCGTTTCGAGCGCGTCGACAAGCCCCGATTTTTTGTTGCGGGGCAGGTCGATTTGCGTGATGTCGCCTGTAATCGCCATTTTGGAATTTTCGCCGAGCCTTGTCAAAAACATCATCATTTGTTCGTGCGAAGTGTTTTGCGCTTCGTCGAGGATTACAAACGCGTTTGAAAGCGTGCGCCCGCGCATGTACGCAAGCGGCGCAATTTCGACAATCTGCCGTTCGACGAGCGCGAGGGTTTCCTCCGCGCCGAGCATGTCGTTCATTGCGTCGTAGAGCGGGCGCAGGTAGGGCAGCAGCTTCTCCTGCAAATCCCCCGGCAGGAAGCCGAGAGCCTCCCCCGCCTCGACCGCGGGGCGCGTCAGAACCACCCTTTCGACACGCTTGTCCCTCAAAAGTTTCAGGGCTGCGGCGACCGCCAAATAGGTCTTGCCCGTCCCCGCGGGGCCCACGCCGAAAACGACGTCGTTTTCGAGAACGGCTTTTAGGTAGTTTTTCTGGTTTATGTTTTTGGGGACAATGCTCTTGCGCTTTAAGTCTACGATAATCGGCTTATCGAACACGCGGATAATGTCGTCGATTTTTCCCGACGCGGCGCGGTCTAGCATGTTGCGGAAGTCGTTGTTGCCTATGCGCAGACCCTGTTTGCGGGCGGCGCACATTGTGTCGAAAAATTTTTCGGCAAGCTCCGCCTTTTTCTTGACGCCCTCGATTGTCAGCCAGCCGTCGCGCGCGACGAGCTCCACGCCGAATTTTTCCTCCGCAAGTTCGAGGTTTTCGTATCTGTTTGCGTACAGTTCGGCGAGCTTGTGCGCCGTCTCGAATGTGAGGGTTTTCTTCATGCGACGAATTTGATTAGCCTTTCCCAAAGCGAGTCCATTGCTTCGGGGAGGACGCGGGTGTCGGCGATGACCGGCATGAAATTCGTGTCGCCGTCCCAGCGCGGAACAACGTGGCAGTGCAGGTGCTGCGGTATTCCCGCGCCCGCTTTCGAGCCGAGGTTGAAGCCCACGTTGAACGCGTCGGGCTTTATCGCCTGCCGCAGGATTTTCTTTGCCTTTATGATTGCGTCGAAAAATTCGGCTTTCTCTTCGCCTTCGAGAAGCTCTATATCGCCGACTTCCCTGAGCGGCAGAACAAGCAGGTGCCCGCAGTTGTAGGGAAACTTGTTCATTACTATGAACGAGTATTTGCCCTTCCAGAGAATGTGGTATTTTTTGAAGTCGTCCGACTTCGCCATTTCGACAAACGGGTTGCCGCCTTTTTTGCCCGAATCGTCGCGCGGTTTGGGGGCTTCGATATACGGCATTCTCCAATATGAGTGCAGTCTTTCCATATTTAAGGCAGTTAGTTAATCAGAAGCTTTTGTGTTTGTCAACGAATGAAAAGCGGGCATGCATGGGCGCAAAAAACGGTATCGGGTGTGCCCCGATACCGTTTTTGAGGGTTTAAGCCTTTTTACTTGCGGCGGCGGTATACCGCCAAGCCGAGGGCGATTGCCCCGAAGATTGACGCCCATTCGGCGGGTTCGGGAATCGCGGAGTTCGCGAGGTAGCCGCTTGCGTCTACGCTCCAAAGTCCGTCGAGCAACTTGCCGGCCTTATCGTAGGCTACGAGCGTGATTTTGTCGCCCGCCGAGATTTCGAATTCGCCGCTGCTGATGAGCTCCGTCATCCAGCCGTCAACCTTGACGAGTCCGTTTTCGAAGTCGAGGAACGTGAGTGCGAAGTCCGTGCCTTTTGCGTCCGGTTGGTATGCGGCAACGTTTGCGATGTGCAGTTCCGCGCCGTTGAGGTCTATTGACAACTGCGACTTGCGCAGGGGGCGCAGGTTCTTGATGAAATAGGCTTCGCCGCAGTCTGTGAGAACGATTTTCGCGTCGGCGTTTTCGCTGAGGTCTTTTACGCAGATGTTTGTGTTGGACGCAAGGTTCGAGGCGTGCGAAAGTTCAAGCGTGCCTTTCGATTGCGAGAACATGATTAGGGGTGCGAGGATTTTCGACGTTGCGTCAACCACAATCTTGCCGCCCGTAAGCCCGATGAACGAGTTTGTCGAGGTGTTGATTGTGCCGCCGTTTTTGAGCGTAATCGTCTTGCCTTCGTAGATGTTGAACGCGTATGTGCTGTTTGTCGCGGTCGTATTGATGAGGCTGCCGCCGTCTACCAAGATGCTTTTGTACGATACGCTTTCGGAGCTGTGCGCCGCGCCTTTCGTCTTGATGTCGAGCATGCCCTTTACCGTGATGTCGCCTCTGATTAACATTGTGGAGCCGTCGCCGGTAAGCGTTTTGTTTGAAAAGTCGAAGGTTGTCTTTGCGCCGCTGTCGATTGTCAGCTGCGTGTTGTCTTCCATTACGATTCTGTCGGTCGTGAAGTCGCCCTTGATTGTCAGTTCCGCAGCTTCATAGGACGAGCCGCTTTCGAAAGTCGTCGCGGTTTTCAGCACGAGGTATTGCGCGGCGAGGTCGGAGGACGCCGTAAGGGTGTTGTTTTTGCCGTAGAATCTTACCGTGCCCTGCGATGTTCCGTCTTTTGCGAGGTTCGAGCCGCCGAGGACGATGTTCGAGTTTTCATACACGCTCAGACCGTCCGACAAAAGCGAGCCGCTCGACGTGAAGTTCGAGCCGTAGACGTTGATTACGTTAGCAGACACAGTGCCCGTGTTTTCAAAGTTCGTGTCGCGGAGTGTCATGGTGTTTGCGACATTGACTTTACCCGCAACCGTCATTTTTGAATCCCACTCCATTTTGGACGGGTCGGAAAGGTTTTTGAATCTGCCGCTTACGTCGATCGATTTAATATTTGCGGTAATGCCTTCACCGATGTAAACCGTTCTGCCGTATCTGTTTCTTATATTTGCGCCACCCGAGGCCGCGTCGGTCGTTTCCAATTTAATCTCAACTTTCGAGGACGTGAAATTCATCGTGGCTTCGTTTTGGGAATCGCTGTTTGTGAAATTCAGTCCGAGCGAGTAGCTGCTGCTAAGCCCCGTGCTTGCGCTTGTAGTGTCGTTATAGTCTACAAGATTGTTCGTAAAGGTAAGGGTTTTGCCGTTGAGGTCGAGGTTCAGATTGCAGTGGTCGCCGCCCGTTCCGGAAATTTTGAATCTTTGAAGAGTGAAGTCTTTGTCGGCAATAACGTAGCTGTCGGTCATATCGGTAGTTGTATTGCCGCCGTTGCCGTGCCATATGACTTCGCCAGCCGTTGTGCCGCCGCCGAACGAGCCCCAAGTGGACATTGCCGTGGGGTTTTCCTTGTCGGCAGAGCCTTTTTCCGCAAACGCGGCGGTGGCTGCGAGCGCGGAGAGTAATATTAGATACTTTTTCATGGTAATTCCGAGGTTTTAAGTGGTTAGTTTTCGAAAACTAAGAGTATTATAATACAGGCATTGAATCTTTATCAACGAAAATATTTTGGTATTTTTGCGCGTTTTGGTATTCCCGAACCTCCTCCGACCGCCCATTTTACGCCTGCAAAGAGTTTGAGTCCGTTTTTTTTTCGATTTTACCGCGCTCGTTTTTCGAAATGTTTTTTGCAAAAAAAAGACCCCGAACGGAAATCCGTTCGGAGTCTCAAAATTATTGAGTTGCCGAGTTTTCTATTGGAACGAATGCGGCTCCGCCTTGACTTTTGCCAGTCTCACAAATGCGGGCATTCCGTTTTCGAACGGCACCTGAACTTCGCCCTGCATGAGCGGGAGCATGTATTTATTGAACTGGTAGCTGATTGAGATTTTGTCTTCGCCAATCCAGTTTTCGGGGAAGTGTTTTACGCCGTTTGCAACTCTGTCAAGCTCCGTAAGCACGGTTTCGCAGGAGTATTTTTCGGTGTCGCCGCGCACGAGGGTTACCATCACGCCAGATTCGCCGTCTGCCGCAGCCTTCACCGCCGCCTGACCGCACATGAACGCCTCGTTGGAGTCCGTAAGCGATGCGCACGTTTCCGCCGCCCTCTGGACGTGTCCGGGCTTCGACGAGCGCGCCTTGACCCCCGGCAGGTTCTTGGAAACCAAGTCTTCGAGGTAGCTGCCTACGCCGCCGAGCTTTGCGTGTCCGAAAGAGTCTTGGGCGGCTTCGCCCTCCGCAACGTAGTTGCCGTTTGCGTCGGCGAGGCCTTCGCTTGCCACAACAAGGCAGTACTTGTTGACTTTAAGGCATTCCTGCACCTGCGCGATAAAGTATTCGGGGTTGAACGCCACTTCGGGGAGGAGAATGATGTGCGGCGGGTCTTGCAGTTCGCCGCGGCGTTTTGCCATTGTCGTGCCTGCGGCAATCCAGCCTGCGTCTCTGCCCATTACTTCGACAATCGAAACGAGGTCGTGGTTGCCCATGGATTCGTGGTCGAGCGCAAGTTCGCGTATCGACGCGCAGAGGTATTTTACTACGCTGCCGTAGCCGGGGCAGTGGTCTGTCATGGGGAGGTCGTTATCGACGGTTTTCGGCACGCCGATTGCGCGGAGCGCGTATCCCTTTTCGTCGGCATACTGCGAGATTTTGTTGGTGGTGTCCTGCGAGTCGTTCCCGCCGATGTAGAAGAAGAAGCGGATATTGTATTTCTTGAATACTTCGAGGAGTTTCGCAAAGTCCTGCTCGGTCTTCAACTTGTAGCGGCATGTGCCGAGAGCCGAACCCGGTGTGTAGCGAAGGCCGCGAACCGTCTGCTGCGATTCCTGCGCCAAGTCTATAATCTGTTCGTTCAAAATGCCTTCGATACCGTTGAGACCGCCGTAGATTTCCTCTATGCAGTCGTGGTTGAGGGCTTCGGTGATTACGCCCGCAAGGCTCGCGTTGATGACCGCCGTAGGGCCGCCGGATTGTGCAACCAGTACATTGCCGATTAATTCTTCCATATGTGAATCTTTCTTAATTAAGATAAAAATTTGTTTGCAGTTTGCCGTTTTTTGCCTTTTTGGCAAACTTTTTCTACCCGATTCGATAAAAAAGGTGGATTTTTTCATTCGGTTGTGTATCAAAATTCGTCTTTAATATAAAAATATGGATTCCGACGGGCAGCACAGTTCAGATTTTTCCGATGGCGGCGGCGCGGACGGCGGCGTTTCGCAACAGCCCGTCGTGCGCTCGCGCTTCAAGTGCCTCTACCCGCGCAGGGTAAACGCCGACATGCTCCAATGCCTGCCGATTGTCGCGTACAGGGGCGAAATAGTCCTTGTGGAAGACGACGACAGGCTCGACGCCGTTCTGCCCGAAATTCTGCGCGAGCGCGTGCTCGGCTTCGACACCGAAACGCGCCCGAACTTTTCGCGCAACAAGCACTATTTGGTTTCCATTCTCCAACTTTGCGGCGCGGAGAAAGTCTGGATTATCAGGCTCGAACCGCTCAAACACAGGCTTTCCGACATTTACGAAATTCTCGAAAACCCCGCAATCAAGAAGGTGGGGCTTGCGGTTCACGGCGACATTCTCTCGCTCAAAGAACGCTGGCTGTTTTCGCCCGCGGGCTTTGTCGATATTGCGCAGTCCACAAAGGGAATCGGCGTGATAAACACGGGCATGAAAAACCTCGCGGCCCTCGTTTTGGGCGAGCGCATTTCGAAGTCGGCGCAGCTGACGAACTGGGCGAGCGACTCGCTCACGAAAAAACAGCTCGAATACGCCGCGACCGACGCTTGGATTAGCCGCAGGCTCTTTCTCGAAGTCAAAAAAAGCATCGAGACCACAAGCATCGCCCTCGAACCCGAACCGAAGCAGAAGCACAGGTTCAACTTCAAGGTTTTCGTGTCGGGCATGATGCGCACGCTCGCAAAGAAATTCGGCGAGGTTAAGCTGCGCCGACAGCATGTTTCCGCGCCCAAGAAAAGCGACGCAAACAAACAGCAGCCCCGCAACGGCGGGCGCAGACGCTCTGGCAAACGGAATCCGCAGGACGGCCGAAATTCGGGCGGAAAGCGCGGATAATTTTTGCGCAGGCTCGCGGGGCGCGAGGCGTTTCTGTCTCAACCGCGATTGGGGCAAGCGATAATTTTTGCGCAGACGCGCCGCGAGTGTTTGTTGCGCGGGGAGCGTATTTCGCGGTGTAGGCGGCTGCCGTTCGGCATGTATGCTTGCGCGTATTTGTTGCGCGGGAGGTATTATATAAAGGCGAGGTTGCTCAGAGTCGGCATTCGGCATGCAGGCGTTGCGCGTTGCAATTATATTATACAGGCGGCGCGGACTGACGCGATTGATTTTTCCGCCGCGCGTGTTTTGCGCGGAATTTATGCGGCGCGTTGTCGGGAAAATTTCGGCGCGGATTGTTCGGCGGATTTGCGCCGCAGTCGAGAGGCGGATTTTTTGCGCGTCGGGGCGGGTTAAAATTCCCCGCGCCCCACGAGCAACGCGTAGTTGTTGCCCCATTCGCTCGACGCAATGCACATTATTTTTTTCGGGTTGTCGGGCAGTTTTGCCTCGTCGAAAAGTTTTACGCCGGTGCGCTGTTTCCAGAGCGGTCTGCCGCCCGCCAAGGCTTCGAGCGCGAACACGAGCGTTGCGGGCGCGGACGCCGTTTCGAGGTATCCCGTGTTGAGCGAGCTTGCGAGCATCGGGGCGTCGGGGAAGAGCGTGTCGCGGACGAACACCGCGACGGAGTCTTGCGCGCAGCCGCGCGGACTCCACAAAACCAAGTCGATTTCCTCCGCGCGAATCTTTGCCGCGTCAAGTGCTTCGCGCGCCGCCCGCAGGAGTCCGTCGTTGTCCAAGTTGTGCGAGCCGAACGCGCAGGCGTCGGAAGCCGCCGCAAAGGCGAGAATTTCGCCGAGGATTTTTGCTCCCCGCGCTTTCGCTGTTTCCGCGTCTTCGACGAGCGCCGCAGCCGCGCCCTCGCCGAGCACTCCGCACGAGGGCGTCGAAAAGCTTAGCCTGAAATTTTCCTCTATCGCGCCCCTGTGGATTTTCCCGAATTTTTCGTAGGCGTCTATTTCGCGCTTGTAGAGTTCGTCGGCGGCGATTGCGAGCACGCTTTTTACGGCGTTTTCGCGGACGAGCCGCGCCGCGTGTCCGAGCGTTTGCAGCCCCGAATTCGGGCCGGACGTCAGCGTGATGTTCGCGCCCTTTATTTCGAGAGCCTTCGACACCCAGCCCGCCGTCGAGTTCGGCGTGATGTTCGAGAAGCAGGCGATGTCGCCGCGGTTGTCGGGCGACGAGAACACCGCCTCCATGTGCGCGGTTTCCGACGAGCCGCGGCATGTGGAAACCGCAAGCCCCACGCTTTCGCAGTTGTCCCTGCGGATTCGCAGCCCAGCCTTGTCGAGCGCGCCCTTTGCGGCGAGCGTCGCCATGACCGCAATCGGCGTCATTCCCGAAAAATCGACGCGCCTGTCGAGCGTCCGCGGGTTCGGCAGGTTCACTAGCCCCGCGCTGCGCTCCGACTCGAAGCGCGAAATTTTCGCCACTCCCGATTCTCCGTTTTCGAGCGCATCGATGTTCTTTTCCGTCCCGATTCCGAGCGGCGTTATCGCCGAACAGCCCGTGATTACCGTGCGGACTTCCGATTCGGGCTTTTCGCGCCGAACAAACGAGTCTTTCGCCACGACCACCGCCGCGTTGTTGCCCGCAAACGCGTAGTTTGCCGAAATGAAGCGGTCGTATTCGGTTTCGATTCCCGCGCCGCCGACAGCCTCTATTTCGCAGCCCGCGCGTGCGCCCACATTGCGGAGCGTGGGCGGAATGAAATTGTCGTTCATTGCCAGCAGCTGGCATGTCGCCTCTATTATTCCCGTCGCGCCCATGCAGTGCCCCGTGTACGATTTTGTCGAGGTCGTCGGCACGTTTGCGCCGCCGAGAAATTTTGCTATTCCCTTCGATTCAGCTCTGTCGTTTGCCGCCGTTCCGGAGCCGTGGGCGTTTATGCAGCCAGCTTCGGCGGGCGAAATTCCCGCGTCGGCCGCGGCGTCGCGCATGGTGCGGAACGCGCCGTCGCCGCGGGGGTCGGGCTGCGTGGGGTGGTGGGCGTCGCCGCTTGTGGCGTGCCCTACGATTTTCCCGTAGATTTTCGCCCCCCGCGCCTTTGCGATTCCCCTGTTTTCGATAATCCAGAACGCCGCGCCCTCGCCGATGTTCATTCCCACGGGCGTCGAAAACGGCGCGATTTTTTCGGGCGACATCACCTTGATTGCGTTGAAGCCCGCGAAGTTCGACAACGCCGCCGCGTCCGCGCCGCCCGCCAAGACGCAGTCGTAGCGTCCCGACTCCACGAGCGACTGCGCAATTCCCAACGCCGCCGTCGAGCCAGAGCACGCCGTGTTGATTACAATGCACTCGCCGCCGATTTTAAGCGCGTCCGCCACCGCCTTGCCGATTGCGTAGTTTTCGTACTGGTCAAGCTCGGCTTTGCCGAATTTTACGGACGGGTCGCGGTACTGCGCTACGTATTCCGCTTCTCCCGAATTTAGACCTGCGTTGCACGTTGCAAGCACCGCCGCCGTGCGGGGGGGCAGGGCGGGAAGCCCCGCGTTTTTCGCCGCCCGCCGCGCTGCGGAAATGGCGAGCCGCAGGAAGGGGTCGGTAAAAGTTTCAAGCTCGGCGGCGGACATTTCCGCGGCGTAGTCGAAATGCGTTTCGCCGCACATTTGCGACGCGAAGCGCGACGCGTCTATTTTCGTCGCCTGCGCAATGCCGTCGCGCCCCGCGCGGAGGGAGGCGAGAATGGACTCGCAGTCGTTGCCTATCGGCGTGATTGCGCCTATTCCCGTGATTGCGGCCTCAATTTTGTTTTGTTGCATTCCGATTTGTGTTTAAGGTTGAAACGAATTCGAGCGCGAGCGTGTAGCTTTCCGCCTCGATTTTAATTTTCGTCGGGATTTCGCGCCCGCCGATTTTTTTGAAATTTCCGAAAACCGCCCTGTATCCGTCGAACGACACCGATTCGAGCCTGTCGCCCGACCTCCCGAAAAACACGGTGTCTGCATTCCCGAAACCGCCGAATCCGAGCACGATTCGGAGGTCGCGCAGGGCGAATTTTTCGGCGAGCCTTTGCGGCAGAATCGCGCTTCCCTCGCACGAGGCGTTTCCGTCGGCGTCCGCCGAGATTTTCGCGAGCCTCCCCGCGACGCCCTGCAAGACCATCTGCGCCGAGTTTTCTCCGCCCGCAACGTACACTGTAAGCGCGATGTCCGCGCCGCCTGCCGAGAGAATCCCGCGCTGAATGTACGACATTCCCCGCAGCGGGTAGTCTGCCGCGAATGCTGCCGCGCAGAGCATGAGCGCGAGGGCGACTGTTGCGAGTTTGCGCATTTTAAAATTCGGGTTTGTCGAAATTTTTTTCGTCGAACGCCGCTTCGATTCCCTTCGGATTCTCGCGGATTTCCGAAATCGAAAGTACGGTTTTGTCGCCGTTTGTCTCGAAAAATTCGAGCGATTTCGGGAAGCGTCCCGAATAGACCACGACGATTTTTTTGATGAACTTCCGCACGCCCGCCGACTTCGGCGTAAGCGTCGCGGTGTCGCCGTCGCGCCGCACGTTGTAGTCTTCCGAAGACTCTCCGATTGCGAGCCTGCCGATTTCACGCGCGGTGCGCCTTACCGCCTCCGCAAACGGCGTGTCGAGCCTCCGCCAGCCGTCGGACGTTTTTTCGAACGCGAATACCCCGCGCTCGTTGCAGATTGTAAGCGACTCGAACGGCGAGAGCACGCGCCAGCGCACCCTGCCGCTTGCGTCCGCCGCAAGCGTGCATTCGCCGACGACGGGTTCGGGCAGAATCGAGACGTATTTGCTTTGCGTCATTCTCACGAGCACCGATTCGGGCGCGGCGGAGAGCGCGCACGCCGCAAGCATTATCACTGCCGCAAATTTTTTCATAGTATTTTGAAAATTGTCAGCGCGCGCATGTTCGTCGAGGACATTGTGTACCGCGCGAAGATTTTGCCGCTCTCGCCCGATTTTTCGGCAATCGCCGCCGCCGAAACGCAGTAGTTTGCGCCGTATTTTCCGCCGGAAAATTCGGGCGTTCCGAAGCTTTCGGCGAGCGCGTCGAGGCGTTTTTTTTGAAACGCGTTTTGCGGCGTTGACGCGAGGAATCCGCCCAATTCTTTCGGCGAAAGCCCGATGTCGGCGAGGATTTTTTCGGCTCTTGCGCGTTCCGCATTTGCGTCGCGCGAAATTCTTGCAATGTCGAGGGCGAGGATTTCCGCAAGCGGTTCGGCTTCCGCGCAGTGCTCCGTTCCGACGAAATATGCCGCGGCGAAGTCGGAGGTTTCGGCGGGGCGTCCCCTTTGCTTCAAAAACTCGTCGGCAAGTTCGGCGTGTTCGTCGCCCGCGCAGACGACCGCCGCGTCCGCGCCGCCGCAGTATATCTCGCGCAGAGTTTGCGCCATTGCGCATTCGAACGAAATTTCCTTTGCGGTCGCCGCGCTGTTCAGCCCTCCGAATTTTTCGCGCACGGCAATCGCCGACGGCACCGCGTTGTGCACCGAGTTCGTGAACGCCGTCGGCATGGGTTCGGCCTCGCGCTTTTCGAAAACGTTTTCGACGAACGCGAGCGTCTGCGACGTCATTCCAAGCCCCGTGCCCCAGCAGACGGCGGTTCTGTTTTTTTCGGCTTTCGGCTTCGCGCGGGCGAGCGCGGTTTCCGCGGCTTGAAGTCCCATTTTTTGCAGGTGCGCGAATTTGCGTTTTTTTAGCGGCGGAATGTTAGGCAGAAGCGCGGAGTCTTCCGCAATTCCGCCGTCGCCTACGATTCCGAAGCCGTAGACGAACACGCGCCGTTTTTCGGAGGGCTTTGCCGTTTGCGGTTTTTTGCGCGAAATCGCAACCGCCGCGTTGTTGCCGCCGAAGCCGAGCGAAACCGTGAGCGCCGTGTTTATTTCGGCGTCTTTCACCTCCGCTTCGGGGGCGATTCCGACTTCTTCGTCGAATGTTTCGAAGCCCGCGTTCGGCGGAATTTTAGAGCGTTTTGCAGCCTCTACCGAAAGTATCGCGTTGACTATTCCGCTCGCGCCGAGCGTGTGTCCGAACACGCGTTTGAGCGACGAAAACGGCGGAATGTCTTGCCCGAAAACTTTTTTCAGAGCGGCGGCTTCCGCGGTGTCGTTTCCGCGCGTCGCCGTGCCGTGGGCGTTGTAGTAGTCGGCTTTCGGGGAGCTTACCAACGCCGCCGACATCGCCCGCGCCGCGCCGTCGCCGTCTGGGGCGGGGGCTGTCGCGTGGTACGCATCGCAGGTTCGCGCCCAGCCCGAAATGTAGGCAAGAGGCTCGGCTTTCGCCGCGCCGTCGGCGGCGAGAATCATCACTCCCGCGGCTTCGCCCAGATTTATGCCGTCGCGGTTTTTGTCGAAGGGCGAGCATTTGCCTTTCGAAAGCAGAAGAAGGGAGCCGAAGCCGTTTACTGTAATGCGCGAGAGCGCGTCGACCCCGCAGACTATCGCGGCGTCGCACGCTCCCTGCGAAATCGCGTTGCACGCCTCCGCGAGCGCGATTGAAGAGCTTGAACACGCCGTCGAGAACGCCGCGCATTCGCCGAGCGCGCCCGCACGTTTTGCCGCGATTTCGGCGAGGGTTGAGCATTCGTAGCCTGCGAGTTCGCGCAGTCCGTTCCCGCCGCTTTTGCGGTTTCGTTCGAGCATGTTTTCGGTCTCGAAAATGCCGCCGATGCTCGTGCCCGCAAACACGGCGATTCTCTCCCGCGCGATTCCCCCCAAGTCGGCATTCGCCAACGCTTCGTCCAACGCCGCAATCAGCAGGCGTTCGCAGCGCGAGCGTCTGCCGTTCTGCGGAATGTCCGCCGCCGCTACGAATTTGTCGGCGTGGCGCGGGCTTTCGAAGAGCCGCAGTTGCGAGAGGCTGTCGCGCCCCGAAAACGCGGCGTCTGCGGCGTCCCCGAGCGACATTCCCGCCGCCGCCGCCAGTCCGGCGGATATTACTGCGGGAACTCGGCTCATTTTTTCTTGGAAATCACGAAGTCGGCGAGCGCGCCGACCGACGCAAAGACCGTTTTTGCGTCCGCGCTTTCGTCCACCGACACCCCGTATTCGCGTTCGACCATCACGACGAGTTCGAGGGCGTCTACCGAGTCAAGCCCCAGCCCGCCGTCGCCGAAGAGTTCGGCGTCGGTTTCGATGTCGGACGGCGACACGCCCTGCAAGTTCAGAGCCGACACGATTTTAACCTTGATGTCTTCGATAAGCGAGTTTCTGTCCATTTCAAAAAAATATAATTGCCGTCATCTTATTCCGCGCCCGTCGTCGCGCAAGCATATTTCAATTCCAGAAATCGTAAAAATTGAACCACTGGTACTTGTATTTTCGGAGCGCGGTTTCGAGGTTTTTCATGAATGCGCGCGCGCAGTCGTCGGGCGGCGTTTTTGCGGGGTCGAAAACCTCCGACGCCCGCATTGCGTATTCGAATTTTTTTTCGCGCGTGCAGATTATCTGCACGGCTTTGACTTTCGCCGTTTTTGCGAGCGAAAACGCGGCGGTTGGCGTTTTCACTTTCGAGCCGAAAAATTCCGCCTCCGCGAACCTTCCGCCCGCGTACCTGTCGGCGTGGATTGCGACAATCGCGCCCCTTTTGAGTGCGGCGTAGGCTTCGACGTATCCGAGCGAGCCGTCGTCGAAAATCTTGGGCGCGCCGATTTTCCGCGCCGATTCGGCGAGCTTTTGAAGTTCGGGGTTCTCCCTGTCCGCGCCGAGTACCACGACCTCCCTGCCGTATTCCGAAAGCTTTGTTCCCGCCGCCGCCCAGCCGCCGACGTGCGCCGTGAGCACCACGACCCCGCGTCCGTCCGCCATCGCGTCTTCGAGCGTCGCGCGGCACTCGTCGCGCAGTGTTATCTTGCTTTCGCCGAGCATGACGGAGGTTCTGTCGAGCAGGCACGCTCCGAACGTAAACAGCAGTTTGTAGGTCTCCGCCGAGAACGCCCCGACTTTCCGCCCGTTCACGCGCGACAGAAATTCGACCGCCCCCGCGCAAGCGCGTCTTCTGAAAACCATGAAGTACGCCGCCACGAACGCCAGCAGAACGTACGCGGGCGCAAGCCCCAGCTTCAGGAGTTTGAGAAAGCAGAGGTTTCCCCAGTAGCCGCCGTAGCTTTTGCCCGTCCACTGGCTCATTTGCCGTTCCCCCTTTCGGGCGACAGCGCGAGGCACGCGCAGAATATCGCGAAAATCGAGACCGCCGCGGCGAGTCCGAGCGTTTTCATCACGGGGTGCTCCGCAAAGCCGAGCATGCCGAACGCCGCGACCGTCGTCGCCGCCGACAGGAACACCGCGGGGTAGGGCGGCTTTCGACCGCGCATTTTTGCGAACAGCGGGAAAACCGCGTAGTCTTGCGCGATGCAGACGGCGAAAATTACGAACACCGAATTTACCATGTTAATCGGGATTCCCGCCGCCCCCATGATGCCCAAGCTCCAAAGCAGTCCGGCCGCAACGGGCGCGAGGATTTTCAGCGCCGCCGAAATACTGCGCGTCGCCGCAAGCAGGTAGAGCGCGACCGCCGCAAACGCCGCCGCCGCGAATTTTGCAAGCCACTCGTACGCGTTTTGCGCAATGCGTTCGCCGAGGTACTGCGCGTCTATGTAGTGCGCGCCGAGCCTCTCCGCGGCTTCGGCGAATTTGCGCCTGTCCGCGCCGTCGGCGAGCTTCACGGGAAGCGCGATTGCCCTGCCGTCGGGCGAAATTTTCCCCCTGAAAATGTCGGCGAGCGGGCGGAGCTTTTCGGGTTCGGGGGAGACTTTCCCGCGCCAAATGTCGAGGTCGAGAGCGGACGGGTTCAGCCCCTCCGCCCTTGCCGCCGCCTCTATTTGCGCGGCTTTGCCGTCGCGGAATTTCTCCCAGCGGGCGGCGTTTTCGGCGCGTGTCTTCGAGTCGGGCAGAATGGGCGAGAGCGGGAAAATTTCGGCGTTCGGAAGCTTCGACGCCCGCCTTTCGATTTCCGCGCATTTGCGTTTTGCGGCGTCGGCGGAGTCGGCTTCCACAAGCAGAAACGCCCGCGAAACGCCGTCTTTCCAGACGCTTCTAAGTAGCGTGTCGTCGCGCTTCGCCTCTTTTCCGAGGGCGCTTAGTGACGCCAAGTTTCCGTCGAATTTCACGTCGAGCGCAAACGGAACCGCCGCCGTAGAAAGCAGTACAGCCGCCGCCGCGCGCAGTTTTTTTGCGGGCAGAAAGTCGGTCGGGGCGAAGGCGATTTTCAGTCTGCCGCGCGTTTTTGCAAGCGGCGCAAACGCGGGGAGAACGAGGACGCTCGCCAACGCCGACACGATGATTCCGACCGTTCCGAAAAGCCCTATTTGCGCGAACCCGCCGCTTCCCGAAAAGCCGATTATCACGAATGCGAGCGCGGAAGTTCCCGCGGCGACGGCGACGGGTTTTGCGTTGTCGGAAGCGGATTGCGCGGCGTCGGCGTCGGAAATTTTTTCGCGCCCGTCCAAGCCGTAGAGCGCGTGCAGGGCGTAGTCTATGCCCACTCCCACCGCGACCGACGCAAAGCCCACCGCGATTGTCGAGACACGCCCGAATACGGGCTGCACGGCGCAGAACGCCGCCGCCGTCCCCGCAAGCGAGGGCAGCACGGCGAGAGCCGCGAACGCCTTTCTTGCGAATGCCGCAAGGCAGATTGCCGCGACTGTCGCGACGGTCGCCGCAAGGCAAATAGACGAGTCTTTTGCGGCAATCCGCGCGTTTTCTGCGGCGACGCGGTATCCGCCCGCGTATGCGACCTTTGCGCCGAAGCGGCGTTCGATGTCGGCGTTGAGCGTTTCGATTCGCGCGGCAAGCTCCGCGCTTTTTGCCGAGTCGGAGGAGTCGAAATTTCCCTCCGCCATAACGAGGAAGTTTTTGCGCAGTTTGTCCGAAATTCTGCCGCCCGAAAATCCGAACTCGCCCAGCCCGCCGCTTGCGCGTTTGAGCTTTTCGGCGACTGCAACAAGCGCGCCCGCGGGGTCTTTTGCGAAAACCCTTGCCGCGCCGAAATGCTGCGGGCTTGCGATGTTGCGCTTGAAGTCGGCGGCGCGTTTGCGCAGCTCGGCGGGAGACGTCTTTTTTTCGAGTTCGGCTCTGTCGGCTTCGGTAAAAGTGCGGGGCAGAAGTTGCAGAATGTTTTTCAGAGATTCGTCGAAGTCGAAATCCTCCGCCGCGCCGACTACCGATTTTATTTCGGCGTCCTTTTTCAGCGCGGCGGCGAGGGCATCGCACGCCTCCTCCGCGTTGTCTCCCGAAACGTTGAAAAACAGCGTGTTCGACTGCCCGAAGTCTTTTGCGGCGCGGACGTGCGCGGCTATTGCGGAGTCGGACTTCGGCAGGAGGTCGTAGATGTCGGAGTCGAAATTCGCCCGCGAAATCGCCGCCGCCGCCGCTATCGCGAACGCCGCGAATGCAATCGCCGCCGCCAAGCGGTGTCGGCAAACCGCCGCTGCTATTTTTCCCGCCGCGTTCATTTTTTCAGCGCAAGCTTTCGCAGTGTTTTTTTCGGCAGCAGAAGCGACGCAAAAAACAGCTTTGTGTTCATCGCCGTGAATTTGAGCGTGTCGGCGAAAGGCTTGTAGTGGGAGCCTGCGAGCGACTCTCTGTCGTAGAGCGCGGGAATCGGCAGCTGGACTATTTCCACTCCCGCCCACGCCGCCTTGACGAGCAGTTCGGTTTCGAAAACGAATCCGCCGAAATCCATTTTAAGCCGCGCGATTTGCGCGAGCGGGTAGCACCTGTATCCGCACTGCGTGTCGGCGACGGAAATCCCCGTCTCCGCCCCGAACCAGAAGTTCGAAAATTTGTTCATGAATTTCCGCGCGGGCGGAATTGCGGAGCAGTCGAAGCCGCGCACACCCGCGATTATGCTTTCAGGGTTTTTTTCGGCGGCTTTCGCGAATTTTTCGGCAAGTTCCGGCGGGTGCTGCCCGTCGGCGTCGAGCGTAATGACGTGCGTGAAACCGCGCTTTGCCGCCTCTTCGAACGCCGCTTTGAGAGCCTCCGCCTTGCCCCTGTTGCGCTCGAAGCGCACGAGGGTTGCGCGGGGAGAGCGCGTGGCAATCGGCGGGTTCGAGCCGTCGTCTATTACAAGCGCGTCAAGTCCGTCGGGCAGTCGGTCTATGATTCCGTCGAGCCTGTCCGCGTGGTTGTAGGTGGGTATTGCCGCACATATTTTCATTTGCGCTTGAAACGCGTGCAGAATTTCTGCATTCTCGATTTTGTTAATTGGCAATATTGCAAAAAAAAGAACTATTTACAATTATATAATGCCCGTAGACAAAACACGCCTCGACGCGCGAAGGGAAATTTGCGCGAAACTAAAATCAAAGCTTGTCGAAAACCTCGACATTCCCTACAAGCCCGACGACCTTTCCGACGACATCTCGCTGATAGGTTCGGGGCTGGGCTTGGATTCGCTCGACATTCTCGAAATCGTGCTGTGCGTGGAGAACAATTTTTCGGTCAAAATGCCCGAAGACAGCGCGCCCGTTCTGCGCTCGCTCAACACTCTTGTAGACTACATAATCCAGCAGACGGAGGCGAAATGAGAAAACTGGCTCTTTCCGAAAAATGGGCGAAGTCCGGCGCAAAGTTCGGCGAAATCGCGGGCGCGGAGTGCGTTGAAAACTTCGGAGACGCCGCCGCGGAGCTTCGCGCAATCCGCCAGACGGCTGCTCTCTGCGACCTCTCGTTCTCCAAGATTTTCTCGTACGGCGAAAACGAGGGCATCGACTTTCTCGACACCGTGCTTGCCGCAAACATTCTCAAACTGCGCTACGGCGGAATTATCGACACATTCCTTGCCGACGAAAACGGCGGCGTTCTCGCCGAGACTTTTGTGGGGAACATAGACGACAGGGTTTTGGTTGTCGCCGAGACCGAAGCCGAAAGCCTCCCGCTTGCGGTTTCCCCCGAATGCGACATTACCGAAAACTGCGTTCTGCTTTCCGTAGACGGGCCGCTTGCGTGGAAAGTGGCGCGGGGCGTGTTCGGTTCCGACGTGCTGAACCTTTCGTTCCTTTCGCTCGAAAAATACGACTTCGAGGGCGCGGGCGTGATTCTCATGCGCAGCGGGCAGACGGGCGAATTCGGCTACCGCTTCGTTGTGCCGAATGCCGTCGCCGAGCCTTTCTGCGCCAAGCTGGAGGAACAGCTTGCCGCCGTCGGCGGACGCCTTTGCGGCTTCGACGCGCACAGAATAGCCCGCATGCAGGGCAACTTTTTCGACATTTACGAGGAGGGCGCGGTTGTGCGCAATCCGCTCGTTTTGGGGCTTCAATACATGGTCGATTTCGAAAAGGAATCGTTCGCGGGGTCGGAGGCGATTTTCGCGAACCGCGCGGCGGGCGTTTCCGAGCGCCTTGTCGGCGTGAAATTTTCCGCCGAAAACGTTTCCGACATCTACGACGGTTCGCGCAAAGTCGGGCGCGTCGCGGCGCGGCGCGGCGACATCGGGCTCGCTGTCTTCGACGCCGAATACGCGTGCGCGGGCTTTGCCTATTCCGCCGCTCCCGACGCCCACGAAACGGTCTTTACAACGTCGCGTCCGTTCGTTCTCGCCGATAGCCTCTCGCGCGGAATGGAGGACTGATTTTCTATTTATAAAGAGATGGAATCGCAGACAATTCTTGCGGGCAAAACCGCGATAATCACCGGCGGCTCGCGCGGGATAGGCGCGGCCGTCGCGCGGAAGTTCGCCGCGCGCGGGGCGCGGGTATTCTTCACCTACAAAAGCGGCGCGGAGGCGGCGGAAAGGCTCGCCGCCGAAACGGGCGCGACGGCGGTTTGCTGCGACCAGTCCGACAGCGCGGCGATTGAGTCGGCTTTCGAAAAAATCTTCGCCGAAACGGGGAGAATAGACGTTCTCGTAAACAATGCGGGCATTACAAAAGACTCGTTCCTTGCCCTCATGCCTGAGCGCGACTTCCTCTCCGTGCTCGACACAAACGCCGCGGGCGCGTTCCGCTGGACGAAGCTTGCGGCGAAAAAAATGCTTTCGCAAAAAAGCGGCTCTATAATTTTCATGTCGAGCGCGTCGGGGCTTGTGGGAATCGGCGGGCAGGCGAACTATGCGGCGAGCAAGGGCGCGATGTGCGCGTTTGCCCGCGCCGTCGCCGCCGAGCTTGGCTCAAAGGGAATCCGCGCAAACTCCATTTGCCCCGGCTTTGTGGAGACCGACATGACCGCGAAAATTCCGCGCAGGCTCGTTGCGGAGTATACCGATAAAATCGCGCTAAAACGCTTTGCTCAGGCGGAGGAAATTGCGTCGGTCGCGCTGTTTCTGGCGTCCGACATGTCGTCGTACATAACGGGGCAGTCGATTGCCGTAGACGGCGGGCTGACCGCGTGCTTCTGAATTATTTTGCGTCGGCGCGGCGTTGCGATGCGGGCTTTTCGGGTGAGTCGGAATAGTCGTCCGAAGTTTTCGCGCCCGCGAATTTGCCGCTCCATTCGAGCAGCGCCGCGCCCCACGAAAGCCCCACTCCGAACGCGCAGACGGCGACTTTCATGCCCGCTTTCAGCCTGCCGTTTATCGCGGCGTCGGCGAGGGCAATCGGCACGCTTGCGCCGCCGCAGTTGCCGATGTCGTGCATTTTAAAATAGACTTTTTCGGGCGGAATTTTCAGCCTGTCGGCGGCGGCGGAGACCATCATTTCGCCCGCCTGATGGAAAACGAAAAGGTCGATGTCGTCCACGCCCATTCCGTTTTTTTTCAGCAGTTCGTTCACCGCCTGCGGGATTGTCTTGTAGGCGAACGCGAAAATTTTGAAGCCGTCTATTTTCATGTTGGCGTTCGTCCTGACGTTGCCGTCGGCGTCGGTGTATTCCTCGAAATCGCGCGGGGTGGGGGGGGTGCGCATGCCCGAAGTCGGGCAGATGAGGTCGGCGTAGCCCGCGCCGTTCGTCCCGAAAACAAAGTCGATGTAGTCGTCGGATTTTTCGACGATTGTAGCCGCCGCGGCGTCCCCGAAAAGCGACACCGAGCTTTTGTCCATGGGGTGGATTAGCCGCGTGGCGGTGTCGGCGGTTATCACCAGCGCCCTGCGGGCGAGCGACGCTTCGAGCCACGCGCCCGCCGTCGCCAGCGCGTAGGGGAACTGCGAGCACCCCAAGTTTATGTCGAAAGCCGCGCACGACTTCCCAAGCCCGAGTCTGTCCTGCATAATGCAGGCGTTCGACGGCATGGCGTAGTCGGGCGTTTGGGTTGCGAAGAGAAGCAGGTCTATGCTTTCGGGGCTTGCGAGGGCGTTGCCGAACAGCATTCGCGCGGCGTTTTCGGCGAGGTCGGAGGCGCAAGTGTCTGCGCCAACCGTGCGGCGTTCGAGAATCCCGGACATCGCCGCGATTTTGTCGGCGGTCTCCGTCCCGAAGCGTGCGCGCATTTCGTCAAGCCCGACCCTGTTCGAACCCGTTGCGTATGCGATTGCTGTTATTGCGGCTTTCATTATGCTCTGCCGAATAAACTACCACATCTTGCCAAAGTCGAGAAAGAATCGCCGAAAAAACTGTTCGCCGCCGATTTCGACAGCCCGCGCATGTTCACATATCTGCTCCTGAGCAGGTTTTGGTCGCGGTGCCCCATGTTGAGTTGGAGTCGCGGGAGGTCGGCGTATTTCTTTGCGTGGAAGCTTGCGTAGGTGTGCCTTAGCACGTCCTGAACCCAGTTTTTGCCAAGTCCAGACTCGTTTCTGATGTCGCGCCATTTTCTGCGCCAGCCGCAGGGGCGGATTTTCTGTTCGGGTCTTTTCTTGTAGGCCGAAAGTATCGATTTCAGCGATGGGCAGATTTCCACCTGTCTTACGCCGCCCGTTTTCGAGCAGAGCGAATTTACGGTGATTGTGTTTTCGGAAAGGTCTATGTCGCGCCATTTCAGCTTGCCGACCTCCGCCGGTCTTATTCCCGCAAGAACGAGCAGCCCGACCGCCGCCGCGCAGTTTTCGTGCCGCCCCGACGCAGAAATCAGCCTGCGCGTCTCCGAAAGCGACAGCGGCGAAATCTCGCCCTCGCGTATTTTTTTGCGCTCCACAAGCTTTACGGGGTTGCGCCCGCACCACTCGCGGCGCATTGCGTATTCGAAAAAACCGTGGAGCATTGCGCGGCCCTTGTTGAACTGGCTCGGCGTAGGGAACGCCTTTTCGAGCCAGAAGCGGCAGTCGCCAGCGGAAAGCTCCGCAAAGTTTCTTTTTGCGTAGTGCGGCGCGGTTTTCAAGAGCCGCGCGCCCATGTATTTGATGTCGCGCAGGGAGTCCGGGCGCAGGCCCGATTTGCTTGCGGCATACTCTTCAAACGCCGTCGCAGGCGAGATGTCGGCAAATTTCGCGGCGCGTTTGCCCGTCTCTATTATTTTGTTGCAGAATTGAATGGGCGTAAGCCCGGCTGACGGGCTGAGCGCGTCGAGCATGTTTCTGACAAGCCTTGCGGCGTCGAGTACGCTTATTCCCGAACCGCGCAGGACGGTTTCGGCGGATATGAGTTGATAGTGTTTCATAGTATTAAGAATACTGTTGTAGAGTAAATTTAATAATTTTATTTGCAGGATTCAATTTAATATCAAGCTGTTTCGCAATAGTGCAATAATTATTCACAACATTTACGCAGAAGGCGGGTGTTTGCCAAAATGTTTCGTTTTTTTATTTTCAATAATATGGAAATTTTACGCTGAAACGGTATTTCAATGTTCAATTGCGGGCGGAAATGCTGGCGGCCGCCGCGGTTCGTCGATTACGAGCAACGTTTCGACGTTCGGCGGAGCGTTTGGCGTTTGGCGTTTGGCGTTTGCGCGGCAGGGGCATGGTAAAAAAAATGCTCCGAATCTTTAAGATTCGGAGCATTTCCGTTTTAGTCCGCCTCTGCGGATTAGCGCACTTTGTTGCCGCTTACCACGATGTTTTTCGTGTCTGACTTGTCGTACCACACGCCGAGTCTCGGCGTCATTTCCGACTTCGTGAACTTGTTGTCGAGAATCTTCACGTCCGATGACGATACTATGAAAAATCCGTTTCTGTAAATTTGCGGATTTTTGCGCGGGGTTTCGTTGGCGAACACGTTGTCGGCAAACACCACGTTTTGCGCCGAGCCTATGAGAGCCGCCATTCCGTAGTTGTCTTTGAAGAGGTTGCCCTCGAAGAGTATGTTTTTTAGAATGGGGTAGGGTGTCTGCGCGTCGGAGGGGTCGCTTTTGAGGTATGTTCCGATGAAAACGTCGTATTCGTAGGACCACCTCGTTCTTCCCATCTGGTTGCACGATTCGAACGTGTTGTTTTTCACGAGCACGTTGTCAACCCCGAAGCCTTCGCACCAGATGTTTTCGGTGAAGCCCGTCTCGATTTTTATCGAGCCCATTTCGTTGCGTTTGAACTTGCAGTTTTCGATTGTGACGTCGCGTGCGAGCACCAAGATTCCGCGCGCGCGGTTGTGGTGGAAATAGCTGTTTTTCACCACAATGTTGCGCGTGTCGAATGCTTTGTTGAAGAGTACGTATTTGCCGAATTTGGAGTCGGGCAGTGGCTTGTCGAAGAGGATTTCGCACTTGCCGGATTCCGTTTTTTTGTGCCCCGTGATTTTCGCCTCGAAGCCGAGGGGGGAGTAGTCGCTGTTTCGGAATTCGACAGTGTCGCCGACAGCCCCGTAGCTCTTGCGGGCGACGAGCGAATTTTCCGACTTTTTGACGCCGAACGAGGAGTTGTCGTGGAAGTTTATGCAGTCGTCCGCGCCTCGCGAGAATTCGCAGTCGAGCACCTTGATGTAGCCGAGCGACGACGCGATGTGGTAGTGGTCGGCGGTGCATGTTATTGCGCGTTTTCCCGAGTTTTCGGGAAGCACGATTTTCACGCGCTCCATGAGCGTGTACTGCTGTTTGCCGTGCTGGACGAACGCGTGCCCGGGGTTTGAAAACACGGTGAAGTCGGAAATCGTGATGTGCTTGTTGTTCCACATGACCATGTTGTTCATGTCGTAGTAGTAGTGCTGCATTCGGAAGAGCCTGCCGACTTTCAGAGAGTTTTGGCGCGACTTCCCGTAAAACCTGATTGTGTTCGGGTTCAGCCATTTGAACTTCGGGCGCGGGTTGCGCCCCGCGAACATGTCGTAGCCGAAAGGCATTACGCCTTCAAGCCCCACCGATTTCTCCTTTTCGTCCCAGCCCGAAAGCGTTGCGGCGCGGACGTAGTTTGGGTAGGCGGGGAATTTGTCGTAGTCTACGAATTTGAAGTCAACAAAGTCCTCCTTTTGATTGATTGCCTCGACCCTTACGACGCTCGCGAGCGGGTCGGTCTCCCAGTCCCAGTCAACTTTCACGTTGCGGATTTCCACCCGTTTGTTGCCGCGCACCCAGAAATTCGGCGCGTTCTTTTTGAGGAAAACCAGCGTCGAGCCGTTGCCGTCGAACGTGAAATTTTCCATGTCGGCGACCGCAATCGAGCTCTCGCCGACCAGCTTGTAGACCGCGTTTTTTTGCAGCAGCAGTTTTGCCGCCTTGTTTTTTCGGCAGTAGTCCATCGCCTTGTTGAATAGCTTGGGCGAAATTTCTTTGTTCGGCACAATTCCGAAGCGTTCGGCGTTTACGACCTCACCCTCAGGATTGTAGGGGCGCATTACCTCGAAGTCAGCCGAGCCAGTCGGCAGTTTCGACTTGTCGAGCTTGTAGTACCTAACGTTGCCGTTTATCGGAATGAAGCCAAGCGGCGCGTCTTCGACAATTTCGATGTTTGAAATTTCGGCTTTGAGCTTTTTGTACGCCGTAAAGACCAGCGCGTATTCGGAGGCGTTCTTGGGCGTCTTGAATTTGAGAGTCGTTTGCGGCTGTTTGTCGTAGGCGTATGTGTTGTGCTTCAAGATGTCGGTGCCGTCGCGGTAGGCGGCGGTGTTGCGCACAAGCGTGTGCAGGTGCGCGCCGTCCTCGGCGTCGGAGATTTTTACCGACATTTTCAGAACGTAGCGCGTGTCGGGTTTGAGCGTTCCGTTTTTGAATTCGACCACGCGCATGTACGATTCCAGCGGAATCTTTGTAGTGTCAATCGCGCAGGATTTTCCGTCGGGCGACACCGACGCATTCTTGCCGACGTACGCCAAATTTTCGTTCGAAAAGTCGGCGACCGCCTGCGTTTCCCTGTCTTCGCAGCCCGCGAACAACGCCGCCAGTGCCGCAAATATTATTGTTCTTCCCATTATATTCATGGTTTTATTGATAGCCGATTGGTTTTTTGAATGCAACCGAATTTGTGTTTACAAAAAACGCGCTTCGTTTTGAAGCGCGTTTGCCGAATTTTTCGGCCGTCTATTTGCGTCTGCGGTAGACTGCCAAACCCAGCGCGATTGCGCCGAAAATCGCCGCCCATTCGGCGGGTTCGGGAACGTTTATGCGGTTGAGGAAGTATACGTCCTTGCCGTCGAGAGTTCCCTTTACGAGAGTGAGGTCGCCCTTGCCGTAGGTTGTGCCGTCGGCGGTGTTTGCTGTGATTGTGTCGTACTTGCCGAAAACTTTGTCTTCGTCGCCCGTCCAGAAGCAAATCATGTCGTCGGCGAAGTTTTCGATGGTGAGCGTGTTGCCCGAAGCCCCCGAGATGCCGCCGATGTAGAGCTTGGCGTCGGCGTTTGTGTCGGAAAGTTCGATTGTCAGTTCCGTCGCGCCGTTCCAGTAGTAGAAGTTTCCGAATCTCGTCTTTTCGTTTACGATTATCGAGTTGTTTGCCGCCGACATCATGAGTGTTGTGTCGCCCGTTGCGCCGCTTGTCAAAATGCGCGTGAAGGCGTTCGCCTTGTTTATCACAAGCTGCGTGTTGCCGCTCAGGAACAGTCTGCCTTGGTATTTTTGCCCGTCCCCGCCTACGTTGTCGTAGAGCTTGATGTAGCCCGCGCTGCTGTCGACCGAGAGGCTCGCCAGGCTTTCCGAGGACGCGCCTTTGAGTTCGAGGGCGCCCTTTTGGTCGATAGTGCCGCCGTTCGAAACCGACATGCCCCCACTGATTACCGTGCGGGCGGATGTGCCGTTGGTAAGTTCCGTTGCGACGAATTTGCCGCCCGAAATAGACGCGTTCGCGAGCGTCAGTTGGTTTTTGCCGACGTATTCGAAGTTGCCGTTTATTTCGGCGTTCCAGCCGGTGTTCGTGTTGACTTTCTGCGTCTTGAACGTTCCGCCTGCCGCGATTTGAAGCGTCGAGCCGCTGTAAAAGTTGAAGCCAAGCTCCTTCGACGACGCGTCGACGACCGCGTTTTCGCCGATTGAAAAGAACCCGTTTCCGGCGATGTGGGTTTGCGAAACGGTATAGTTTGCCTTGACGCCTTTTTCAAAGAACACTCCGCCTCCGGAATTTGCCGCAAAGGCGAGGCTCTGTCCCGACAGATTCGCGTTTGTCGCGATTACGAGTTTTGAGGCCTGCGAGGCCGAATAATTTACCGTCATTCTGAACTGCGCGCCCAAATCGACGTTCGCGTAGGTGGAGTCGTTCGATTGGGAGTTTTTAATTGTGAGCGTTCCGAGATTCCAGGCGAATTTGTTGTTGCCTGTCGTAAGCGCGGTGATGCCGCCTGCTTCTGCGGAATTAATGTCGATTATCAGGTTTCCCGAGAAATTCCATGCGGGAGTTTTGCCCGCGTCCGACACCGTTCCTGGGGTGTGCGTTGCGCCGTCGAGGGAGGCGATTGTCGCGTAGTTGCCACTGAACATCGTGCCTTCCTTTGTGGCGGCTGGGCTTTCGAGAATTATATTATAGTTTGGGTTGTCTTTGGGGATTGGCACGCGGGTTGTGTAATCGCCCGCGCCACCCATGACTGTTTTATCCACAGTCGTGGCGGCGAGAGCCGCGGAGGCCGCGAACACGAAGAGAATGGAGGTTTGTACTACTTTTTTCATGGTTATGGATTTAGGTTAAAACTTTTATGGGGGTTTATAATGCGAGAATAAATAGGGACTGAATTTTCATCAACATTTAATTTTGGTTTTTTTGTTTAACGGTTTAATTGCGCAAGTGTATTGATTGTAATTTGTTGAGGAATTGAACCTGCCCGTTTTTTTGCGTCCGCAAGTCGCTTTTTTTTAGTTTTGTTATTGACAAATGCGCAAAAAAAAAAGACGCGCCATTTGCGGAGCGCGCCATTTGGTTTTTTTGAAAATTTTTCAGCCGCCTATTTGCGTCTGCGGCAGACCGCAAATCCCAGCGCGATTGCGCCGAAAATCGCCGCCCATTCGGCGGGTTCGGGGATTGCCGCCGTCAGCCAGCCGTTTTCGCCTATGCGGACGTTCGAGATCAGGTTGCCGTCGGCGTCGTAGAACTTCGCTTTCGCCACTCCCGACGCGTTGGCGGCGTTTGTTCCTACATAGACTGCGTTTTCCCGGAAATTGTAGACTTTAAGCCCCTCTTCCGTATTGTTCCAAAGCGTCTGTCCCTCGCCTTCGAGAATCAGCTGCGCGAGGTCGAACAGGTAGATTTCGATGTTCGAGCCGCTCGTGACGTAGAGGTCTTGGAACGTCTGCGTTGCGTAGAGATTTACGAGGCTTCCGTATTCGGAATAAACGTCCTTAGCCGTCGCAAGGCGGATACCCTTGCCGTTTTCGTCGGTGAAGGCGTTTTCCTGCCAGATGTTGAGTTCCGAGTTGCCCCAGAGCCTGATTTTTGCGTTGTCTACGCCTTCCTTCTTGACGATGAAGTTTGCGCCCGAGTTCACGTTTAGAACTGCCCGCGTTACGCTGAGCTCGTTCGAGCCGATTTTTTCGCCGAAGACATCCACAATGCCGTCAACCGTCCAGCTTGCGCCCGTTTCGATGTTTGAGGCTCTCTTGAATCTTACGCCGTTGTTAGACGTCGCCGTCGCCTGCACGAATTCCGACTTCGAGTACAGTTTGTAAACCGTGAACTGTTTTGCGGGGGTCGTGTCGTGGAGGTAGGTTTTGCCGTAGAGCGAAAGCGTGCTGCCGCCGCCCATTTCGAGCGTGCCGTAGATGTGCGCCGTTGCGTTGTTGGCGATGTAGAGCGTGTTGTTGTACGATTTGAGCGTGCCGTTTTCGCCGATTATGAATTCGCCGCCCTTTACATAAAACACTGTGTTTGAATTCCCTTTAAGCGTAAGGTTGCCGCCAACTTGTATGAGCGATTTGTTCGCCGAGCCTGTTTCGAGGCGTCCGCCGTCCCAAATTACGGAGGAGTCTTCCGAAATCGAGAGTGTCGTAGTGTTCGTCGAGTTCGAATTGCTGAGGTATGTGTTTTTTGCGCTTACCGTGCCGTTGAAATGTTCGAACGAAAGCACCTGCGTTTGGTCTGGTGCTGCGCCAGTGAGCGTGAGGTTAGAGCCGAAGTCTACGGTGATATTTGCTTTTTTGTAGTCATTGCTCGAATTGGTGAGAACGAGCGTCATGAAATTTTGCTTCCACGAAGCCGCCGAAACCGCCGTGGCGTCCGTCGCCGAATTTGCGTCGACCGTAATGCCCGTGCTGGGGTTGCTGCTTGCGATGTTTACCGCGCCCTTGCCGTCCGCCGCGCTCGTGTCGATTGCGGTAATCGACTTCACTGTTTTGTTGGCAGCGCGGTACATTTCGCCCTGATTGGCGGATTCGTTAGGTGTCGAGTCAAGGATAAGATCGGTCGTTGCCGAGACGCCCGTGATATCCGTTCTCTGACCCGTTTTATTTGCATACTTGCCATGCACGGTTTTTGTTTCGGCTAGAGAGAGCGAAACCGCCGCGCCGAGCAGTGCTACGAGCAGGATTTTTCTTTTCATGATAATCAGATACAGTTTTGAGTTAACGGTTTAAATAAACGAAATAGAGGGATGTGTTTGAAATTGCAAGTATTTTTTTACGCAAGTTTTTTGGCCGAACTTTTTGTTCCGATTTTACCTTCCCTCCGTTCGACAAAAATCTTTTGCGGTTTTTTCTGTTGCCGCCGCTTTTTTCGGGGCGATGTGTTTCTATTTTAGATGTCCGAACCCGCGGAACATTAAAAATATTGCCGCTATATGGCGGAAAACAGGCGGATGCAATTCTTTGTGAATATGGAAAACCCGCGAATCCAACCGCAAAAAACGCGGAATTGCTGTTCGGCGATTCCGCGTTCAGATAAGAGGGGGTGGGGGCGGCGTGCGCGGAGGGTGTCGGCGCGTTGCCGCTGTGGGGATTTTTGCTATTTTTTCGGCGGAACGGGATTCCAGCCTCGCGAAATTGCGTAGTCCATAAATCTGTTCCAGTCGTAGGGGGTTATGCTATGCGGGCCTTCTTTGATATGGAAGCCGATGTCGCCGAAGAACGGCTTGCCCGAAGCGAGGTCGGCTTCGGTCGGCAGCTTCTTCGCCCCGAAAAGTCTATATGCGGGCGAGACTTTCATGACGGCTTCGCACTGAATGTCGGGCTGCGCGTAGATGTCGCCCGAAGACCCCGCGATGTAGAGCATGCGCGGCGCGATGCACGCTATCAGATGCCACTGGTCGGCGGGCGGAATTTCGAGGCTGCTGTTGCGCTCCTTTTTTAGCTCCGTTTGCGATACGCCTGTTGTCGCGGTATTTGTGTATTTTTTTATGTTTTTCGAGAACCAGAACTTAAAGCGCAGGTTGGGCATGAGCGTTATCGTCTTTGCGCCGCCGTTGTTTCCGCAGACGTAGGCGAAGCGTTTGTCGTGCGCGCCCGTTATGAACGCCGTTTTCGAGAGCCGCGAGTGTCCGACGACCCCGATTTTCTGTTTGTCGATTTCGGGCATTGTTTCCAGCAAATCTAACACGCGCATGTTGCACCACGCCCATGCGGCGAGGGCGGTTTTTTGGGGCACTTGCGAGTCGTCGAAAATTTTGTAGACGCTTTCTTTTGCGCCGTCTCTTGTGATGTAGTCGGGGTATCCTTCGTTGTAGCAGAATGTGGCGATTCCGAAGCCGCGGGCGACTATCTCCTTTACGGGGATTCTCTCGGTTTTTGTCGCCCGCGTTTTTTCGCGGTCGGTATTTTTCTTTTCCGCCCTGATGAAATGCGTCGGCAGGATAACCTCCTTTTCGGCGGTAAGCGTGTGGTTGCCGTAGAAGTTGGGGCACACGAATGCTGGGATTTTCTCCGCCGCGCCTTTGGGCAGGTAAATCAGGACATTGAGCGAATGCTCGCCCTTTTTGCCGCCCACGGTGATTTTATATTGTTTGCGGACCGCGATGCCGTCGAGCGCGTTGTCGGACGATTCGAGAAGCTCGAACTTGATTGTATCGGGGCGCGGCGGAATTTCCCCGTATATTTGGGAGTCGAAGAAGTCGATAATCATGGGGGCTGCGGTTTGGCTCCATTCCAGCGCGCTCTTGATTTCTCCGCGCCCGTCGATGCGCTGCAAGATGTCGTTTTGTTCTGCGTTGGAGAATTGCGGCGCGCAGAGTGCGAGCGTTGCCGCCATGCAGGAAATAAGTGTTTTCATGCTTCAAACGTATGAGCGATTTTATTCCGAGGTCAAGCAATTATTGATTTGTTGGGTTTAAATTTGAATTTTTGGAAAATTTCAAAGCCTGCGGGTTTGTCGCGATTGCTTTTTTGTGTCGGCGCGGCGGAGCGGTAGTTTCCGCATTTTTGCGGGGGAGGGCGGAGTATTGCCGCCGTTTTCTGCGGATGGCGGTGATTATCGGAAGCTGTAAGTTTGTGTGTCGATATTTCTTGACAAAAAATCTTCCGTTCGTTTGAATATATTTCAACATGAAACAAAACATTCCCAATCTAAAACGAAGAGCGACCGCATTTGTTTCGACATTGTCCGCCGTGTTGGCGTGCGGATTGGCTGGCTGCGCGTCGGAACAGAACAATCAGGAAGCCCAAACGCCTGCGGAGGCGCAAAAAACCGAGGTTGTTTGCGTTTATTATCCGCACTGGCACGTTTATCCCGAAGGCGAAAAGTGGTTCGGCAAGAACTGGACCGAATGGGAATTTGTCAAGACCGCAATCCCGCGCTTCAAGGGGCACAAGCAGCCGATGAAGCCGCTGATGGGCTATTTGGACGGAAAGTCGCCCGACGACCTCGCAAAGGAAATCGAGCTTGCCTCGAACAGCGGCATCGACGTGTTTTTGTACGACTGGTACTTCTACGGCGACGGCATTCAGACGATGTCGGAGTCGCTCGAACAGGGCTTCCTGAAAGCTCCCAACAGCGGCAAAATGAAGTTCGCCATCATGTGGTGCTACCACGACCGCCGCAATGCCTTCCGCCCCGAATACGGCAAGCCGCGCCAGATGTTGCAGCCGCTCTCGCGCACTCCGCAAGAGTTCCTGAACGCCGTTGAATACTGCGCGAAAAACTATTTCACAAAGCCCAACTATTGGCATGTAGACGGCAAGCCGTATTTTTCGATTTTTGCGGCGGCGCAATTCATGTCCGACATGGGCGGCGCGGAAAAAACGCGCGAGCTTCTGAAAAAAGCCGACGCCGTTTCCGTAAAATATTGCGGCAAGCCAGTGCACTGGTCGGGAATGGTCTTCGGCAGAAAGAATTTCGACGACTACGCGGCGGCGCAGTTCGATTCGCTCAGCAACTACAACGTCAATCCGAGCGCGATTCCCGATTTCAGAAAGTACGCCGCAAAACGCCGGTGGGTCTTCGAATATTCGCAGATGGCGGACGCCCACAGGCTCACTTGGGACTACTACGCGAACACCCCGATGAAATTTATCCCCGTTGCGACAAGCGGCTGGGACAGCTCGCCGCGCTGCCGCGCCGATGTCGAATTTCCGTGGAAAAAGGCGGAATACCCGTACGGGACAATCGCGACGAACAATACGGGAGACAAGTTCGAAGCGCTTTTGCGCGACGCCAAAGCCTTTACCGAAAAGTCGCAAAAATCGCCCCGCGCCGTTTTGATTAACGGCTGGAACGAATACACCGAAGGCTCGTTCCTGATTCCCACACTGCGCGACGGCGACTCAATGCTCCGCGCCGTCGCCGCGGTTTTCGGACGCCGCCCCGCCGACAAATACGTTTTCGGCGACATGGCGACCCGAAAGCTCTGTTCCGCGCCCGCCGCCACGTTTGAAAACCTCTCCTACGGAACGCACGCAAAGAACAAGCTCGACGTGTGGCTGCCCAAAAACGCGTCGGCAAAAACGCCCGCAGTTATCTACTTCCACGGCGGCGGCTGGGCTTCAGGCTCGACGGTTGACCGCAGGATTGCGGAGCAAATTCCCGCGCTGCTCTCGCGCGGCGTAGCCGTTGTTTGCGCCGACTACCGCTTCATTCAGGACGCCGTAGATTCCGACATTTTCCCGCCCGTTTCCGCGCCGCTTTCCGACGCCGTTTTGGCTGTCGAATTTGTCAAGGCAAACGCCGCAAAGTGGAACATCGACGCTTCTAAAATCGGCTTGGCGGGCGGCTCTGCGGGCGCGTGCTCCGCGCTGTACGCCGCGCTTTCGGGCAAGGCGGACGTAGCGTTCGTGGCGGCGTCTGTTCCGCAGACTTCGCTCGACCCCGCGCAAATGCGCTCGTGGATTCCCGAAATCAAATACGGAGCGTCCGCGTTCGGTTTTGCCGACTTCGACGCTTGGCTCAAAAACCGCGCCTCCGTCGAAAAATACATAGCGCAGTATTCGCCTGCGGCTCTCGTGCCGAGTGCCGCCGCCCGCAAGACAAAGACGGAGTTCTTCCTCTTCTACCCGAACGAAAAGCTCGACGCGCCGCATTCTGAAAAGTTCGGCGAAAACTTCGAAAGAATCTGCAAATCAAACGGCGTGTCATGCAAAGTCGTTCGCGGAGGGTTCGACATTTCCTCCTGCCTGAAATAGGGCGGCGAATGCCGAATTTACGCCGACAGTTTTAGTTTGAATAAACGAAAAAAGCGGAATTGCCCAATGCGGCAGTTCCGTTTTTTTTGCCTCAGACGAAACGCCCGCAAGCGCGTTTCTTGCGGCGCGGTTATTCCTCCGTTCCCGCAAAATAAGTTGCGAGTGTTGAAAATCTTAGCATGCCTTGCATGCAAAAACAAAAAAAACGCCGAATTGTTTTCGGCGTTTGCGTGCGGAATTTCCTTTGCGGAAATGCGTATTATTTGTACTGGTCGGTCACGACAACGCATTCGATGCCGAGCGACTTCGCGACTTTCGAGATTTCGTCGGCGTGGTGTCCGATGCCGAGCGCAAAGTGGTGCGTCGGGCCTTCCATGCACCAGTTGCGCAGGAATGTGCGCACGTCGGGCTTGAATTTGCCGTGGGTGTTTGTGTTGCCCGTCGGCGGCACGTCGCCCGCCGTCGATTCGCCCTCGGCGACGACGAACTTGAACGAGCCGTCGGCCTTGACGCCGATTGAAAGCAGGGTTATAGGGCCTTCCTTGATTTTGAATTCCACGCCCGCACCTGCGCCGGGTTTGCCGTGGTATTTTTTGAGCGAGCGCAAAACGGGCTTGCCGTCGGCGATGTTGATGTGGTGGGGGCCGTCGTGCCCGACCAAAATGGTGTCGCGGGCGAAATCGACGGGGTGGAACTCCGCGAAGCTGCCGCCGATGTCGAGGCGGTCCATAATCATCATCGCGATGCAGTTTTTAAGGTCGAATTCGCCGCACATCGGGAATCCCGCGGCGGTAAGAAGCGAATTGCCGACGATGAAGTTCGTCACCAAGCGGCGCATTTCAGTGTTCGGCAGGGCTTCGTAGTAGTAGGCGAAGCCGTCGAGATTGCGCTCGGCGGCGAACTTTTCGAGGGCGACTGCCGCGCGCGCTGCGGTGTCGAGGTCGGCGTCGGTGAGCTTTGTCGTAATCGGGTCGGAGACGGGGTTCGGGGTGTCGAAGAACGAGAGTATGCGCTTTTTCATGGCTTCGACTGCGGGGGCGTCCTCTTCGAGGAAGTGTTTGAGGATTTCGTCAGGCTCGCAAAGCGCGACGTGGCAGCCGAAGGTGCGGGCGACGGCGGTCGGGTCTGCCTGCATGTCGTACATGTTTTCGAGGGCGTGCCCCATCAAGCCGATTCTCGCGCGGCGCAGGTCGTGCAAAACTTTTGCCACGTTGCACCACTTGGCGATTTCCTTGTCGGCGCGTTCGTCGCCGTTGCGCTTGCCGATGATTACGTCGGCTACGGGATTGCCGAGGCGGATTGCGACGTCGGTAAATTCGGGCACGGCGCAGATGTCGTCGTTGCAGAGCTGAATGAAGGTCGTCGCCTTTTTGTAGGGCATTGCGTCGGCGGGCTGGAGCGCGACGAGCACAATCGGGATTTTCAGCTCGCGGGCAATCGGCATGAATGTTGACGACGTCGCGTAGGTTACCATATCGACAAAGAGAATGTCCAAGTCGGCGGCGCGCATTTTTTCGAGAGCCTTGCGGGCTTCGGCGGCGTTGTCTACCAGCCCGAAGTCGAAGGTCTTGACGCCGTTTTTATCGACCTTTCCCTTGAAAGTCGCAAGCTTGTCAATCATCACGTCGCGCAGACCGTCAAACTGCTTCCAGTAGGTGTCAAGCCCGACGCCGACAATGCCGACATTTGCGGTAAGGGGCTTGCGACGCGGAATTATTTTGTTGGCTTCCGCCGCCGTAGCCGCAACCGAGGCGAACAGAAGAATCAGTGCTATCAGTTTTTTCATTTTTGTGTATGCTTTGTTGTGAGTTGAAATATTTGGGTTTTTGATAGAAAGTTAGTGCCCGAACCCACAAATGTCAACACGAAATATCGATTGAGGTTTGAAATTTTTGCGTCCTCAATCGCATGAGTGAATTTTGGCGGGCGCGGACGCGCGGCTTGTACGCGGGGCATTCAAACGCAAAGAGCGCATTTTCGGGCGCGTTTCGAAAATTTGCTTTATTTCGTCCGCTTTTTGCCTTTTGCGATTTTTTCTGTTGCCGCCGCTTTGAAAATGTTTTTTGATATGTCCAGACAAAACGGGTATCCCGACAAACTCCGTTTTCGACACGCATGAAACAGAAAATCACACCGCACGAAAAATACATTTGGCAGATTTTTGACGACAACCAGCTGCGTCTCCTGCCCAAGGGCAACAAGGTAAGCTATTTCTCAAACAATAGCAGTACCCGATACATGCCGTCGAACCTCATCAACAGCGGTACGCACACAATCACCGTCCCCGAAAACCTCCCGACCGACATCTTGGCGAAGCGCGGCATTGTCTCAGGCGGTTTTGCCGAGCACACAAAGGGCTACTACCACTCGCGCAAAAACAAAAAATTTACCGACGTGCTGTGCGTCGTGCGCGGCGTGCTGTCGGTCAAATACGACGGCAAAAAGTACAAGCTCCGCAAGGGCGAGTGTCTCGTAATTCCGCCGAACAGGCTTTGCGACTCATACATCGAAGTTCCAAAGTCCAACCTCTTTTGGATGCACTTCAAAAACAACGCCTACTGGAACGGCATTTTCGGCAGCGAAATTTTGATAAAGCCGCTCGCGCGTTTCGACGACATTCACTCGGTCATGCACGTCTATCTCAACGAAGTCTACGGCAAGCACCGCTCGATGCTGATTCTCGAATCTCTTGCCGACACGCTCGCGGAGCTTATAAAGAACGAGTTTGCGGCGAACTGCCGCTCGACGAAAAAGGAAATCGAGGACAAGCTTGCGGAAATGCTCACGGAAGTTGAGCGGAATCCAGAGGCGGATTGGAAGTCGGCGGAGGTTGCGAGGCGGTTTTGCATTTCGATAAAACAGCTTGACGAATTTTGTCTCACTTATGCGGCGCAGACGTTTTCCAAGTTCGTGTTGAAAACAAGAATGAAGATTGCAAAGGAAATTTTGAAGTCTGATTCGCTGACTTTGGAGGAGATTGCGAAAAGAGTGGGGTATGGGACGCCGTATTCGTTCTCGCGCGTCTTCAAAAGCTACTATGGAGTGTCGCCCCGCCATTTTAACGGCGCGTGAAAGCACCAGTCTAAGGGCGTTTCACGCGCGCCCCAGACCGCTTACATACGCCAAGTATGCTACGCGCCCTGTGTCGCGCGTAAAGCCGCCCTTATACTGGCACTTTGACGCGCCTAAAATTACACGGCGCGTGAAAGCACTTCCCTAAGGGCGTTTCCCTGTACGCCCAGACCGCTCGCGTACGTCAAGTACGCCACGCGCCCTGTTCGTACAGGAAAGCCACCCTTATGAAAGCACTTTGACGCGCCTAAATAGTGAGCGCGGAGCGCGGAAGATTTTAAAATGCGCTGGGATAAAAGTTGGGTAGGGGCGTTTTGCGAGCCGATTTATGTTTGCGGAAATCCGCGTTTGCCATGCGCCTTGCGCATGTGTGAGAGCTATTCTCTAAGCGGCGTTTTGATGTTCTCAAATGGGTGTTATTTTGAGTTGTCTATGAAAATTTCGGGGTATTTTTTGATAAAGTATGCGGGGGTACAGCTCCATGCGTGGCATGCGCTGTTTACGGGGAAGAAGCCGTAAGGCGAGAGAAAATCGTTATTCGGGTCGTAGGCTTCCCAAAATGTATCGGCCCCCTTTTTTATCATCGAGCCCCAGTAGTTTATCAGATATTCTTTTGCCTCTTTTTTCATGCCGCAGGCAATCATTGCCTCTATCAGAAAGTGTGTGGCGTAGGGTGTTCCGATTTTAACGGACTTTTCATCGGCCAACGCGTTTTTTATTGCGGTTTGCTGCATTTGTCTTGTGCCCACATTCGCAATCGTGAACCAAACTTGCGACAATATCGAGACCTGTCCGCTCGGACAAACGAAGACATTGCGTTTTTTGTCGAACAGATTTTTCAGTGAAGCTTCCTTCATTTGCCGTTCTATCGTTTCCCAATTTTCGCTACTTTCGCCGAGCATTTCCGCAAGTTGTCTTGTTTGAGACAATGCAAAAATCGTAGCCGCCTGCATGCAGGCTGTGGTGTCCAAGCCGTTGCGCCAGTCGAAGAACCGCCAAGCCCTTTTTTGGGTGTCGTGCATTGCGCCTTTGTTTACATATTCCAGCGACAATTCGATTTGCCTTTTCGCGACTTGCCACAAGTCCCGCGCAGTTTCGTAATCGTTTGTGTCTTTCAGGTATTCGAGAAGTGTGCTGTTAAACAGCAAACTGTACGATATGCAGTTCGATTTTTGCGGGTGGGGGAACGGCTCTTCAAAACAGCACGGGTATACGAAGCCGTTTTTGCCTGAAATTGCCGCAAACAGATACAAACATCTCTTGGTGAGCTTGAAATTCTTGAACGTTTTTGCGTTTGCGAGAGATTCCAAATACAAATCGCCAAGCCAGAGGCGTTTGTCGCGCTTGGGGCCGTCTTCGTAAACGGTTTGCATGCATTCGGAAAGCGTCTTTAACGCAACTTTGTATATGTCTGCAATTTCTTTTGACGCCGATTTCGGCAATGTATCGGGAACATTGCTTGCCGATGTTTGGGCAACAACAAACATATCGTCTATCGCAAAATCGAATCCGGAGTATCCCAAAAGTTCTATTTTTAGGTATCTGAATGAAACTCTGCGCGGGATTGTAAACGACTTGCCCATTTCGGTCAAAGTTATCGTTTCGTCTTGCATCCATGCGCGGGAGAGCGCGCCCTTCCACGGGTCTAACGGCGTATTCAGTTCGGCGGGGAGTTCGCCGAAAAAGAATTTAATTCTTACGGGCGCGTCCGCGGGAGTGTTGAAGAGTTTTGTTTTAAACGTAAAATAGCCCGTGTAATGGTCTCCGAAATCGAGCGTGATGGTCTTGATTTTTCGGAAATCCGTCTTGTACAAGTCTTCGATTTTCCGCCCGCTTTTTACGAATTTAATTCCCTGAAATGCCGAAGAATCTTTTTGCGGTTCTACGACGAATTTGGGGCGCACCGTTTTGTGGGTTAGCTCGGGTTTTAAACTTTCCGCCTTTTGCAACCAATCGTTGCGTTGCTTGCCGAAATAGTCGGCCTGTGTTTCCGAAGCATTTAAAATTCCGATACAAACAAAAGATAAGACAATCCCAATTAGTTTCATATTGACTACAAACTATCGGAAAGCGGATTGCTTTCAAGGAAATTTTCAATATCCCTAAACGCACATTTCTGGATTATAGTTGGACATTTTTGATTATACTTCAAACGGAATAAAGCGCGGTTCTCCATCGCAAAAAAAAAGACATTACTTGTTCGTAATGTCTTTTTGAGCTCGTAGTTTGAGACTGTGGGACTCGTGATTTGGCGTAATGATTTTGCCGCTAAAAAGGCGGCGCAAGGTTGGCGGCGGGGCGCAGCGTACTTGTGTACGTAAGCGTCGCCGAACGACCGCAGCGACGCCTTTTTAGCCCAAAAGCATTCGCCAAATCAACCGCCGGTCAACTTTTGGATAATTTGAATGATGGGGAGGAAGAGGGCGATAACGATAGTACCTACGACGACCGCAAGGAAGACAATCATGATAGGTTCGATGACCGACGTTATGCCGCCGACGGCGTTGTCGACCTCTTCGTCGTAGTTGTCCGCAATGCGGTTGAGCATTTCGGAGAGCTGACCCGTTTCTTCGCCGACTTCGACCATGCTCGTCACCATCGTGGGAAAAATCTTCTGCTGGTCGAGGGGAGCGGCGAGGGGCTCGCCGTCGCGCACGCGGTCGTGAACGCGGACGAGGGCGTCGGAGATAACGCTGTTTTTGATTGTGCCGCGGGTAATGTTGAGCGCTTCGAGAATCGGGACGCCCGAAGCGAGCAGCGTGCCGAATGTGCGTGTGAAGCGGGCGACGGTCGATTTCATCACGAGGTCGCCGAATTTGGGGAGCTTCAAGCCCGCGATATCCCAGAGCCGCTGCCCGACTTTCGTTTTGAAGAAAATTTTGAACGCGGCAATCACGGCAACGACAATGCCGAGGGTGGCGATGTAGTTTTCCTTCATGAAGTCGGAAATGTTGATAATGCCCTGAGTGAGCGCGGGCATGGGCGCGCCGTTGAGCATGTCGGAGAAGATTTTCTGGAACTGCGGAACGACGAAAATCATGAGGATTACGACGATTGCCACCGCGACCGTCAAAATCACGATGGGATAGACCATCGCGCTCTTGACCTTGTTTGTGGTCTTCATCGCCTTTTCCTGGAAAGTCGCAAGACGGTCGAGAACGACGTCGAGCACGCCGCCCGCTTCGCCCGCGCGAGCCATGTTGACATAGAGCTTGTCGAAGACCTTGGGGTGCTGTTGGAGGCCGTCGGAGAACTTATTACCCGTGCGCACGGCGTCGGCGAGGTTTTCGACGATGTCCTTAAAATAGGGGTTTTTTTCCTGCCTGCCGATAACTTCGAGCGAGCGCAGGAGCGGCAGACCCGCTTTGAGCAGGGTCGCGAGCTGGCGCGAAAAAATTGTTACATTTTCGCTTGTGACGCCCGTGCCGAATATGGGCTTGCGCTGCTTTTTTGCGGCAGCCGCCTTTTTTTCGGACTGAACCGCAACTTCCGTGAGCCTCGACACCGTAAGTCCCTGTTCGGACAGTTCCTTGCGGGCGCGGCTTTCGCTTGTCGATTCTATTACGCCGCTCGATTCGCGACCGTCTTTGTCAAGAGCCGAATATTTGAATTTAGCCATAAGTTTAATTTGTTGGAGGGGTTTTTATTAAGTGTATTTCAAAACTTCGTCAACGGTTGTCGCGCCGTCGAAGATTGCGCGGAGGCCGTCGTCGCGGAGGGTGCGCATGCCGAGCTCTACCGCCTTTTGCTTGATGACCATGGTCGGCGCGCGGTTCGTGATGAGGTCGCGCAGGGCGTCGTTTACGAGAAGCAGCTCGAACAGACCCTGACGTCCGCGGTAGCCGCTTCCGCCGCAGTCGGCGCAGCCCTTGCCATAGTAGAACTGCTTGTCGGCGATTTCAATCGGGTCGACGCCGAGCCTGTCGATAAGCTCCTGGTCTGGTTCGTAGGCTGTGCGGCAGGTGGTGCAGATTTTTCTGACGAGTCGCTGGCCGAGCACGCCTTCGAGCGACGCGGCGATAAGGTAGGGTTCGAGACCCATATCCATGAGTCGGGTAACCGCGCCGGGGGAGTCGTTCGTGTGGAGTGTCGCGAGCACGACGTGCCCTGTGAGGGACGCCTGAACCGCGATTTGCGCCGTTTCCAAGTCTCGAATTTCCCCGACCATGATTTTGTCGGGGTCCTGACGCAGGAACGCGCGGAGGCATCGGGCGAAGTCCAAACCGACTTGGTGGTTGATTTGCACCTGCATGATTCCGTCGATTTCGTATTCGACGGGGTCTTCCGACGTGAGGATTTTAATGTCCACCGTGTTTACCTCGCGCAGAGCCGAGTAAAGCGTTGTCGTCTTACCCGAACCCGTAGGACCGGTTACGATGAAAATGCCGTTGGGCAGTTTTACGAGCCTGCGGATATTGCTCATGATTTCGTCGGTCATGCTGAGCTTTTCGAGGTCGAGGTTGACGACGCTCTTGTCGAGCACGCGGAGCACGACGCTTTCGCCGAACTGCGTCGGCAGTGTGGATACGCGCAAGTCGACGGGGCGTCCCGAAATGGTCATTTTAATGCGGCCGTCCTGCGGAATGCGGTTTTCGGCTATGTTGAGGTTCGCCAAAACCTTTATGCGCGAAATTACGGGAAGCGCGAGGCTCTTGGGCGGCGGCGCCATTTCGTAGAGCGCGCCGTCGATACGGTAGCGTATTCTGAACTGGTCTTCGAACGGCTCGAAGTGAATGTCGGACGCCTTGTCGCGGATAGCCTGCTGCAAAATCAGGTTTACGAACCTGATAATCGGCGTTTCGTTCGCCATGTTTGCGGCGTCCGCCTCGCTTGTTTCGTCTCCGAAATCGACCTGCGAGATTTCCGAGAGGAGGTCGTCTATGCTTGAATTTTCCTCGCCGTAGCACTGCACTATGAGCGTGTCTACCGCGGCGGGGTCCGTAACGACTATGTTTACGTCTTTGTTGAGCGTAAACGTGAGGTCGTCGATAATCGCGTTGTTGAAGGGGTCTTTTGCGAGCAGCGTAATCGACGTGTCGTCTACCTTAATCGGGACTACCCCGTATGTCCGCGCGAGGTTCGGGCGGAGCTGGCGGTAGATGTCCTCGCGAATGTCGGCGGGCGGAATCGGCTCGTATTCGAAATTGAGGTCTTTCGCAACGGCTTCGAGGAGCTTGCCCTTTTCCAAAACGCCCGCGTCTATCGCGGCGTCCGCAAGCGATTTTCCCATGCTCAGGCGCGTATCGTTAAGCTCGTCGAGCTGCTCCTTCGAGAGCAGCTTGTTCGTGAGCAGAATATCGTAAATTGCGTTGTTGTGGTCTTCGAACATTTCCGTAAAATCCTATGATTCGTTCATTGTGACTTTGAGGACTTCGTCCGCGGTGGTAAGGCCGCTGGCGACTTTTCGCACGCCGTCCTCCCTCATGATTCTCATGCCGAGCTCGCGCGCTTTCGTGCGCAGTTCCACGAGCGTTCTGCCTTCGTAAATCATCTGTTGGAGTTCTTCGTTTACGATGAAAATTTCGAAAATGCCCATGCGGCCGCGGTAGCCTATGCCGTTGCACTTCGGGCAGCCTTCGCCGTGGTAGAACGTCATGCCGGCGGCGGCGATTTCGTTTATGCCGATAGCCTGCAAGACGTGCGGGTCGGGCGAGTAGACCGTTTTGCAGTGCACGCAGGTCTTGCGGACGAGTCGCTGCGCGAGAGCCGCGCGGAGAGACGCGCTCACAAGGAAGGGCTTTACGCCGATATCCACAAGACGCGTTACCGCGCTGGGCGCGTCGTTTGTGTGGAGCGTGCTGAAAACCATGTGGCCGGTGAGCGATGCGTTGATTGCAATTTCGGCGGTTTCCAAATCTCGAATTTCGCCTATCATGATGATGTTCGGCGCTTGGCGCAGCATAGAGCGCAGAGCCGCCGCGAACGTCATGCCGACCTCCCTGCGAACCTGAACCTGATTGATGCCCGTCATCTGGTATTCGACAGGGTCTTCAACCGTGATGATTTTGCGGTCGGGGTGGTTGAGGTAGTTCAACGCCGAGTAGAGCGTTGTCGATTTACCCGAACCCGTAGGCCCTGTAACAAGGAAAATGCCGTCCGCCATGCCGACTATTCTTTCGAAAACCGCCTGGTCGTCGGAGAAGAAGCCGAGTTCGGGAAGACCGAGCCTCAGCCCCTCCTTGTCGAGAATACGCATGACGATACTTTCGCCGAAGACCGTCGGGAGGCTCGATACGCGCAAGTCGATTTCCTTTTTATTATATACAATCTGAATGCGGCCGTCCTGCGGAACGCGCTTTTCGGCAATCGAAATGTTCGCCATCAGTTTCAGACGTGAGATAATCGACGGTTGCAGGCGTTTGGGCGGATTTTCCACTTCGATGAGCACGCCGTCGATGCGGTAGCGGATTCGGAAGCGTTTTTCGAGCGGTTCGAGGTGAATATCGCTCGCCCGCCTTTTGACCGCCTCTGTAATGAGCTTGTGGACGTAGCGGATAATGGGTGCTTCCTCTTCCGAGACGCCCGCTTCGTTGCCCGTTTCAAGCCCCTTGATTTCCTCCGACACTTCCGCGCCCTCCGTTCCCAAAATGTCGCCGTAGGCGTTGACGCCGTAGTGCTCGTCGATTGCGCTTTTGATGTCGGCGGGCGTGGCGATTCTGATGTCGATGGGCATTTTGAGCATGTGGCCGAGATTGTCCACAACGTCCATGTCCATGGGGTCGATGACCGCAAGTTCGAGCTGGCCGCCCGTGATTGCAATCGGAAAAACGTTGTATTTGCGCGCGTCCTCCTTCGAGATGAGGTTTTTTACGTCGTCGTCAACCGTGAGGTTTTGCAGTGAGATAAAAGGGACGTTGAATTCGTTTGCGAGCATGAACGAGATGTCGTCATACTTGCAGTATTTTCTTTCGACGAGCAGGTCGATAAGCTTGGAGTCCACATCGGCGGAGGTAGTGCCCTGCGAGAGCAGTTCTTCGCGGCATTGCGAAATAATGTCTGCGGACACAAGGCCTTTTTCCTCCATCAGTTGCAATACAAAATCGTCTGCGGATGTCACTTGTTTATTCTCCGTTGGTAATAGGTGTTATAGTAGAAAAAAAAGCTACATTAGTGGGACTTTGTAAATATTTCAATCTTTGTTTTCGGAAATTTTTACGCCCGCCGCGCCGCGCGTGGGCATTCGGTGCGCGGACTGCTTGCGTTGGGGAATAGGCTGGCTGCGGCATGGCAATGCTCTGCTCCGACCGCCTATTTGCGGGGCGGCTTTTTGGCTTGACGGCAGGACTTGTTTTCGAGACAATCGTAGCGCATTTAGCAAATCAACCAGCATCTCGGAGGGCGTTATTATGAAATTTGTAGAAGCTATTTTGCGGGCGGCGTTGCTTGTCGCGGTTTTGGGCGCGTGCGCCGCGCCGTCCCCGCGCGGCGAAGTCGCGGTGGTGAGCTTTACTAAAAACGACAACACGGTGGAGTCGCGGACAGTCGCCCTCAAAAACATGCCCGACGGCGCGGCGCGTCTTGTCGTTCCCGCCGATTCCGTGCCGTCCGACGCAAAGCTGCTCGACATCGTACACCAAAACTTTACCGCGCAAAAGGGCGAGGACGGCTTCTGGCTTTTCCCGCGCGGCGAGTACGGCGTTTTCGATTCCGACAAGGGCGTATTTTCGTTCAAAAGTCTCATCATGCCGTTCTATGGAATCCAGACTCCGCGCGGAACGTACATCGGAATCGTCAAGGGATTCCGTTTCGGGCTGTTCACGCGGGTGTCGGCGGACAAGGGCAAATACACGCTCTCGATGCGTTCCGACCTCTACAAAACCCCGGGAATCAAGCCCTACGAGGACATTATAATAGACTACTACAAGCTGGAAGGCAACGACGCAAATTACAGCGGAATTGCGCGTTTCTACCGCAAGTACCAGCTCGACCGCGGCGCGTGCAGGCTTCTCCGCGACCGCGTGAAGGAGCGTCCCGACTTGGCGTATCAGGCGGATTCCATTCCGATAAGAATCCAGTACCACGCCGCCAAGCAAAAGCCGAAGGAGGGCAAAAAAGAGCACTACACTGTGGCGGACGAGCCTCCCATGAAAGTGTTTTTGAATTTCGAGGACTCCGTGAAATTCGTAAAAGCCGTAAGGGACGCGGGCATAGACAAGGCGACGTTCTGCTCGGCGGGCTGGCAGAGCGGCGGCTACGACGGCCGCTTTCCCGACATCTTCCCGATTGACGCCGAACTCGGCGGCGAGGAGGGGCTGAAAAAATTTACCGCCGCCGTCCGTGCCATGGGCTACCTCATTTCCGCCCACACAAACAGCACCGACTGCTATTCGTGCTCGCGCATTTGGACCGAGGACATGGTTTGCCGCAATCCCGACGGCACTCTTGCCAAGAACGGCATTTGGTGCGGGGGCAGGGCGTACAATCTCTGCCTGAAATACGCATGGGACAACTTTCTGCCGCGCCAGCTCGACGACATGAAGCGGCTCGGCTTCACAGGCCCGCACTACATCGACGTATTCACCGCGGTAAACCCCTATGCGTGCTACAACCCGAAGCACGCAATCAACGCAAAGCAGGCGGCTGAGTACCAAGACAAAATAGCGCAAAAGTGCGTGGAAAACTTCGGCGGATTCTCGTCGGAGAGCGGTTTCGACCACATCATAGACAAGCTCGACTACTGCAACTATGTGGGCAACAGAATACAATACGAAGGAGCGCGCCCGCTGATAAAACGCGTGCTCCCAATTTGGGAAATTGTTTACCACGGCATTGTTCTATACAATCCCGACCGCTACACGCAGCAGGACATCACCGCCGACAAAAGGAAAATTTTAAGGCTCATGGAGTTCGGCGGACGCCCGATTATCTACACAAACAAATTCGAGCGCATTCCCGCAATCGCCAAGCTTTACGAATTGTACAAGCCCGTGCGCAAATTGCAGTTTGAGACAATGGAATCGCACTCGGAAATTTCAAAAGACGTGTACATTACAAAATACGGCAACGGCGCGGAATCGGTATGCAACTACTCCGGAAAGCCCTTCGAATATCGGGGCGAAAAGATTGCGCCGCTCGGCTACAAATTCTTCTTCTGAGTTCGGCGCAATCGCAACGCGTCGGTTGCGTTTCGGAATTTTGCGCCGTGTTCCCAAAACTGGGAAATTTGCGGTTTTGCCGCCGTTGCGGCATGCGAAACCGCGGGCGCGATTTTTTTTGCGCGTTGCGCGATATTGTGATAGAAAAAGCTTTTAATTTCGGCGCATCGGTTCATATTCGGAGGAATGAAGAATTTTTATCTGACAACCGCAATAGATTACGCCAACGGCTCTCCCCACCTCGGACACGCTTACGAAAAAGTCCTCGCAGACGTCATCGTGCGCTGCAAACGGCTTTCGGGAATGCCCGTCCACTTCCTCACGGGGCTTGACGAGCACGGTCAAAAGGTTCAGCAGAGCGCGCGCAAGGCGGGCGTCGCCCCCGTGGAATTTTGCGACGAACAGGCGGAAAAATTCACCACAATGTGCAGGCTTCTCGAAATCTCGAACGACGACTATATCCGCACGTCGCAGCCGCGCCACATCAAGGTTGTCCGCGAGATTCTCCAAATGCTCTTCGACAAGGGCGACATCTACAAGGCGGAATACAAGGGCTTTTACTCGGCGCGTCAGGAGCAGTTCTTGCAGGAAAAGGACAGGGTTGACGGCAAATGGCCCGAAATTTTCGGGGAAGTCGTGGAAATCACCGAAAGCAACTACTTCTTCAAAATCCGCCAGTATCAGGACTGGCTCGTAGATTTTCTCGACAAAAACGAAGACTTCATCTTCCCGCGCTTCCGCGCAAAGCAGGTCAAGGAGTTCCTCAAAGAGCCGCTCAACGATCTTTGCATTTCGCGCCCGAAAGAGCGTCTTGAATGGGGCATTGAGCTTCCCTTCGACCCGAACTACGTAACCTATGTCTGGTTCGACGCCCTCGTAAACTACATTTCGGCGGTCGGCTACGGCACGGAAGAATTCGCGAAAAACTGGCCTGCCGACTTCCACGTTATCGGCAAGGACATTCTCGTTCCGCCGCACGCGGTCTACTGGCCGATAATGCTCCACGCGGCGGGAATAGAGCTGCCGAAATCGCTGTTGGTTCACGGCTGGTGGATGTCGTCGGGCGAAAAGATGTCGAAGAGCCTGGGCAACATCGTAAACCCGCTCGACTTGGTCGAAAAATTCGGCGTAGACCCGTTCAGATACTTCCTCATGCGCGAAATGAACGTCGGGCAGGACTCCGACTTTTCGTTCGACCTCTTCCTCACGCGCTACACGTCCGACCTCGGCAACGACCTCGGCAACCTGCTCAGCCGCCTGCTGAACATGGGCAAACGCTACTGCGAAAGCGTCGTTCCCGCAGCGGAGGTCGAGGAGGATTTCGAGAAGTCGCTCAAAACGCTCGCTGACGAAACAGCCGACGAAGTTTTGAAACTCTACGACGGCATGCAGTTCCACATCGCGCTCGAAAAGACCTTCAATTTTATCCGCGCGATAAACAGGTACGCCGAACAGCGCGCGCCGTGGAAGCTGGCAAAGAGCGGGGCGGAGTCCGACAAAAAACTGCTGGCGGCGACCCTCGCGAACATGGCGGAGGCTCTGCGCGTTTCGGCGGTGCTTCTCGCGCCCGTAATGCCGAACGTTTCCGAGAAAATCCTCACGCTTTTGGGCTTGGGGAAAATCGAAAAATTCGAGGGCAACACAAAGTGGTCGAATGTTCTCGAAGGCAAAACACTCGGAGCGCAGGAAATTCTCTTCCCGCGCCCCGCAGCCGAATAGGTCATGGACATAAAAAAACTCTTTTTGGACAACCCGCACCGCAAGCACATAAAGGTTGCGGGCGGAAACGTGGAAGTGGGTCTTTGCGAGGTAGAGCTTACGCCCACGCGCATGCGCGACGGCTCGCGCCGCCCCAACAAACCCGTGCGCATTTACGACACCTGCGGCGCGTGGGGAGACCCCGACTTCCATTTCGACACCTCCAAGGGGCTTCCGAAAATTCGCGAACAGTGGATAGCCTCGCGCGGCGACGCGGAAGTTGTCGGCACGCTTGCGCCGTCGGCAAAAAATCCGTTCGGCGGCAGAAAGATTCTGCGCGGAAAGGCGGGGACGCGCCCGACCCAAATGGCGTACGCAAAGAAGGGCATAATCACGCCCGAAATGGAGTACGTAGCCCTGCGCGAAAACCTCGCGCTGTTAAACGGCATTGAGGGCAAAATGTCGCCCGCCGCCCCGCGCGATTCGCTCTACATTCAGCACGCGGGCTTCCCGCAGCGCCCCGACTTCAAAATTACCCCCGAGTTCGTGCGCGACGAAGTTGCGCGGGGCAGGGCGATTATTCCCGCAAACATCAACCACACCGAGCTTGAACCCGCAATTATCGGCAGGAATTTCCTCGCAAAAATCAACACGAACATCGGCAACAGCTCGATGGCGTCGTCGATTCCGGAGGAAATCGAGAAAATGCTCTGGGCCATAAAATGGGGCTCCGACACGCTCATGGACTTGTCCACGGGCGCGGACATCACCGACACCCGCGAGTGGATTATCCGCAACTGCCCGACGCCCGTCGGAACAGTTCCGCTCTATCAGGCGCTTGAAAAGGTCGGCGGCATTGCGGAGGATTTGAACTGGGACGTCTACCGCGACGTTCTCATAGAGCAGGCGGAGCAGGGCGTAGACTACTTTACAATCCACGCGGGCGTGCTTTCCAAATTCATTCCCGCGGCGGCAAAGCGCATGGCGGGGATTGCCTCGCGCGGCGGCTCAATCATGGCGAAATGGGTTCTCGCCCACAACCGCGAAAACTTCCTCTTCGAACACTGGGACGACATCTGCGACATCATGTCGCAGTACGACATCGCGTTCTCAATCGGCGACGGACTCCGACCGGGGGCTATCGCCGACGCCAACGATTCCGCCCAGCTCGGCGAGCTTGCCGTTCAGGGCGAGCTTACAAAACGCGCGTGGAACTTCGACGTTCAGGTTATGTGCGAAGGTCCGGGGCACGTTCCGCTCCAAATGATTGAAAAAAACATGGAGTGCGAGCTTGACTGGTGTAGCGAAGCCCCGTTCTACACGCTCGGGCCTCTTGTCTCCGACATCGCCGCGGGCTACGACCACATCACGGCGGCAATCGGCGCAACGCTCATCGGCTGGCGCGGAACGGCTATGCTCTGCTACGTAACGCCGAAGGAGCACTTGGGGCTTCCCGAACGCGACGACGTCCGCGAGGGCGTGGTGACATTCAAGCTCGCCGCGCACGCGGTGGACTTGGCGAAGGGGCACCCCGCAGCGCAGTACCGCGACAACGCAATGAGCCTTGCCCGCGTGGAATTCAGATGGCGCGACCAAATCAACCTTTCGCTCGACCCCGAACGCGCGGAGTCTTTCCGCCGCAAAAACGACAAGGAATTCTCTCGCGACAACGAAACGTCGCACCACTGCACAATGTGCGGGCCGAAATTCTGCTCGATGAGGGCGTCGCTTGAAATCAAGGAAAAATTCGCAAAATCGTCGGAGGGCGCGGAGTAATGGCTGAAAAGTGGGCAAGCGAACTCTTCAAATGCGGATATAACTGCTCGCAGTCGGTGTTTGCCGCGCACGCGGCGAAATTCGGCATAGATACCGCGACCGCCCTGAAACTGTCCGCGCCTCTGGGCGGCGGAGTGGGGCGCATGCGCGAAGTCTGCGGCGCGTTTTCGGCGTGCGCAATGCTGCTCGGCTTGAAAGAGGCGTCCGACGACGCCTCGCCCGAAAAGAAGCGGAAAATCTACGAGCGCACCCAGCAGCTCGCCGAGGAATTCAGGCGGGAGAACGGATCGATAATCTGCCGCGAAATCCTGAAACTGCAAAAGGACGCGCCCATGTCGCCGACTCCCTACGCCCGCACGGCGGAATACTACGCAAAACGCCCGTGCCTGCGAGTGGTGGAGTCCGCCGACGCGCTCGCGCGGGAGTTCCTTTCGCGGTAAATTTGCATTTCTGCGCCGCGCCGCCCGATTTCGGCGCGGTTATTTTTTTGACAAATTACGCCGAATCTTGCCGCAAAGCAATTGCGCGGAAGCGGTTTTGCTTGACGCGGTTTTGGAGCGTCGTTTTAATATCTCCATATGACCGCAGTCGTTAATATAGTGGGGAAATGTGCTCTTTGGGCGTTGCTTGTTTTAGGTATGCCGCAGCTTTTCGGTTCGGAGAGCCTGCAACAAATAATAGATTCGGCGGCGGGGCGCGGCGAAAAGCGCGTCGAGCTTTCGGGGCGGTATTTTGTGGAGAAGCCGCTTGTTCTTACGGAAAAACATTCCGGGCTTACGCTCGACGGCGGCGGCAAAACCGTCGTAAGCGGCGGCGCGAAAATCTCGGGCTGGACGCGCGACGGAAAATTCCTGAAAGCGCGGGTTGATGCCGACAAAGTCGAGTCGCTTTTCGTAAACGGTCAGCGCGCAAACCGCGCTGAAACCGCGTTGAAGCACGTCTATGATAGGGGAGATTCGACAATCATCATGCGCAACGAGGATATACTCGAACTCCTCGAACTTCCGCGCGAAAGATATTCCGAAGTGCTCGTCGATTTTTACGCGGCTTGGATAAACGCCCATTGCAGACTTCTCGATATAACGCGCAATCCCGACGGAAAGACGGCTACGCTGAAAGTCCGCAACCCCCTGCCGATTCCGCTTTCCAAGTGGGACAAAAATCCGAGGCTGCGCGTCGGAAACATTTTCGCCGCGCTCGACAAACGGGGCGGATTCTATTTCGACTCCCTCGGCAAAACACTCTGGTACTACCCGCGCGACGGCGAGACGCCCGAAAACATTTCGGCGTATTATCCCGTGGCGACTCGCATTTTGTCGGCTTGCGGGAAGTCGCCCAAGAATCCGCTTTCGGGGCTTGCGATTCGCGGAATCGCTTTCGAGCACTCCGCGCACAATCCGCCCGCAAACTGGCGTCAGAACACGCAGGCTACGGTTTCGCTCGGCGGCGCGCTGTATTTCGACTGCGTCGAAAATTTTAAATTCGAAAACAACACCGTGCGCCACACCAACACCTACGGGCTTGAAGTCGGGCACGGCTCGAAGAACGTCAGGATTTCGCAAAACGAATTTTTCGACAACGGCGCGGGCGGCATAAAAATAGGCGTCGATCCGCGGCGGAAGCTTGCGCACACGCAAAACGTGGAGGTTTCCGACAACATAATATACTCCTACGGACGCCACGACAAAGCGGGTGTCGGCATAATCTACATGGACGCAAGCGACGTGCGGCTTTCCCACAATACGATTTTCGACGGGCACTATTCGGGCATTTCGGGCGGCTGGACATGGGGCTTTGCGCCCACAAACACCCGAAACAACAAAATTTCCGACAATCGCATTTTCGAAATCGGACGCGGTCTGCTTTGCGACATGGGCGGAATCTATACGCTCGGCTCGCACAAAAATTCGTCGATTTCGGGCAACGAAATAAGCGGCGTCTACCCGCACCGCTACGGCGGCTGGGGCATCTACAACGACGAGGGCAGCGCGGATTTCATTGTCGAAAAAAACTACGTCCACAACACGTCGGAGGAGGGCTACCACCAGCATTACGGCAAAAACAACACGGTGCGCAACAACATATTCGCGTACGGCTCGTCGGCGCAAGTCGCGTTGACGAGGCTCGGCGAAAAATATCCCGACGAGCTTGTGTACGAGCGCAATGTGGTCGTCTACCGCCCGCCCGCAGAGCTTTTCCGCAACGGCAAAAACATAATCACGCGCCTGAACGGAAAATTCGCAAGCAACCTTTACTGGAAAACGGACGGCACGCCCGATTTCTTCGGAATGCCGCTCGAAAAATGGCAGTCGAAATACGGTCAGGACAAAGGCTCGATAATCGCAAATCCCGAACTTAAAAACGGCATTCCGCAAAGCGATGTCGTTAAGAAAATCGGCTTCGTCCCATTCGACACTTCGAAAGCGGGAGTGCGCGGAAAAATGAAAGCGCGACTCGCGGAAATCATGCGCACATACGAGATTTCGCCCGTCGAGCAAATCGACGTGCAGCCGCCATTTACGCGCGAATTTTCCGAAGACCTCTCGCAGACTCTCATCGGCTTCAAGCCGACTCTGCCGACGGTTTTCTCGAAAAACAACGGCTTTGACGTCGCTGTCCTCGCCGACGAAAGCGGGCGTTTTGTGCGCTACATAGACTCAATTCAGACTCCGAGCTATCTGCCCAATTCAAACTACAATATCCAGCTTGGGGACGGCGCAACCGCCCTTCTTTCGTTCGAAATCCGCGTGAACAAAACTTCGACATTCTTTGTCGAATGCCGTGGCGACACTGGCTATTCTGGACCGATGTTCTCGGTGAAAAACGGCTCGCTTTCGATAGACGGGCGCACCGTAAAACTTCCGCAAGGCAAGTGGCTTCGCGTAGAAATGACGTTCAGGACGGGCTCGGACAAATCGTATACCGTGAAAGTTTTCGACGGCGCGAAAACGCTCTTCGACGGGCGTATTCCCCAGTACCGCGCAGCCGCGGCAACTACGTTCTCCCAAATCGTGGTTGCGCAGACGTCTGATTCCGACGGCGCGTACTTCGACATTCGCAGGCTTTCTTTCGGCGAATTGAAGGAGTCGGCGAAATAGCGCGACGCAGACGAGCTTAATAGTCTCGGCGTCCCAAGAACCACGCGACAATCATGGCGGAGGTCGTCGTAAAAAGTCCGACGCCCGCGAACATCAGGAAAATCCCCACAATGCGCCCCTCCGTTGTAATCGGGTTCAGCCCGCTTGCGCCGAGGGTGGTTATCGTGTTTGCGCACCACCAGAGCGCGGCGTCGGCGTCGGTAATTTGCGCGTTCGGAACGTTGCGCTCGAACGACAGCACGAGCATTCCGCACACCGCCATGCACGAAAACAGCATGGTTGCGACCGCCGCGAACCCGCTCTCGATTTTGTCCCTGAAAAAATATTCCGAAAGCCTCATCGACGCGCGGACTGCCCTCACCGCCCTTACGATTTTTAGCGCGGCGAAAAGCCGTCCCCAGCGCAGGGGCGCGACGTTGGGTATGCACGAGACAATGTCAATCCAGCCGTATTTCAGGAAGGCGATTCTGTCGGGGGCGGCGAGCCACCTCATGATTGCGTCGGCGAGAAAAAACGCGCACGACACCGTGTCGCCGTAGCGGAGGTATCTTGAAAGCTCCGAATCCTGCGGCGACGCGTATCCGTAGACGAGCGCGAACACCACATACGCCGACAAAAACAGAATCAGCGCGTTCCACGCCCCGCGCGGCTCCCATTTTGCCCGCCTTTCTTCGGCAGTTGTCATGGGTGTTTTATCGGTCTATTCGGCGCAGGCTTAACGCGGACGGGGAGGGCGGCGGAGGGCGTGGGCAAAAAAATCCGCGCGGTTTGAAGCCAGCGCGGAGTTTCGGAATTTGCGTTTTCGGAAAACCCAATCAGCCGAAAATCGCGTTTTGCGCGGCGTAGACCAGAATGCCCGAAATGTAGCCCAAGAACGCCAGAAACGAAATGTTCTTTGCGTACCACATGAACGTGATTTTTTCCAAGCCCATCACGATTACGCCCGCCGCAGAACCTATGATTAGCATGCTTCCGCCGACCCCCGCGCAGTACGCGAGCGTCTGCCAGAAAATGCCGTCCTGCGCAAAGTTCGCAAGGTAGGCGGCGTTTTTGGCGTTCGCGAGTGCGTCGGCGGCCGGAATGGAGTACGCGCCCATTGCGCCCGCAACGAGCGGAACGTTGTCCACAATGGCGGAGAGCATGCCGATAATCGTGTTGATTATGTACGCGTTGCTTACGTTTTTGTCGAGAAATTCGGAGACTGTTTTGAGCACGCCCGCGCTTTGGAGCGCGGCAACCGCCATCAGAATGCCGATGAAAAACAGGATTGTCGTGATGTCGATTCTGCCGATGATGTTTTGTATTCTAAGCTGTTCTGCGGGGGCGATGTTCTTTTTGCCGTTGTAGATTATTTCGACCAGAATCCAGATGAGTCCGAGCGCAAGCAGCACGCCCGCGAATGGCGGAAGCCCCGTGAGCGCCTTGAAAATCGGCACGCAGACGAACGCCGAAATGCCGACAACAAGTATCGCCGTGCGCTCGCGCAGGCTCATCGGCTCGCGCGAGGATTTTTCCGCCGCGGGTTTGGGCTTTTGCGCCGCGCCCGAATCGAGCATTTTCGAAACTATCGCAAGCGGCACGAGCATCGAGGCGAGCGCGGGCAGGAAGAGGTCGCGGAGGAGCGGGGCGGTGGTGACGTTTTCGGCAATCCAGAGCATGATTGTCGTGACGTCGCCCGTGGGAGTCCACGCGCCGCCGCTGTTTGCCGCGATTATCACAACGCTCGCAAAAAGCCACCTTTCCCTTTTGTCGCCGACGAGCTTTCTGAGCAGCATTGTCATTACGATTGCGGTCGTGAGGTTGTCGAGCACCGCCGACATGAAGAAGGTCATGAAAGCCAAAATCCAGAGGAGTCTGCGCTTGTTTGAAGTCGTGATTCTGTCGGTTATAACCGAGAATCCGCCGTGGACGTCGATAAGCTCGACAATCGTCATTGCGCCCATGAGGTAGAGGATAATCTGCGTGTAGTCGCCGAGGTACTCGACAATCTGGTAGTTGGCGACGAACTTCACCGCTTGTTTCGCCCTGCTGAGCGCGGAGAATTCGGGGTTCTCCGCGAGGAAGTGCTCGAAATTTTCGAGGTTTTCGCCGATGATTACGCCCGATCCACTGAACATGTACAAAATCCAGAGAGTCATGCCCAATAGAATTGCCGTTGCCGCCTTGTTAATCCCGATGTCGTGCTCTACCGCAATGCAGACGTATCCCACGACGAATGCTATAACCATCAAACTTACCATAAAAATTTCTTCTCAAACACATGGGTTTATTTGAGTTGATTTTCGAGTCAACATTATAAGTTTAATTTTTGAATTTGTGTTGACATGGCGTGCTTGTTTTTGTAGGTTTTTCTGTTGACATGAGAACATTGCTTATCGCATTGTGTGGCGTAGCCGTTTCGGGAATGGCGTTCGGAAACACGGGGAAATCCCTGTCCGAAATTCTCGAAAACGCGGCGGCGTCGGGGGAAAAATACATTAAATTGGAGGGCGAATTCCGCTTGGACAGACCCGTTAAAATCGGTTCGTCGCTCGGCGGCGCGACAATCGACGGCGGCGGCAAAACCGTCGTAAGCGGCGGAGAGCTTCTCACGGGCTGGGTTCGCGACGGCAAATTCCTGAAAACGAAAGCCGAAAATGTCGAGGCTCTCTTCGTCAACGGAGTCCGCGCAAACGCGGCGCAGGACGGCTTTTGCTTTTTTAATTCGCAGTACGGAAGAAACTCGTTCGTGGTGCGCAATGCCGACATCAAATCGCTCGACGGCGTGCCGCAAAACAAAATTTCGAACTCGTATCTCGACCTCTATTCGGTCTGGATGAACGCGCGCTGCAAAATTCTGCGCCTCGAAAGAAACCCCGACGGCTTGACCACTACGGTGTTCGTGGAAAATCCGTTTGCGGCGTCGTTTACGACGAACGACCTCCCGCCGGTCGAGCACAAATATTCGATGAATTTCATTCTCAGCAAGTGGGACAAAAACATGCGTTTCAGAGTGTCCAACGCTTTTGCCGCGCTCGACGAGGAGGGCGAATTCTATTTCGACGCCGCCGACAAAACCCTCTGGTATTACCCGCGCAATGGCGAGACGCCCGAAAATATCCGCGCGGTTTCCCCCAAGCTTTCGCGGCTTTTCGACATTTCGGGGGAATCGGCGGAAAAGCCCGTCAGAAACCTTACAATCAAGGGCATTACTTTCGAGCACTGCGGGCATTTCCCGACTCCCGACTGGCGGCAGTCGCCGCAGGCGGCGTTCTCGGTGCGCGGCGCGGTATTCGTGCAAAACGCCGAAAACTTCGCCTTCCTCAACAACACAGTGCGCTACACAAACAACTACGGCTTGGAGCTTAAAAACGGCGTAAACGGCGCAATAGTTGAGGGCAACGAATTTTTCGACAACGGCTGCGGCGGCGTGAGAATAGGCGACGCTCCGAATCCGAAACTTTCCAAAAACGACATCTCGCGCAACATAGCCGTGCGCGACAACATCATCTACCGCTACGGACGCTACGACAAGGCGGGCGTTGGCGTCCTCTACCTAGACGTCCACGACATCTCCGTGGAGCACAACACGATTTTCGACGGCTTCTACACAGGCGTTTCTGGCGGCTGGACATGGGGCTTTGCCCCCGCTAACACGGGCAACAACCGCATTGTTGGCAACCGCATTTTCAACATCGGCTTCGGCGTGCTCTGCGACATGGGCGGCATCTACACGCTCGGCGAGCACTTGGGCTCGGTCATCAGCGGCAACCACATCAACGGCGTCTACCGCCACCGCTACGGCGGCTGGGGCATCTACAACGACGAGGGCAGCCGCGGATTCGTCGTCGAAAACAACTATGTGCACGACGTCGCCGAGGACAGCTACCACCAGCACTACGGCAAAAACAACACGGTTCGCAACAACGTATTTGTCTGCGGCGGAACTTCGCAAATCGCCCTCAGCAGGCTCGGCGAAAAATACCCCGACGAGCTTGTGTTCGAGCGCAACGTGGTGGTCTACCGCTCGCCCTCCGAGGTTTTCCGCAACGCCAAAAAGGTTATCACGCGCCTGAACGGAAAATTCGCAAGCAACCTCTACTGGAAAGAGGACGGCACGCCCGACTTCTTCGGAATGCCGCTCGAAAAATGGCAGTCGGAATACGGTCAGGACAAAGGCTCGATAATCGCCAATCCGAAGCTGAAAAACGGCATTCCGCAAAGCGATGTCGTGAAAAAAATCGGCTTCGTCCCGTTCGACACGTCCGACGCCGGCGCGCGCGGCGGCATGAAAAAACGCGCCGCCGAAATCCTCGACGGCTACGAATTTCCGCCCGTCCTCAACCTGCCGAAAACCCCGCTCTGGACAAAGGCGTTCTTAGAAGACTTCGGCGACGTCGAAGTCGGCGAACCCCCCTTGAAGGGCAGGATTTTCACGCAGGACGCCGATATTCGCGTTATGTCGGACTCCACAGGACGCTTCGCCCGCTACACCGACAAGGCGCGGTCTGACGGCAAAAATTTCCTTCCGTACATGCTGTATTCGGCAAGCCTCGCAAAGGCGGACACCGGTGCGCTTTCGTTCGAAATCCGCGTGAACAAAACTTCCACGTTCTCCGTGGAACTCAGAGGCAATACGGGCTTTGAAGGCCCTGCGTTCAAGGTATCCAACGGCAAGCTGAAAACCCCGAACGGGCTGCTCGACATTCCGCAGGGCAAGTGGCTGAAAGCGGAAATGGCGTTCAAGTTGGGTGCGGACAAATCGTACACGGTGTCTTTGCTTGACGGCGGCAAAAAGCTCTACGAGGCGAAGATTCCCGAATACAAAGCTGAGGCAATGTCGAGCTTCGGCGATATCTTGGTTATGCAAACATCGAACCGCGACGGCGACACGTTCGATATTCGCAACATCGCATTCAAGCCGAAAAGTCGATAGAGTGCAAAGTTTGCGCATTTTTGTCAAACCCGCGCGGAGTTTTGCCTTGCGCGGGGTTTTTTTCGGCTTATGATTTTCGGACATATGGAAAAAATCGACAGACGTAGTTTTATTTCAATGGTTTCGCGCTCGGCGGTTGCGGCGGGCGCGGTGCCAGCAATCCTCGCGGGCTGCGGACGAAAAAAGCCCGCATTTAAATTCAGCGCGTGCGACTGGACTTTGCACGCTTCGCACAGACCCAAGGCGTTCGAAACCGCCAAGTCAATCGGCTTGGACGGCGTTCAGGTCTCCGCGCCGTTTGCGCCAGCAAAGTTTTCCTCTCCGCAGAATATTGCGGCGTTCAAGGCGGCAATGGCGGCGACGGGCTTGCAGTGCTCCGGCACTGCCGCAATGCTCAACAACGCGCCATTTGTTTCGGCCGACGGCGCGGTCGAGTACACGATAGGCGCGGTGGAGGCCGCCGCCGCGCTCGGCGCGTCAGACGTGCTCGTTCCGTTCTACGGCAAGGCGAACATGCAGGGGAGCGACAAGCGCATTCGGGAGGAGCTTTTCAAGCCGCTCGTCGAAAGGTTGAAAGCGGTTGCGCCCGTCGCCGAAAAGCTCGGCGTAAACCTCAGCCTTGAAAATTCGCTTTGTGCCGACGACGACATTCGCATAATCGAGGCTGTCGGAAGCCCCGCGGTCAAAGTGTATTTCGACATTTTCAACTTCCAGTACTACGGTTTCGAGACCGTCCCAGAAATGAGGAAACTCAAAGGTCTGATTGGGCAAATCCACCTGAAAGACAAGGGCCACAGGCTCGATTCCGGTTCGGGCTGCCCGCGCGACATGCGCGCGTGCCTCGACGCTATTCTCGAAGTCGGCTACGACGGCTGGCTTGTGTTTGAGCTTCACGGGCACAACCCCCAAAGGGACGGCGCAATGGAGGACGTTCTCAAACACAACTTGGACTTTGTAAAAAAATACTACGCGTAAAAAAAGCGCGCGGAATTTTGCCTACTGCGCGAAGATTTTGCGCGTAGCATTTATCCGACAACGCGGGGATTTTTTGCAAGTCGGCACAAAAAAACGGGTCGTACGACCCGTTTTTTGTTTTTTTATGCCCCTCAATGCGCTGGGCTTTAAGTTGCTAAATTAGCTTGTAGTCTGTCGGGTTCGGGACGGGTTGGAGGGCGACCTTTCCGTCGAGCGAAAGGTTCTTGGGCATGTAGTCGAGCTTCGACTTTTCGAGCACCCAGCGGCATTTGAGCCTCTTGCCCGCGTATGCCGATTCTCTTCCCGCGACTGCCGCGTAGCAGCTGTCGGCGCAGGTCTTCATCGTGTTTATCGGCTTGCCGTTGCGGATTGCGCCGAGCAAAACTTCGTGCTCGCAGACAAGCGCCTGCTTTTTTGCGTGCTCCGAAACCCACGGCTTTTCGCCCGTAATGCGCTGTTTGCCGAACGACATTTCGAGAACGCCTTTCGTGCCGATTACCTTGAACGTCGCGTAGGGGGTTGTGTTCGGCTCCTGTCGGCACGCGGCGGTGAGTGTTGTGCCGTTTGCAAATTCGTACTGGACGTGCGTGTTCGACTGCCTGTCGCCCTGTCTGCCCCATTCGAGGTTCGCCTGTCTGCCGCCGGAGCCTACCGCCTCAACCGGCAGCTGCCCGAACGCCCAGAGAGCCATGTCGAGGTTGTGTACGTACTGCTCGACGAACTGGTCGCCCGAAGTCCAGCTGAACGCGAGCCATTTGCGCAGCTGGTATTCGGCGTCGTCGGGTTGGAGGTTCGCGGCGGGCGCATCGAGCGACGCGCGTTCGAGGTAGCCGATTTCGTAGCGCAGAAAAACTCCCGCCACGATGTCGCCAATCTGACCGTCCCTGACGCGTTCGACGCCCTCGGCAATCGCGGAGTGGTAGCGCATTTGCGTTCCGCAAATTACGGTAAGCCCCGCCTTGTCGGCAAGGGGAATAAGCTCGTTGTAGATTTTTCGAAGTCCAACGGCGTCTATGGCAATCGGCTTTTCGGCGAAAACGTTTTTGCCTGCTTTGAGGCACTTTTCGATGTGATATGGGCGGAAGACGGGCGGTGTCGTGAGCATTATGACGTCGGCGTCGGTCTGCACGATTTTGTCGATTGCGTCAAGCCCTACGAATGTGGTGTCGGGGCTTACTTTCCAAACGTCCTTTTTGCCGAATTTATTTTCGGCGTATGCCGCTATTCTTTTGCCCGCGCGTTCGATTTGCTTGGGGAAGATGTCGCCCGCGGCGACAAATTCTATGTTTTGGTCGGCGGAGAGCATGTTTTCCATTGCGCCGCGCCCGCGCCCGCCGCATCCGAGTATTGCGACCTTGATTTTGTCCGAGCCTTTTGCCGCTCCAAACGAGAACTTCGGCAGCAGCGCAGAGCCCAAGCCCGCGACGCCAGCGGTTTTTATAAACGATTTTCTATTTATCATATATTTTTCCATTTTTATCATATATTTTTCCATTTTTTCCTCTTTATTGTTAAATTAGCTTGTAGTCTGTCGGGTTCGGGACGGGTTGGAGGGCGACCTTCCCGCCGAGCGAAAGGTTCTTGGGCATGTAGTCGAGCTTCGACTTTTCGAGCACCCAGCGGCATTTGAGCCTCTTGCCCGCGTAAGCCGATTCTCTTCCCGCGACTGCCGCGTAGCAGCTGTCGGCGCAGGTCTTCATCGTGTTTATCGGCTTGCCGTTGCGGATTGCGCCGAGCAAAACTTCGTGCTCGCAAACTATTGCGTCTTTCGGCGCGTGCTCCGAAACCCACGGCTTTTCGCCCGTGATGCGCTGTCTGCCGAACGACATTTCGAGAATGCCTTTTGTGCCGATTACCCTGCACGGCATGTAGGGCGTTGTGTTCGGTTCCTGCCGACACGCGGCGGTGAGGGTTGCGCCGTTTGCAAATTCGTACTGGACGTGCGTGTTCGAGTGCCTGTCGCCGAATTTTCCCCATTCGAGGTTTGCCTGCCTGCTGCCGGAGCCTACCGCCTCAATCGGGAACTGCCCGAACGCCCAGAGAGCCATGTCGAGGTTGTGGACAAAAAGCTCCACAAAGTGGTCGCCCGAAGTCCAGCGGAAGCCGAGCCAGTTGCGCAGCTGGTATTCGGCGTCGTCGGGTTGGAGGCTTTCGGCGGGCGCGTCGAGCGTCTGCCGCATGAGGTACAGCGGCACATAGCGCAGGAAAACCCCGCCCACAACGTCGCCAATCTGACCGTCCCTGACGCGTTCGACGCCCTCGGCAATCGCGGAGTGGTAGCGCATTTGCGTTCCGCAAATTACGGTAAGCCCCGCCTTGTCGGCAAGGGGAATAAGCTCGTTGTAGATTTTTCGAAGTCCAACGGCGTCTATGGCAATCGGCTTTTCGGCGAAAACGTTTTTGCCTGCTTTGAGGCACTTTTCGATGTGGCAGGGGCGGAAGACGGGGGAAGTCGCCAAAACAACGACGTCGGCGTCGGTCTGCACGATTTTGTCGATAGCGTCAAGCCCGACGAACGACGTTTCGGGGCTTACCCTCCACGCGTCCTTTTTTCCGAGCGTTTTGAGGGCGAAGTTTTTCACCTTTTCCGCCGTCTTTTCAATCTGCTTTGGGAAGGCGTCGCCCGCGGCGACGAATTCTATGTTGGGGTCAGCCGCGAGCATGTTGCAGAGGGCGTCGCTTCCGCGTCCGCCGCAGCCGACGATTGCCACTTTGATTTTGTCGGCGTTTTTAGCCTCCGCGCGTTTTTTGAATGTCTCCGTCATATATAGTGTTGTTTATTTGATAGGGTAAATTCCACCGTGTGCAAACGTTATTTGCGGGCGTTTTTGCAGAGGGTTTTTCTTTTTTTGCACTATTTTGACTTCTGGCGGATTTTGATATTTGCCTTGCCTTTCGACTCGGATTTTGCGAAAAACTCTTCCGATGGAATCAACCGAATTCAAATATCCGCGCTCGCTCGTGGGGCGCGCCTTGTTTTACGTGCTTGCGGCAGTTCCCGCAATCCAGATTGCGTTTGTTGCGGTTCTGATATTTTTGCACACGGCGGCGAGGGCGGGGTACAGGCTCTACCAGTACGGAGCGGCGGAGCGCGGCAAGCCGCGCGGCGAGATTTTTGCGAGCTTCGACGACCGCGTTTTGCACGAAATTTCGGGTCTGTTTTTTACAATACTTTCCGACGTTCTGATTTTTGTAAACGTGTATTTCGACGCGGTGTTTTCCGTCTGCGCTTTCGGAATCCTCTGCTGGCTTGCGGTGCGCTTCCGCAAAAACGGCGCGTTCGGCGCCCGCGACTGGTTTCGGGTGTGCGTGTGGTCGGCGGGGCTGTTCTCGTTCTTTTCGGTCGCGACGGGCTGGCTTTCGGTCGCGTTCGGGTATTCCGAATTTTCGCTCCACCTCGACGCCGTAGTGCCCGCGGAGCGGCTTGCGAAATTTGCGCTGTTCTTCCTTGCGGCGCGGCATGTTTTTCTGAAAGTTCCGTTTGCGGAGGATTCGTCGTGGAAAAACGAACTTTCCGCCCGCGAATTTTTTGTAGGTAGCCTGAAATTTTTTGCATCGCTCCCCCGAAAAATCGGGCGCGTAAATACGTTCTACATAGCCGCCGCCCTGCTTGCGCTCGAATGGGTCAAGATTTATTTACAGCGCATTTGAATTTTGTGCGGCGCGTTTTTTCCGATTGGCATATTTGAATATTATGTTGACTCTTCCGAATTTTGGCGGATTCTTGTACCCTTTTTAATGCCGCATTGTTCCGTGAACACGCGGCGGAAAGAGCATTTATGAAGAAAGCATTGATAATTACCCTGTCGGCGCTCGCCCTTTGCGCGTGCGAAAAAAAGGAAGTAAAAAAGCAGTCGATTCCCCCGACTCCCGCGGTTCTCGTCAAGGCGGAGGGACGCCAAGTGCCGGCGTACATCTCGACTCTCGGCACGACAGCTTCGCGCAGCAGCGTAAACGTGGTGGCGCAGGTTTCGGGGCAGATTTCCGAAATCAGGTTCAAGCAGGGCGACCTTGTGAAAAAGGGCGACATTCTCGCGGTGATAGACAAGCGTCCGTTTGCCGCCGCCGTCAAACAGGCGGAGGGCAACCTTGCGCAGGCGAAAGCCCAGCTTAAAATAGACCAATTACAGGTGGAGCGCAACCGCACCCTCGCAAAGGACAACTATGTAGACAAGCAGACTTTCGACACCCTCGTCGCGAAAGTCGAAGTAGACAAGGGGCAGGTAGAGGCATGCGAGGCGGCTCTCGAAACCGCGAAAATCAACCTCGGCTGGTGCGACGTCGCCGCTCCCACGGACGGCAAGGCGGGGCTTTTCAACATCGACGCGGGCAACGTCGTTGCGGCCGGCTCTTCGATTATCACGACAATCGAAAAGGTGGACGAGCTTTTTGTGGACTTCGTCATTCCCTCGCAACGCCTCCACGAAGTGCGCAAGCTCATGGCGGCGTCTGGCGGCAAGCTCGGCATTACGGTTTCCTTTATAGAGGACGACAAGGCGAACCTCTCGCGCAAGGCGGAGGTCAACGTGGTGCTCAACAAAATGCGCTACGAAACGGGCACGGCAATTCTGCGCGGTACGCTCCCCAACGCCGACGGGCTTTTCTGGCCGAACCAGTCGGTCAGGGTGCTGTTCGACTTGGAGAAATCCGACGGCGTGCTTGTCCCAGACATATGCGTGCAGACAAACAAGCTCGGCGCGTACGTCTATGTTGCGACTCCCTACAAGGGCGGCGTCTACATCGTCAAGCTCGTTCAGGTCGAAAAGGGACAGCTTTACGACAACAAGACTTTGAGGCTCGTAAAGGGCGTGAAGGCGGGCGATTTGGTTGTGCGGGAAGTCAGCCAGCTCAGGCTTCAGGCGGGGCCTTTTGTTTATAACGCAACTCCCGACGGCGTCGTAATCGGCGCGGACGGCAAGCCGCTCACGACGCCCGAAGCCGTCGGCAAATTCATGGCGGAATCGGCGCAGATTGCCGACGCTCTCAGAGCCGAAATGATGAAGGCCGCCGCAAAACAACAGGGCAAATAATCGGGAGATTTTCGACATGTCCGACGACACAACCCCCCACGCGACGAAATCGGGCGGCAAATCGATTTCCGACCTCTTCATAAACCGTCCGGTCATGACGGTTTTGCTTTCCGTTGCCGCCGCGTTCTTCGGCATATTCTGCTACAAGCAGATGCCCGTAAACGCGCTCCCCGGCGTGGACTACCCCGTAATTCAGGTAAGCGTCAGCTACCCCGGCGCGGATCCGACCATTATGGGCGCGAACATCGCCTCTCCGCTCGAACAGCAGTTCATGCAGATTCCGGGCATCGAGATGATTACCAGCCGCAACAGCATGGGCTCTACGAGCATAGTGCTGCAATTTGCGCTCAGCAAAAACATCGACGCCGCGGCGACCGACGTGCAGAGCGCAATCCAGCGCGCAATGGGCAACCTCCCCGCCGACCTGCCGTCGCCGCCTTCGTTCACGAAGGACAATCCCAACGACATGCCCATTTACATCATCTCCGTCACAAGCGACGGCATGACAGCGGGCGAAATGTACGACTACGCGTATTCGCAGGTCGCGCAGCAGCTCAACATGGTCGAGGGCGTGTCGAAAGTCGATATTTACGCCGCCCCCCGCGCCGTGAGAATTGAGGTAGACGCAAAGAAGCTCTACAATCTTGGCTACACGATGTCGGACCTCTCCGCCGCGCTTTCGCGCTCGACGAACATGATTGGCGCGGGCAACATCAACGGCCCGACGACCCAGTACGTCCTCTTCCCCGATACCCAGCTTTCGACCGCCGCGGACTACGAATCGCTTGTGGTAGGCTTCAAGGACGGCTCGCCGATTTACCTGCGCGACATCGCCAAGGCTCTTGATTCAATCCAGTTCGACACGCTCAACATTTCGTTCTTCAACCGCGCCGCCCCCGCGACCTCCGCTACGGACTCAATCGCAATGGGCATCAGAAAACGCGCCGACGGCAACGCCGTGACCACCGTTGCGGGCATCAAAAAGATGATGGAAAAGTTCAAGACCGAACTTCCCGAATCAATCAAGCTCTACGAATTCTACGACGGCTCCAAGCTCATTATCGACAACATCAACGACGTAAAGGAAACGCTGATGATTGCGTTCGTGCTCGTAGTGTTCGTCATCTTCATGTTCCTCGGACGCTTCCGCGACACGCTCATTCCGACCGTCGCCCTGCCGTTCTCGATTCTGCTTACGTTCATTTTCATGTACGCTTTCGGGTTCTCTATAAACAACCTTTCGCTTATGGGAATTACGATGGCAATCGGCTTCCTTGTGGACGACGCTATCGTGTTTCTCGAAAACACCGTCCGCAGAATGGAAGACTTCGGCGAAACGCCGAGGGTTGCGACATTCAAATCGGCTTCGGAAATTTCGTTCACAATTCTCAGTATGACGCTTTCGCTGGCGGCGGTATTCATTCCGCTTGCGTTCATGAGCGGAATCATGGGGCGCGTCTTCAAGGAATTTTCGGTAACGATTATCGTGGCGACGCTCATGTCGGGCGTGGTGAGCCTTACGCTTACGCCGATGCTGTGCTCGCGCGTGCTCCAAAAACGCACAAAAGACTACTCCGACAAAACTCCCGTCGAGCGCGTGGCGCACAAGTTGGAGGCGGCGTTCCTGCGCTTCTATTCGCCGTCGCTCTCGTGGATGTTGCGCCAGAACGTGCTGACGCTCGCCATTATGGGCGCGTGTCTCTACGGCGTGTTCTACTTTGCCTCCGCGCTTCCGCAGATTTTCTTCCCCACGGGCGACAGCGGCTTCATGCAGGGCGTGTTCATCATGAACACAAAGACTTCGCCGAAGGAAATCGGCAAAATGCAGGATAGGATTTCCGGCATAGTTTCGTCGAATCCCGCGGTCAAGAATTTCGTCATGGTTTCGGGCGTCTCGGCGTTCATCAACCAGAACATGGGCTTCGGCTACATAGTTTTGGAGGACAAAGACAAACGCAAGCCGATTGCGGAGGTAGCCGACGAAATCAACGGGCGCATCGCAATGCTCCCTGGGGTTGTTTCGGCGTTCGCTCCCGAACCCACGCTCAACATTTCGACGGGCGCAACAAGCACACAGCAGGGCAAATACGCGTACGCAATAACCTCGATGAATCAGGAGAAACTCTACGCCGCCGCGGAGAATTTCGAGAAATTCCTGTCGTCGAAGCGCGGCGCGTTCTTCTCGAACATTCAGAAGGACTTGTACTTGGACAACCCGCAAATCACCCTCAAACCCTACCGCGACAAGGCGGCGATGGTGGGCTTGTCGGTAAATTCGTACTCGGAAGTGTTCAGGCAGTCTTTCGCAAAGTCGTTCTTCTACCTGATTAAATCGCCGTTCCAGCAGTATTGGTCAATCATGCAGGACACCCTCGCCGACGACGGTTTTCAGGACAGCCTCGACGACCTGAACTTCTCGATAGACCAGTACCTTACGGGCGGCTATCCCGTAAAGACGCTCACCGGCGGCGGCGAAGAGCCGAACCCCGCCTACACGCTCTCGAACCTCATTCCCTTCGGCGCGGTTTCCACGAGCGAGCTTATCCTTGCGCCGATTGCAATCAACCACCTCAACAACTTCCCGTCGGTAACATTCTTCTTCGACCTCGCTGACGGCGTCGCAATCGGCGACGTCGTGAACTGGGTGAACGCCGAAGCCCCGAAAATTCTGCCCGACGGCGTGAACGGCATGTTCATCGGCGAGGCGGTTACATTCCAGCAGACAATGCGCAGCCTCATGGTTCTCATCGGGGTGGCGGTGTTCGTGATGTACGTCATCTTGGGCATTCTCTACGAGAGCTACGTCCACCCGTGGACGGTGCTTTCCGCGCTCCCGATTGCGGTCGTGGGCGGCTTGGCGAGCCTCTGGCTGTTCGATATGGAGCTTTCGATTTACTCGGCAATCGGCATTTTCATGCTCATGGGCATTGTAAAGAAAAACGGCATCATGATGATCGACTTTGCAATCATGCGCGAGGCAGGCGGCATGAGCCCGCGCGACGCAGTCCACGAGGCATGCATGGAACGCTTCCGCCCGATTATCATGACGTCGTTCGCGGCGCTCATGGGCATGCTCCCGATTGCGCTCGGCTGGGGCAAGGCGGACTCCGAAAGCCGCATTCCGCTCGGAGTTGTAGTGGTCGGCGGGCTGATATTCTCGCAGCTGATTACCCTCTATGTAACCCCCGTTATCTACCTGTGGTTCGACAAGTTCCAGCGCGGCGTTCTCGATAAAATTCCGTTCTTCGCTCGCGGACACATCTCATATTCAAACGAGGACTGATTTTATGAAAAACAGAATTCTGGCATTTTCCGCAGTCTCTGCCGCGGCTTTCGCGTGCGGTTGCGTGAATGTTGACAGGGAGGTCGCCGAAACGCCGTCCGTCTATTGGAAAGCTCCGAAAGACGCAATGCCTTCCGAATACTACAAGCCGTCGCAGATAAAAACCGACAAAATAGAGAAGTCGGAAGACGCTACCGAAAAGGCGCAAAAGGGCGGGGAGGCGGCGTCGGACGGCGCGCAAAAAGCCGCGCCGCGCAACCTTACGCCCTCCGAAAAACTGCTTGCCGGCGGCGAACTTACGCTTCCCGAACTCATCGACATCGCCCTCGAAAACAACCCCACAACCCGCATGTATTGGTTTCAGGCAAAGCAGTACGCGGCGGCGCAGGGCAAGGCGGAGGCGTCGTACTACCCGCAGGTTTCGGTCGGGGCGCAGGTCTACCGCGACAAAACAAAGACGAGCGCGGCAAGCCTCGTGCCCGTCGGCGCGTACTACGAAACCGCCTACGGGCCGTCGGCGCAGATAAGCTGGCTGCTGTTCGACTTCGGCAAGCGCGAGGCGCAGGTCGAATCCGCCCGCGAGGCTCTACGCGCGGCGAACTTCGAATACAATCAGGCTTTGCAGGACGTGTTCCTTAACGTAAACGTGGCGTTCTTCCGGTACTACGCGGCTTTGGGAAGCGTCAAGGCGGCGCAGCTCGACGTGGAGGACTCCAAAACTTCGTACGAATCGGCAGACCGCAAACTGCGCGACGGCGTCGGCAACAAGCAGGACATGCTGAACGCGCTGGCGTCGCTTAGAACCGCAGAGTTCACGCTCGAAAGCAAAAAGTCAGACGTGGAGACCGCCCGCGCAAACCTCGCAAACGCAATGGGCGTCAACGCCGCCGACCTCCGCAACATTTCGGAGAACGTCAATATTCCCACGGCGTCGGAAAAGAGGATAGACGAGCTTGTCGCGCAGGCGATGAGGTCGAGGCAGTCGCTGCTGGCGGGCTACGCCAAGTTGCGCAAAACGCAAAGCGACGTCAAAACCGCCAAGCGCGACTTCCTTCCCCAACTGAACGCGCAGGGCAGCGCGTCGTACATGTGGTACACCGAGACCCCGCGCGAGGACGCCTACCAGTACCAGTTCGGGCTTGCCGCAAGCTGGAGCATTTTCGAGGGCTTTGCCCGCAAATACGAGCTTATCGGCGCAAAGGCCGCCGAACGCGCTCAGGCGCAACAGCTTAAAGCGGAGGAAATTTCGATTATCTCCGACATCTGGGCGTACTACCACGTCTACCAAAGCTCGCTCAAACAGATTGCAAGCTCGGAGGCGAGCGTGGAGGCGGCGTCGGAGGCGTACGAGGCTACGAAAATCGGCTTTGCAAACGGTGTAAATTCAATCACCGACCTGCTGAACGCGCAGACCCGTCTGGCGTCGGCAAGACAGTCGAACGTCAACGCGCGGTCGTCGCTTGCGATTGCCGTCGCAAGGCTCTCGCACGCGGTCGGAGCGGTTTCGGCAAACGGAATTTAGCTTCGCGGGCTTCCGCAAAGCCGAGCGGGGGGCGGTTCGCAATGGCATTGCGCCCAAAGCGGGGGGCGGTTCAAATCCAAGCTCGGAGGCGATTCTGAAAAGACGCAAATTTCCGCATTCCGGCGCGTCGGCATGACGCGCTTTTTTGCGGTTTTTGCGCGTTCCGATACTCAAAAAATCCTTTGACATTTCCGCGCAGTGCTTTTAACTGATTATAAAAAAGAATATTTATATATCCCTTGTATCCCATGAAAAAATTGATTCCCATTTTCGCCGCGGCTCTTGCGGCTTCGTCGGCTTTCGCCGTCAGAAATTTGGAGGGTACGCTTTCGGGCATCACCTCCTCCTCCATTCTAAATCCCATAACTTCCTATTCCGACTACTGGGCAATTCCCGACGGAAAAACGTTCACGGTGGACGTTTCGTGGGAGCTTAAAAAGAACGTCAGCGGCGACCTTCTAAAAGCCCCGGGAACGCTGGTTGTAAACGAGGGGCAGACTCTTACGCTCACTTCCGTTGTGAATCGCAATTCGGCGGAAGTTCCGTCGTTCGCGAAGGGCACTATCGACGGCGCGTTGGACATCAAAATGAGAAGCGCGGTCGTGACGTTCTCGAATGCGGACTTCACCGTAAACGGTTCGCTGAAAACCAACACAAAGACCTCTCTGCGAATCAAAAGCGGCACTCTCACGGTGTCCGACCAAGCCGAAAAAGGCTCGCTTATTTTGGACGGCGGCATTCAGGAGCGCGGCGTAAAGGGCGCGAACCCCAAGCTTGTCCTCAACGCCCCGTGGGCATTGGGCAATTCGATAAACTCAAAGGGCGTTGTTTCGTACAATGCCGACGTTTCCATGATGATTAACAACGACTGCGGCGTGTTTACAATAGAGCTCGGCGCGCCGCAGAGAATTAGGAACGTGGTTTTCGAAAAAAACAAAAATTCCGACCTGCGCTTCGCAATTACGGATTCGTCGGCAAGGCTGATTCTTGCGGACATTGCGCCAAGCAACGACAAAACGAGGCTCATAGATTCCACATCAAAGCAGTCAATCACGGTCGAAAATTTCAGAAACAACGCAATTTTCTTTACGGCGAACCTCACGTCGCGCTTTGCCGACGACAAAATCAAGGTGTCGGGCACGGGAAGCTCGGCTTCCAAATTCGGATATGTAGATGTTGTCGGCACGACGGCTGCCGGGGCGAAAATTTCCAACTTCAAGCTCGTAAAAGGCACGACGACCGACGCCGACGGCAAGAGCGTAAGCGGCTGGTGGCTGAACTCCGACTACACCGTTTCGACCGACCTCCCCTCGACGACCGGCGCGTACAAGGGCAGAAAAACGACCATGACTTTCGAGGCCAAGTCGCCCGTGGCAAACGCCAAAACAACCTACGAATGGTACTGCAAAAAGAAAGGCGAATCCGAATTTGCGCCGCTCGGTAAAAACTCGAAGTCGTACTCGTTTACGTTCGAAGAAACGATGGTCGGCGACCAGTACTACTGCGAGGCGACCGACGGCACGTTCACGGTGAAATCCACAACTACGACCGTCGCACTCGAAACGAACATCACTTTCCGCGAAGACCTCCCCGCAGAGCTTGCGGTTGTCGAAAACCGCAAGGGCAAATTCGAGGTTTCGATTGACTCGCCGCTCGACAAGCCCGAAATTTCCTACAAATGGTACTGGAAGAAAAACGGATCGTCGGCGTTCGAACTCGTTGACGGCGACACCGACACCTACGAATTTACGTTTACCTCCGACATGGTAGGCGACCAGTACTACTGTGTGGCAACCGACGGCAAAAACACCAAAAAATCGTCGGTTGCTACAATCGCGCAAAAGCCCGCAATCGAAATAAACGCGAACCTCCCCGAAACGGCGGAAACCTACGAAAAGAGCACCGTTGCGCTTTCGGTCGACGCCGTTTCCAACACCGGCTCGAAGCTTTCCTATGCTTGGTATTACAAGGCGAAGGGTGCGGCGGAATTCTCCAAAATTTCGGGTTCGAGCCGCACGCTCAAAGTCAAGGGGGCTATGAACCTCGACGGCGGCGAATACAAGTGCGTGCTTTCTAGCGCGGAATTCAAACTTGAAACGGCGGCGACAAAGCTCACCGTTAGGGAAATTCCCAGATTCACCGTTCAGCCCGTAAAATGCACGGTGTTCAGCGGCGGCAACGCAAAATTCGAAGTTCAGGCTACTGGCTATGACCTCCAATACGTCTGGCAGTACTACGATGCCGTCTCGAAATCTTGGATTAACATCGACACCGAAACGTCGAATGAGCTTATCGTTTCCAAAGCCGAGTTCGAAAGAAACGGCATGAAGTACAGGTGCGCAATTTCGAACGGCGGAGAATCCAACATAACGTATTCAAAAGCCGCCACGATGGTCGTAAAACAGACCGCGCAGTACGACAAACAGCCCGAATCCACAACCGTGATTATCGGCAAAAACGCCAAGTTCGCGGTCAAGGCGTCGGGGGCTTCGCGCATATACTACAAGTGGGAATACTGCGAGCCGAAATCCTCCGTCTGGAAAGAGGTTTCGGGCGCGTCAAAGGCAAGCCTTTCCGTATCCAAGCCGACAAAGGCCATGGACGGCCGCAAATATAGGTGCTACATTCTAAACGGCGGACTGTCCGACTGGCTCGTTTCGGAAACAGCCACGCTTTCGGTCAACGAAAAGACCGTGCTTTCGGAAGTCTCCAAACCCGCGTACGTCTTTGAAAACTCCTCCGTGGAGGTTTCCGTCAAGGCGCGGGCTGACACGTCCATTGTCTACAAGTGGCAACGCTACGAGAACAAGGCGTGGGTAGACGAAACGGCGGAGGCTAAAATCGCCGCCGAAGAGTCCGTTTTGAAGCTCAACGTTGCGGGTTCTTCTCTGTCCGCGCCCACAAACTTCCGCTGCCTTGTTTGGAGCGGCAACGGCGAAAACGCGCCGGTATCGATTTCCAAAACGATAAGAATAACCCCATGCGCGCTCACGGCAATCGGGCTGACCTCCAAGAGCGTTCTCTGCGCGTTCGACGGCGCGGACGCGTCGCGGGCGGATTCGCTTTGCAGGGGCAAGTTCGCGGTCAAGGCTACGGGCTACGGCTCTATTAAGTACAAGTGGTTCTTCTCCGAAGACAACGGCAAAAACTGGAACGAAATCAACGGCGCGAAGTCGGCGGCATACACCACCGAACGCCTTGTGGGTTCGGACTTCTCGCGCGTGTACAAGTGCGAGGCAACCAACCCCGCGGGCACGGTCAAGCTCGACGGAATCAAGGTAAAGCTTCTTAAACCGATGACGAACGCCGACGTTTCCAAAATCGCCGACATCACCTGCGCCAATACCGACTCCGTAAAGTTCGTCGCAAACACGACCTACGACAACGACGGCATCAAGCTCACTTACAGGTGGTATGTTGACAGGAACGACGGCAAGGGCTTTGTAAAGGTAAACGGCAGCAAGAAGGAACTTGTGGTCTCGCGTCCGAACGTTTCGCTCAGCGGCGCAAAGTACAAGTGCCTTGTAGCCAACGCGGGCAACGCAGATGGCGAGTTCGCCGAATCCGCCGCCGCCACGCTCACTGTCATAGAGTCCGCCGTGATGAAAAAAGGCCCGCAGGCGGTGGTCTCCGTTAGCGGCACGACGTCGGAATTCTCGGTGTCCGCAACGGGAAGCAACCTCAAATACATCTGGGAAATCCGCGACGCCGAAGGCAACGTGGTGTTCACCACGGAAACCACAGAGCCTACGCTCTCCTACGAATTTACCGAAGCGCTCATCGGCGGAACGGTCTCGTGCAGCGTCCAGAGCCGCCTCGCCGACGGCACGGCAATCGGCACAATTTCGACAAAAACCGCAACGGTAAACGTTCAGGAGGCTGTCGGAATCTCCAAGATTCAAATCAAGGAGGAAGGCGGCTATTCGATGGACGTAAGCGCAAGCTCGGCGGGAGCTGCGACATTCCGCGCGTCGTACAAATTCCCGTTCTCGATTAACGTCGAGGCTACGGGCTACTCGCCGACATACCAGTGGTACGAAAGCGTAGACGGCGGCGCGTTTGCGGAAATCAGAAACGCGAAATCGAAATCCTACAAGCCGAACGTTTCGGAAAAAACGTGGGTTGTGGACGGCGTCAAGATTGCGCGGAAATCGTATTTCTGCACGGTCTCGAACAAAAACGGCAGCGTGGTTTCGGCGGTGAACACGCCCGTAATCAACGTCGTAATCGGCGAGGCTCTCGCGCCCGTTTCGATTGCGGGCACTGGCATTGTCTTCCGCGCCGACGACGAAGAGGAGTACCCGACGCTCCACATGCTCTTCCAGGGCAGCGACGGTCTGAAAATCTTCGCAAGCAACATGGACCCGACAAAAACCTACGTGAAGTCGGCGTCGTACTGGTACAACAGGTCAAGCTCGATTACGGGCTACCTGAACTTCTCTTATACGACGGTTATCGACGGCAAAACCGAAACGAAGGAAATTATCGGCGCGTTGGGATTCTCCGACGACGGCGCGACAACCGCTTCGTTTACGGACGACAAAACCGTCTACATAGGGACTGTTGAACAAATCGGCGGCGGTGTCGCCCCCGACAAAATGACCAAAGACTTCACTGCGGTTTCGACCGACGGACTTACTTACAAAGTGGTAATGAGGGGCGGCAAAAATTGCGACCTCACCGTTGACGGCAAGACCGCAAGCTGCACATACTCCTACCTCCGAAGGCCGCAGTCTTGCGCGATATTCAAGGTGAACGGAAAGTTCTCGGACGGCTCGAAAATCGACGTCGAATTCAACTTCTGCTTCGTCTCCGAAACATACGCGTCGGGCATAATCAACAAAAAATCTACAAGCGCAAGCGGAGAGTCGATTTCGAACACAAGCGAAATGGCGGCGGTGTTCGCCAAGTAGCGCAGACTTTTTTGAAGACAATCCGCCCGACAAAATCGGGCGGATTTTTTTGCGCGGCTTCGGCTTTTGGGGCGTTCCCGCTTTTGTTCGCCGCCGATTTTTCCGAATGGAAAATGCGGGGCAAATCGGGATTTTGCGCGCGGAAACATCTGTTGACAATTCGCGGAAAATCTATGTAATAAAAGGCGAACAGATTTTTTTATCATGCAGGAAAGCAAACAGGAAGTATCGAAACCCAAAACAATCCGCGAAACTTTGCGCGCGGCGATAGACTGGGTGAAAATCAGACAGGCGGACGACGGCATGTGGTGCGGCCCGCTCGAAACAAACTGCTGCATGGAGGCGCAGTGGATTCTTGCGATGAAATTCATCGACTTCGACGACCACAAAAAGACGAAAGTCCTCCAATACATTCTCGACAGGCAGCGCGAGGATGGCAGCTGGGACGTCTACTACGGCTCGGAGCAGGGCGACATCAACACGACCCTCGAATGCTACTTCGCACTCCGCGTCAGCGGCTTCGATCCCGACGAGCCCGCGCTTGCAAAAGCCCGCAAATGGCTCATCGAAAACAAGTGGACAGAGCGCATCCGCGTGTTCACAAAATATTGGCTTGCGCTGTTCGGCGAATGGCCGTGGGCGCACACGCCCGTGATTCCGCCCGAAATCGTTTTCCTGCCCAAATGGTGCCCGTTCAATATTTACGACTTCGCTTCGTGGGCGCGCGCCACAATGATGCCAATCACAATTCTCTGCTCGCGCCGCCCGATTAAAGAGCTGCCCGAAAACCTCCGCCTCGACGAGCTTTTCCCCGAAGGCCGCGACAAGGTTGACTACCGCCTGCAACGCAAGAGCCACAAGGCGATAAGCTGGGACAACCTCTTCATGAAGCTCGACCACGCCCTACACGCGTACAACCGCTTCCCGATTAAGCCGTTCAGAGAGTCGGCAATCAAGCTCGTGCTCCAATGGATGCTCGAGCACCAAGACGAGGACGGCGCGTGGGGCGGCATTCAGCCCCCGTGGATTTACGGCATTCTCACGATGTATGTCGAGGGCTTCTCGCTCGACCAAATCAATATGTCGCGGGCAATCGACGCGTTCAACCTGCACTGGCAGGTGCCCCGCGGCGAGGGCATAATGCTGCAAGCTTCCGAAAGCCCCGTTTGGGACACTTTCCTTACGATGATTTCGCTCATGGACGCTGGCGAAACCCCCGGAACTTCCCCCGAGCTTCTCAAAGCTCTCGACTACGTTCTGGCTAAGGAAAACCGCTACCACGGCGACTGGTCCGTGATGGTGGGCAAGCACGTCGAGCCCGGCGGCTGGGCGTTCGAACGCGCCAACAACTACTACCCCGACATCGACGACGCGGCAATCGCAATCTGCGCGCTCAAACGCATTCAAAAACTTCTTCCGCGCGAAAGCACGCGCGCGCGCCGCGTAGACTCGGCAATCCGCAGAACCGTCAACTGGATTCTTGCAATGCAGAACCCGAACGGCGGCTGGGCGGCTTTCGACCGCGACAACACGCGCGAGCTTGTTACAAAAATTCCCTTCGCCGACTTCGGAGAAATGCTCGACCCTCCCAGCGCGGACCTCACGGGGCACGTCGTCGAAGCCCTCGCAATGTGCGGGTTCTCGCGCAACCACCCCGCAATCGCCCGCGCAATAAAATTCATGTACGACGAGCAGGAGGACGACGGCTCGTGGTTCGGACGCTGGGGCGTCAACTACATCTACGGCACTTGCGGAGTTCTGCCGGCGCTTACGGCTGTCGGCGACACTAAGGAGACGCCGCAAATCCGCCGCGCCCTCGAATGGCTTGCCTCAAAGCAGAACGCCGACGGCGGCTGGGGCGAAAGCATAGCCTCGTACATGGAGCCGAAATATTCGGGCACGGGCATTCCCTCGACGGCGTCGCAGACCGCATGGGCGCTCATGGCGATTATGTCGGCGGACGACAAAAACTACGACGAATGCATCGCCCGCGGCTGCAAATTCCTGTGCGATTCCCAACGCGCCGACGGCACTTGGGACGAACCCTATTACACGGGCACGGGCTTCCCCGGCTACGGACTCGGCGCAAAGGTGGATTTGCGCAAGGGCGCGCCGCTCCCGCAGGGCAAGGAGCTTGCCCGCGGCTTCATGCTCAACTACAACTGGTACAGACACTATTTCCCGATTACCGCGCTAGGACGCGCCGAAAAATATTTGGCATCACGCAAGCAAGGAAAATAGATGAAGAAAATAATATCGTTCGGAGAGATTTTGTGGGACGTTTTTCCCGACGGAAAAGTCCTCGGCGGCGCGCCGCTCAACTCGGCCTATTATTGTTCGAGCCTCGGCGCGGACGCAAAAATCGTGGGCGCGGTCGGGCGCGACGCCAACGGAATGGGCGCGCTCGAAACAATGTCGGCGCGGGGGCTTTCTACCGAACTCGTGTCGGCAAACGCGCGTCCCACGGGAGAGGCAAAGGTTTTGCTCGATTCTTCGGGAAGCGCGACCTACGAATTTTTGAAAGACTGCGCGTGGGACTTCATCGAATACGAACCCCGCGCCGCCGAAGCCGCGGCGTCCGCCGACGCGTTCTCGTTCGGCACTCTCGCCCAGCGTTCGCAGGTTTCGCGCAACACGCTCGCAAAACTTCTCGACGCGTGTTCCGCCTCGTGCCTCAAAGTGCTCGACGTCAATCTGCGCCTCGATTTCTACAACCGCGAAATTCTCGACTTTTCGCTGTCCCGCGCGGACGTCGCAAAAATGAACGAGTACGAGCTTGACGAGATCTGCAAGATTTTCCGCTACGAGGGCGACTCCCTCATGCGGGCAAAATTCGTTTTCGGCGCGTTCAACCTGAAATACCTAATCCTCACGCGCGGAAGCGAGGGCTACACCGTTTTCGAAAAGGGCGGCATGTTCATGGGCAAGGCAAAGCAGGTGAAAATTGTCGATACCGTCGGCGCGGGCGACGCGTTTCTTGCCGGCTTTACGATGTCGCTGCTCGGCGGCGGCGGCGCGGAGGAAGCGGCGGAAAAAGGCTCGCAACTCGCGGCGAAAGTCTGCTCGCACAGGGGCGCGTTCTGCCTGTAATTTCGGCTTTTTGAAGGGCGGCGTCCGTTTTGCGGACGCCTTTTTTTTACAGCCGCACGGAAAACGCGCCGACGCGCGTTGGGGACTGCTTTCGGACGGATATTTTGAAGCCGCCGCTTTTGCGCTTTGCGCCCGCGCCGCAGTCGCATTCAAGATTCAAATCGGGTTGCTCTTTGAATTCCCACTCCAAATAGTCTTCGATGTATTCTTCGAGGGAAAAATCGAGCATGTCGGCAAACATACGCAGCGCGTTCAATGTTTTGTTGTCTATTTCGAAAACAATTTTTACCCGATTGACGTTCATGAATAAATGCTAAAACCCGCAGAAAAAATATACAATATAAATTTTTATCTTTTTTTCTGGGGGGCATTCCCGTACGCGCTATCGGTTTTTCAGCTCCAAATAGATTTTTTTGAGGGCGGCGTAGTCTTCGTCTTTCGTCTTCGATTCAATGCGCCTGTCGAATTTGTCCGCCTGCTTGAATTCGTCGACAGCGGTTTTCATGCGGCGGTCGATGTCGGCTTCGGACTCCGTGGCGCGGCCGACGAGCCGCTTGCGAAGCTCTGCGATGGAGTCGGGCGCGACGAAAACGCTTGTGAGCCTTTCGGCGATTTCGGGGTTTTGCGAGGCGATTTTCCGCCATGTGTCCGCGCCCTGAACGTCGATGATGAGGACAAGGTCGTTGCCCGCCGCAAGGCTGTCGTGAACCGCCTTTTTCGACGTTCCGTAGTAGCGGTCGTGCACTTTTGCGTATTCGTAGAATTCGCCGTTTGCGATTGCCTTTTCGAAGGCTTCGGGCGAAAGAAAGTGGTAGTCTACGCCGTCGATTTCCGCGCCGCGCGGCGGGCGCGAGGTGCTTGTGATTACGCGCTTGACGTTCCCGAACTCGGAAATCAGCCTTTCGGCGACGGTGTTTTTGCCGCTTCCCGCGGGGCCGCTGATGATTAAAATTATGTTTTTGCCGGACATGGAATTAATATGTGGTTGACGCTATTACGAGGGCGGCGGCGCAAAAAAGCGATGCCGCGCCAAACGCGCGGGCGCGTTTGGGCTTTTCGTAGAGGAATGTCAGGAAGTCGCGGAGTCTGTACGGCACCGCGCCGAGGTAGAGGGCGGCGACGACGAGCGCGTATGTTAGGCTTACGAGAACGAGCCTCGACGCCGGCTCCTGCATGAACGCGGAGTCGAGAAATTCGCGCGAGAGCAGCAGCGAGAACACGCACAGCCCGCGCACCGAAAGGAAGTCCGAAAGGTAGAAGAACGCGAGGATTCCCGCGCCGCCGAAGACCGCCATCAGCAGTCCCTTGATGTTGCCGAAGTCGGACTCGCCCAGCTGCGAGAGCGTGTAGAGAAACCAGAGTCCGCTTCCGCCGAATGTGATTACCGCGGCTTTTGTGCTGCGCAGGAACGCGAACGCGCATTTTTCGAAGCGTTGCGGAAACAGCGCGAACGACAGTCCGAGCGCGGCGAGAATCAGCGCGAACAGATATGTGGATTGATACAAAGTCATGGCGCAAATGAATCAAAATTGGGCGCGGAAATCAAGCCATTTGCCAGTCAATCCTCACGCGGGCGTGCTCCCGCCCCGTTTCGGAGCGGATTGACGCGTAGGTTGATTCGCCGCGCACCTCACCGACGACGGACACCGCCGATTTCGGCTGAACCTCCTCCATGAAGCTTGCGAAAATTTTTGCGGGCTTGCGGAGTTCGGCGAAACTGTCGGGCACGGTTTCCGAAGCCCAGACGGCGAACACGGTGTTGTTGACGTGCCCGTTTAGGTCGATGTTGTCGTTGAGCGTTTCGAATTTGCGGACGCTAAGATTCGGGGCGGACTCGTCGGGCTTGCCGAATTTTTCGTCGAAGGAGACCGCGTTTGCGTGGGCGGGGTTGCGCGGCCAGTCGGGCAGTCTGTCGAGCTTTGCGATGCGCCTTGCGAGCACGTCGAAGAGCAGCCACTGCGAACGCGCCGTGAAGAGGGACTTGCCGTCGGCGTCGGTTGCCGCGAACTCGCGGTAGGTCGCGATTCTGTCGCGGTCGGACGCCCACGTTTCGATGCGGACGCGCTCTCCCCAGCGCGGAGTTCTTTCGATTTCAACGGCGATTTTCGAGAGCGCCCAGCCGAGGTTTTTCGGTTTGAGGTCGTTGTAGGCAACTCCGAGAATTTCGGCGTGCTCGGTGGCGATTTCCTGCAACATTTGCAGGAGCGCGGGAGCTTTGAGCCGCCCGAATCTGTCGGCGTCGGCAATTCTCACCTTGTAGCTTGTTTTGTGCGAATTTTCCATTTCCCGCAATTCAACTTCCGCCGCGCCAGATTTTCAACAAAAAACCCCGAACGGCGTTCGGGGCGCTGAATATCATGATTTGTCTGAAAACATCAGGCGGTATTATTCGACGGTCGGCGCAAAGTCGGCCGCCGCCGCCCAGCCGCGCTTGCCGTTTTTCGTTTCGAGGTACAGGTAGCCGCCGCGCGATTTCAGGATTTTCGCGCATTGCCCCGCGTCTACGATGGCGGCGGCGGGCGCGGTTTTCGTCGGAGAGACTGCGAGTTTTGTGTCGGGCTTCAGCGCGACCGCAGTGTCGGCGAAATTCCGCCAGTCGAGAATCGACGGAATCGCCGCCGCGAACGCCGCCGCAAAAACTATCGCGAGAAACAGCGTCGCTGGCGGGCGTTTGCCGTAAAGCGGCGGAACGAACACAAGCAGCACCGCCGCCCAAAACGACACGAAGCACACCGTCGCCCACTCCGATTCGGAAAGCTCGGCAATCAGCGGCGTTTTGAAGGCTTCCAGCCCCGATTCGAGCGAGTTGTCCTTTGCGTACATGGCAAGGTTTGCCGTTGCCTCGCGCATGCGCGGGGCGTTGTAGACCGCGCGTTTGTAGTTCAGGAGCGCGTCGCCCCTGCGGTCGAGCTTGGCAAAGGCGTTCGCCTTGTTGAAGTACAGCTCCGCGGAGTCGAAGCCGTTTTTTTCGGCAAGCGAGTAGTTTTCGAGAGCGCGGGCGTAGTCGCCTGCCTTGTATGCGTTGTTGCCGAGCGCGAAATATTCCCGCGCGGTCTGCGCCCCCGCCGTCGCCGCCGCAAACACTGCGGCGGCAATCATGATGATTGTCCGTAAAATTTTCACAGTTTTCATTTGGAGAGTTTTCCGACGAGCGTTCCGAGTTGCGCGTCGAGCTTTTTGATGTCGAGCTTCGAAGTGTCTGTTCCGCCGAATGCCAGCGCGTCCGCGCCGTCGAAGAACAGCCGCAGTCCGCCGACATCGGCGTCGGGCTTGGTTTCGGCGAGAATTTCGGCGGCGTCGCGGGCGGTTAGCGATTCCGCCGAGCGTTCGCTGTCGGCCGCCACCGCGAATTGCAGGGCGCGGCGCGCCTCCTCGAAGAACGCGTTGAAGTCTCCGCGCTTTGCCGCCGCCGCCGCAAGAGAGCGGTGCTTTGCCGCCGATTTTCTGTCGGCGATTTTCTTTGCGTAGCGGACGTCGTTGATTTTGCGCAGCGACTCCCTCCGCAACATTACGAACGCCGCCACCGCGCAGAGGAACACGATTTGCGCCCCCCAGAAATAGGGCGATTCGAGCAGCCGCGCGTCGGAGGAGTGCGCGGCGGTTTCGGCTATTTTGTCGAACGCGGGCGCGGGGCTTGACTGCTCCGTTTCCGCGGCGCGTTTCGAGCGTCCCGTAGGCGCGACGCTTATCGGAAGCGGCGCGGAGTTCAGCTCGACGTACTTTTCGCCCACGGGGTCGAAGTAGTTGAACCTGACCGTCGGGGCGGTCGGAATGTCCGCCTTTTTGGGAACAGCCGTGTATTCGAAAGTCTTGATTCCGATGTTGGAAAGCCCGTTGCTTTCGTCGGTGAACGACGACTTCGCCTTGTAGGTTTTCCAGTCCGCGCCCGCGTCGAGCTTCGGCTCTCGGATTCGCGGAAAGTTGCCCACGCCCACGACTTTCGCGGTAATCGTACAGGGTTCGCCGACCGTCAGCGCGTCCGGCTCTACCGCCGCGTTTTCGAGCGAGAACGTTCCGATTGCGCCTGTGAAGTCGGCGGGCTTGCCGTTTTCGGGCAGTTCGAGCACGTCGATTTTTTTCGGCGGCATGTCGATTTTGAAGTCTACGGGAGTGCCGCCGCCGAACGACATCATGCGGTCGAAAATCGACATTCCCGCGAGGTCGTCGGCGCGAAGCTCGCGCTGGAACACGCCGCGCGCGGAGATGTCGAGGTCGTAGCTTCCCGCTTTGAGCGGCGTGATTGCCGTGGTGTATTTCACGAGAACGCGGTTGCCGTCGGAGGAAATTGTGGGTTTTTCGGAGAACGCGGGGCAGTCGAACGCGTCCGCCTTCTGTATTTCGGGCAGGAGTTGCGCTAGCGTGAATCCGCGTTCCGACAGGCTTTTGTCGAACGAAAACACAAGCTCGCACGGCACGGATTCGCCGACGTAAATCTTTTCGCGCGGAAGTTTTATTTCGAGTTTCGCGTTGTTTTTGAGGTTCGCCTCGAAGCTTTGAATCTGGCTTCTCGCCTGCTGTCTGCGCTGTATTTGGCGTTGCGCGCTCTGCCGCGAAAAGAACGGGTCGCTTCCGAAAATCGAGCCGCCGAAGGGGTCTGCAAACGGGTCGTCGCCGCCGCTTTCGGCGGGCGCGGACTTGTCTACCGTGAGCGTCGCCGCCGCGATTTTATATTTCTTTCCGCCGATTTCCGCCTCCCATTCGGGGATTGTAAGCTCTCCCTCGCGGTCGGCGCGCATTGTGAGCACAACCGACGTCTCGCGCGAGACCGAGCCGTTTATAATCGACATGTTCCGCGACGAGCTTTGCCCCACGATTTGCAGGCCGTCGGGCAGCGGAATTTTCGAGATGTCCGCGCTTCCCTTGACGTCTTTGAAACTCAGCGTGTAGCGGGCGGTGCCGTTCGGTGGAATCGCCTTTGGGGAGAACCCCGACGTTTCAACCGACTGCGCAAACGCCGCCGCGTATGATAGAATGGAATATAAAATGATTGCCGATATTTTTTTCATTACCAATCCTTGTAGGACTTTTCAAATCTGTTCCGTTGTTCGCCGTAGCCGCGCAGGGGCAGGACTTTGTCGGAATCTTTCATCGATTCCAGCAGTTGCCGCGCCTCGCCTTTTGTCATTGCGCCGACCGCCGACCTGTAATTTTCGGAGTCTTTTCCGGCGTCTTTTTCGGCGGCTTGCGCGGCTGCCGCCTGCTTCTTTTCCGCCTGTTTTTGCTCGGCGGGAAGCTCGCGCTCCTCGTTGCCCGCGTTCTGCTCCCGCTTGTCTTGCCCCCGATTTTCTTTGCTTTCGGACTGCTCTGGCTTGCCGTTTTGCTCCTGCGGTTTTTTGTTGTCTACGGCCTGTTCGTCCCGATTTTGTTCGTCGCCGTTTTGCGGCTTGTCTTGGCGTCCGCCGTTTTGGGAGGCGTCGTTTTTGTCGGGGGAATTTTGCCTGTCGTTGTTCTTGTCGGAATTTTGCTCTTTGTTGTCCTTGCTATTATTTTGCTGTTTGTCCTGTTTGTCGTTTTGCTTGTTTTGCTGATTCTGTTGGCTGTTTTGCTGTTGGTTCTTGTCCTGATTTTTGTTTTGGTTCTGTTGCTGATTTTGCTGTTGGTTCTGCTGGTTTTGATTCTGCTGTTGGTTCTGATTTTGTTGCTGGTTCTGCTGTTGGTTCTGGTTTTTGTCTTGGTTTTGATTGTTGTCGTCGCGGACAAGTTTTTTCAGCTCTTCTTTGAGTTTTGCGAGCCGCGCGAGCCGCTGTTTTGCGGCGTCGGAGGAGATGGCGTCGGAAAGTTTTTTTATTTTCGACGTTTCGTTGTCGAGATTTTTTTCGGCAACAAGCGCGGATTGCAGGTTGTTTTGCGCGGCGTTAAAAGCGGGGTCGAGTTCCGCCGCGCTTTTGTATCCGCCGATTGCGCCGTCGAGAATTTTTTTCGCGTTATTCCATTTTTCGAGGTTTTGCGAGGCGTTCCCAGCAAGCTCCGCCGACTGCTTTTCGACGGCTTCGCACTGCGCGATTCCCTGTTTCAGGCTTTGCTGGAATTGCTTGTCTTTGAGCGGCGACGACTCCAACGCCTTCTTTTTTTCCTCGTCGGTCTTTGCCGCCTTTACCGTTTCAAGCTCCTTTTGCAGAAGCGGCGCGCCCTGTTGCAGCAGAACCGTTCCGCCCGACACCGCCGCGGCTTCGGCTTGGTCGAGCTGCGCGGCTTTTGCGCCGAGTTCGTTGGCGGATTCCGCCGAGGCGAGCGAATGCTTTGCGTCGGCGTAGTCGGCGTTTGCGATGTTGTAGAAAGCCTTTGCGTGCAGGGCGAAGCCGTAGGGTTCTGCCTTTATTGCGTCGAGGAATTTTTCCCGCGCGGCGGCGGTGTCGCCCTTTGCAAGCAGGTCTATACCGCTGTTGAAGATTTCGCGCGGGCTTGGGTTCTCAGGTTCTGCGGGGGCGGATTTCGGCTTTTTCTCCGCGCCGTCCGTCTGCGCTTCCGCCGATTTTTCGGAAGCTTCGGTTTGCGCGGTTTGGGCATCGGGCGCGTCCTCATCCGCGCGGGCGTTTTGGGGCGAGACGAGCGCCGCCGCCGAAACCGCCGCGAACGCCAACGCCGCGAGCCTGCCCGATTTTCCGCCCGCGAAGAATCTGCGCGTGCCCACGAGCGATTCGAGCGCAAGCAGGATTATCGCCGCCGCCAGCGGTATTTGGAATCTTTCTATTGCAAGCTGTTTCATGCGGGCGGAGAGTTCGCGTTGCGGAATTTTTTTCAGCCCGTTTTCGTAGATTGCGTCCATGCCGTTTGCCGACAGCGGCTCGTAGAAGCCGCCGGTGGATTTTGCAATTTCGGAAAGCACCGCCTCGTTGAGTTTGCTTGCGACGATTTTCCCGTTTTCGTCGCGCAGCTGAACGAGTCTGCCGCCGGCGTCGCGAACGGGAATTGGTTCGCCTTTCGCCCCGCCGACTCCGAGCGTGTAGATTACCACGCCGTCTTTCGCCGCCTGTTTCGCGCGTTCCACCGCCGAAGATTCAAGCTCTTCGCCGTCGCTTATGAGAACGACGATTTTGTGGTTTGCGGTTTTTTCGAATGCGGCATCGGCTTCGGAAATCGCCGCGGCGATGTTCGTTCCGCCGCGCTGGATTACGTTTGTGTCGAGGGCTTCGAGGGAGAGCCTGAACGCGTCGTAGTCGAGCGTGAGCGGGCATTGCAGGAACGCCTGTCCGCTGAACGCGACTATTCCGATTCTGTCGCCGTCGAGCGCGTCGAGGAGGTCGAGCACCGAGAGTTTTGCGCGTTCGAGGCGGCTCGGTTTTACGTCTTCTGCGAGCATGCTTTTGGACGTGTCTATTGCGAAAATTATGTCGATTCCGCGCGTTTTGCTTTCCGCCCAATGGTATCCCCACTGCGGGCGGGCGAGGGCGACGAAGACCGCGAAAATTCCCAGCGCAAGGAGCGTCTTTTTGACGAATTTTTTTGCGGGGCTTACCGTGCGCGAAAGTTCGGGCAGAAGTTTTGCCGACGCGAATTCCGCGAGCAGGCGTTTGCGGCGGCGTTCGCCCCACGCGAATAGCGCGACAACCGCAAGGGTTGCGGCGATTCCAGCGTAAAGCCAGTTTATTGAATGGAAGCTCATGGAAGTGTTTCGAATTTTGTGTTTACGAGTGCCAGTTTGAGCGCAAGCAGCGCAAGCCCCGCGCCCGCAAACCACTGGAACAGCTCGCGGTACGACGTGAAGTTGCGGAGCTTGACCGCCGTCTTTTCGAGCCTGTCGATGTCGGAATAAATGTTTTCAAGCTCGCGCAGGTTTGTTGCGCGGTAGAATTTGCCGCCCGTGATTTCGGCGATTTTTTTGAGGGTTTCCTCGTCCACGTCGCTGCGCATGTCGCCGCCGTAGACGGGGTTGCCCGCGCGGTCGCGGACCACGCGCGAGTCGGCGTCGAGCGCGGCGGCGGGCACTATTCCGCTTCTGCCGGCGGCGATTGCGTAGATTTTTGCGCCGTAGGTTGCGGCGGCTTCGGCGGCGGCAATGGGCGATATTTTGCCCGCGTTGTTTTCGCCGTCGGTCAGCAGAATCACCACGCGCGACTTCGCGTTTTTGAGGTCGCGCAGTCTGTTTACGCTCATGCCGATTGCCGAGCCTATCGCGGTTCTGTTGGCGTCTATTACGCCGATTTCGATTCGTTCGAGGTTCTGTTTCAGCCAGTCGTGGTTGAGCGTCATGGGCGAGACCAAAAACGAGTTCGCCGCGAACGCCACCATGCCGATTCTGTCGTTCGGGCGTTTTTCGACGAACGCGTCTACGACTTCCTTGACGGCGTCGAGGCGTGTCATCGGTCGTTTGCGCGATGCGGAGAAATCGAGACCCGCCATTGAGCCTGAAACGTCGATTGTGAGCACGATGTCGATTCCGCTTTCCTCGCGCACGCTGTATCCCGTGCCGATTTGCGGGCGGGCGAGGGCGACGATAAGCAGGGCGAGCGCAAGCAGCGTCAGCGGGAATTTCCAAAGTCCGACCGCCGCGCGGTTGCGCTTTGCTGCGTCCTTTGCTACCGCCACGCTCGAAAAAATCAGCGAGCCGCTTTTGCCGCCCGCGCCGCGAAGCAGCGCGAGCACGGGGAGGACGAGCAGCGCCCACAAAAATTCGGGGTTTGCAAAAGTCATTGCGCGTCTCCTTTCGCTTCGTGTGAGTCGGGAGTTTCGGGCGCGGATTTTTTCGAATCGGCGTCTTTTTGTTTGCGGCGTTCGGCGGTTTTCGCGTCGTCGCTATCGACGAACGCGAGCGCAGTTTCGGCGAGTTCGGGCGCGTTTGCGAAAACGTGTTGGGCGAATTTCGCCATGTCGGCAAGCGTGAGTATTTTTTTGAGCGACTCCCTGCCTCCGTCGTCGAATTCGTCGGACTCCGAGACGATTTTCAGAAATTCCTCCGTCGTGCGTTCGGGGGCGGGAATGTCGTGCGCCTCTTCTATATAGTCGCGCACAGCCTGGCTTACCTCCGAGGCGTACGCCTTTGCGCCGAGCTTTTGCGAGATGTCGCGGGCAAGCTCTATGCGGGCTGTCGCGCGTTCGGCGGGCGGGACTGCGGGCGTCTTTTTGCGCCTTAGCGCGAACGCCGCAAGTATCGCGGCAAGCGCGGCGGCGGCGGCAATCCACGCGCCGTATTTTTCGGCGAAGCCGCGCCCGATTTTATCGGTCGCGCCCTCGATTTCTGGGAAGAGGGCGGCGAATTTTTCGGGGTCGGGTTTGGGCTGTTCAGCCTGCGCGTTCGGCGTTCCGAGCGGGTTTGCAAAGCTTTGCGGTTGCGCGAAATTCGGCGCGGACTGCGCGGGCGTTCCGAACATCTGCGCGGCGGGCGCGGGAATTTGCAAAGGCGCGGAAGCCCCGTTTTGCGGGGCTTGCGCGTACGCCGCCGTTGCCGCTAGCGCGGCGCAAGTTATGTGCAAAATTTTTTTCATTGGCGTTTTGCGCGTCTTTCGAAAAACTTTCTCAAAGGCGTTATGAAAGGCTTGTCTGTTCTGATTTCAAGCAGGTCGATTTTCGACCGCGCGAGTGCCCGCTTGAAGTCGGCGAGCCGCCGCGCGTTGATTTCGGCGTAGGTTTTGCGAACCGCGGTGCTCGACGTGTCGAGCGAGACTATTTCGCCCGTTTCGGAGTCTTCGAGAGTGAGCACTCCGAGCGCGGGGAGAACGGTTTCGCGCGGGTCTACGATTTCGAAGCAGACGAGGTCGTGCCTGCGGTTCGTGATGTCGAGGGCTTTGAAGACCTCAGATTTTCCCTCCGGGTCGGGAATCTTTCCGTCTGGCCCTTGCAGAAAGTCCGAGACGAGCACGACTATCGCCCTGCGTTTTAGTATGCGGTTTACCTCTTCGAGTGCGCGGGCGATGTTCGTGCCCCTGTGTTGCGGCTCGAACGCGAGAATGTCGCGGATAAGCCGCAAAATGTGGCGTCTGCCCTTGCGCGGCGGAATGATGTGTTCGGCGTCTTCGGTGAAGAGCACAAGTCCGACTTTGTCGTTGTTCCGCGCCGCCGAAAACGCCAGCGTGCTCGCGATTTCCGCCGCGATTTCGCGCTTCGACGAGTCGCCGCTACCGAACTGTCCGCTTGCCGAGAGGTCTACTGCCAGCATCATGGTAAGCTCGCGCTCTTCGCGGTATTTCTTGACGTGCGCCTTGCCCGTGCGGGCGGTTACGTTCCAGTCGATAGACCTGATTTCGTCGCCGGGCTGGTATTCGCGAGCCTCCTCGAAGTCCATGCCGCGCCCCTTGAAGACGCTGCGGTACGCGCCCGCGAGGTTCTCGCTGACCTGCCTGTTGGTGCGGATTTCTATCTGCCGCACCTTTTTGAGCATTTCTGTGATTTTGTCGCCCATAACAGCGCGCGCGGTTTAGGGAACTGCGACTTTGTCGAGGGTTTTCGAAACCACGTCTTCGCTCGAAATTCCCTCGGCTTCGGCTTCGTAGCTTACGATGATTCTGTGTCTGAGAACGTCGGGGGCGATGTCCTTTACGTCCTGCGGCACGACGTACCCGCGCCCCTGAATGAACGCGTGCGCTTTCGCCGCGAGTGTGAGGGCGATTGTCGCGCGGGGGCTTGCGCCGAACTGCACCATGTCGCGCAGGTCGGCGAGTCCGTATTTTTCAGGTTCGCGGGTCGCAAAGACGATGTCTACGATGTAGTCCTTGATTTTGTCGTCGATGTAGATTTCGTCCACGACTTCGCGCGACTTCATGATTCTTTCGGGCGAGACCACCGTGTTTATCGCCTCTACCACGCGCGTTTTCGCCATCAGGTCGAGGATTATGCGCTCCTCTTTTTTGTCGGGATAGCCGATTTTAAGCTTGAACATGAATCTGTCGACCTGCGCTTCGGGGAGCTGGTATGTTCCCTCCTGGTCGATCGGGTTTTGCGTTGCGAGCACGAGGAACGGCTCGGGAAGCGCGTATGTCTCGCCGCCGATTGTTATCTGGCGTTCCTGCATGGCTTCGAGCAGCGCGCTCTGGACTTTTGCGGGGGCGCGGTTGATTTCGTCGGCAAGCACGATGTTTGCGAAAATCGGGCCTTTCTGCGTGATAAATTCGCCCTTTTGCTGGTTGTAGATTAGAGTGCCCACGATGTCGGAGGGCAGGAGGTCGGGCGTGAACTGAATGCGGCTGAATTTGGCGTCCATTGCCGCCGCCATCGTCTTCACCGCGAGCGTTTTCGCAAGCCCCGGCACGCCTTCAAGCAGAACGTGCCCGTTTGCGAGAATGCCCGTCAGAAGCCTGTCCACAAGGTATTTTTGCCCGACGACGGATTTTGCGATTTCGTTTCTTAACAGCAATGTCCAGTCGGACGCCGCCTTGACTTTGTCGTTTATTTCGCTGAGGTTTGTACTCATATTTTTCGTGTTTTAATTAAATTTAACTTGGAAGTAAATCGGAAGTAAAGCGGCCGCCATTAGCCGCATTTTTTCGATGCGCTAATCGACAAATATATTTAGCGCGTTGTTCCGAATTTTTCGGCGCGGCTACGCAACTCTAACGGTTTTCCGAAGATTCCGCGTTCTCGACGCTCTCGGCGGCGTCGGAGCGGAATTCGAAATTTATGCGCGGGCGGAAGTCGCGGTTTTCCTCTTTGGGCTTTTTTTCGCCCTGTTCGGGTTGTCCTTCCGCTTGTTCGGGGTCGAGCTTCGACTTTTCTTTTGCCTTCAACAAAACGCTCTCCTGCGCGAACGCCTCCAACGCGGGCGTCTTGCGCGCGCTTCCCGCCGCGCTCGGTATTGTGTGCGGCGCGGATTCCGCCTTTCCCGCCGATTTCGCCAAGCCCGCGGGGCTTGCTGTGTTGGGAACGGCGTTTGCGGCGGCTTTCAATTCCTCCGACTCGTTTGCGGCTTCCGCCACGGTTTTTGCCGCCTGAGAGTCCTGCGGATTCTCCGCGGTCTCGGCGACGGCGTCGGCTTCGTCCGCTTGCTCTGCGTCTTTTTTTGATTTGCCCTCGGCTTCGTCGCCGCTTTCCGCGCTCTTTTTGCCGAAGGAGTCGGCGGCGTAGAAAAACACCCCCGACGGCCCAGCGTCCTGCTTCAACACGATTGACGCGTATCTGATTTTGTCGAGCGGCGTTCGGAAGAGGGGAGTCTTTCCGTGCGCCGTCGTCGAGCCGTAGCAGAACGAGATGAAATCGACAAGTTCGTCGCTCGTGAATTCGATTCTGTCGCCGTCGTCGAAATTCTCCTTTTCGAGGTCGATTTCTATCTCGCCGAGCTTCGCAAGCCCCGACGTGTCGAGCCTGTCGTCGACAGTGTTGTGCTTGGGCGCGGGGGCATCGGTCTTTCCGTCCCAGGAGACCCTGTAATTTTTCGAGTTCGGCTCGAAAGTTTCCTCGTCTACGATTCCGAACACCTCTATTCGCAGCTTGTTTTCGGCGGAGCTTTCAGCCTTTTCCGCCGCGCGCTCCGCCGAGATTCCCGCGGGCGGCGGCGGCAGAGATTCCGCGCTTTGCGCGTTCGATGCGGGCACGAGCGGAAGCTTCTTTGCGAAAATCGAAAGCGTCGCGGTTATCACGACGTCGCGCGACGGCGCAAGCCCGACAGCGGGCGCGTCGAATTCGAACGGAATGTACGCTATTGCGCGTTCGCCCTTTGCGTTGTTTACGGCGATGAAGTCCGACTTCGAAAAGTCCCTGTTCGGGTCGGCCTCGAAAATGAATGTGTCGCCGCGGGCGGCGGTTATTTCCTCCGCGCATGCGACGCGCGCCGCCAGCGCAATAAGAATCGGCAAAGCCGCAAGCCGCGCGCATTCCGAAGCTGTCTTAAAAAAACGGTTTCCGCCCCTGCTTTTCATGGAAGTAGAATGTCGGTTTGCGAAAACTTTGTCGAGCGCATTTTGCGGGCGTCCCCAAAAAACAACCCCGACCGAATGGTCGAGGCTGCGCTGTTGCCCGCTTTCGCGGGGTAAATCAGATTTTCGGAAGCGCGGCGGGAATGTCCACCTTGTGGAGCGTGCCGCGCTTGATTCTTTCGAGCCTGTGGCGGCGGCGGATTTTCCTCGTCAGCTTTACGATAAGTTCGTCGATTGATTTGTACATGTCGTCGCTCTCGACGCTTACGACCATATCCGACCCCTGAATTTCTATGTGCCCTTTCGCGGAAAATTCGTTGTGCTTGCTCTTGTTCGGCTTGTACGCGAGTTCTATGCGGAGCCTAATGATTCTGTCATCGTGGGTGAACAGCTTGGACATTTTGTTTACCACGCTCTGTTTGAGGGCGTCGGTAAGTTCCAAGTTTTGTCCGGATATGATGATGTCGTTTTCGTTCATTTCTTCCTTTCGGGTTTGGTGGCGGCGTGTTGCCGGCGTTTGTCGGGCGCGCGAGCCTGTTAAAGTTGTTCCGCAGGGCGGAGTTTTGTGAAAGAGCGTTCGATGTCCGTCTCGCGATTTTTTAACATTTTAGTGTTGAAAAAGAACCGCGTTTTGTCTGATTTTACCGCCTAAGGGTAATATCCCGACGGCAGTGGACAAGGTAGTGTAAAGAACCGAAAATTTCAAGAAAAAAATGGAGAAGAATCACAGAAAACCGAATCGAAAAAAACTCGAATTAATCAAGCGCGAACTGGCGGAATACGACGCCGTTGTAATCACGGGCGCGTCCTCCGGAATCGGGCGCGGGATTGTCGAGCTAATCGACGAAGTTTCGCATGTGAGGCTTTGCAACATTTCCCGAAGTTTTCCTTCTTTTCTTTCCGACCGCAAAGACTTCCTCCATGTTCCGTGCGACCTGAAAAATTCCGCGGAAATTTCAGCCGCTATTCCCGGAATTTTCGGGTTCATCGGCGCGGGACGGAACGGGAATCCGCCGAAGATTCTGCTTGTCAATAATTCGGGATTCGGCGCGTACGGCGAATTTCCCGAACCGTCGGTTTCGAGAAATTGCGAAATGGTAGATGTGAACGTCCGCGCCGTCGCCATGCTTTGCGGCGAATTTGCCGACGCGATACGCGCGGGGCGCGGCTCTATAATAAATATCGCAAGCACTGCGGCGTTTCAGGCGTGCCCGCAGCTTGCGGTTTACGCGGCGACAAAGTCTTTCGTCAAAAGCTTCACGCTCGGAATCTCCCACGAACTGCGCAAACACGGATGCAAATGCCTTTGCGTCTGCCCGGGGCCTACAAGTAGCAACTTTTTCCGCGCGGCGGGCTTCGACACTCCGCCGCTACCGTCGGGCTTCGGGCACGAACCGCGCGACGTCGCCGAGGCGGCGTTGGAGGCTTTGGCGCGGGGAAAGATTTTGAAAATCGTGGGGCGGACAAATTTTCTGCAATGCGCGGCGACGCGCTTTGTTCCGACGGCATTGCTTGTGAAAATATCGGGCTTTGTCTTGGAGCGGATACGCTCACTGAAATAGGCGGGCGGTTTTTGCGGAGGGCGGAACGTTTCGGCGGCGCGGGTGTAAGTGGCGCATATAAAGTCAATTCCGCCGCGCGGCGGATTCGGCGCGGAGATCGGCTTCAAAAAAAATGAAAATTTTAAAAAAAATGTCTTGCCAAGCCGCCGAAAATTCCTACATATATGGGGCTTTAAAAATCAAGTCGCTCAGGTGGTGGAATTGGTAGACACGTACGTTTGAGGGGCGTATGGCGAAAGCCGTGTGGGTTCGAGTCCCGTTCTGAGCATTTGATTTTTTTACGAGGAGCAAAGGGCGAATGCCCCGCGCAAAAATCGGGGCCGTAGCTCAGTTGGAAGAGCGCTAGAATCGCACTCTAGAGGTCGTGAGTTCGAACCTCATCGGCTCCACCATTTAAAAAACGCAATCCGCTAGGGTTGCGTTTTTTGTTTCCTCGTGTCGTGCGGCAAGGCGCGGGGTAAGTTCGACGTCTTTTTGGTATGAAAACGCGATGTTTGTTTGAAAGTGTTTTTTGTGTGTCGTTGGCACGTTTATAGTTTGAAGAATTCGCATTCAGTGTTAAAACGATTGCATTTAATGAAGAAAAATTCGGACAAATCGGGAGCGGGCGACGGCGGCAAATACGCTTGGAGCATTTACGGCAACGAGGAACTGAAACTCATGCCGTCGGGCAACCGCATTGTCTACTTCATGCACAGGCGGCGCGGCGAGGTTCGCCCGATTTCCGCGCTCGACCGCGACGAGCGTCTGCTTCTGATGCCGCCGTCGTCCGTCGGCGACGTCTGGAAAAAATTTGCAATTTCGCTGCTCGGCTATGCCGACCACACAAAGGGCTACTACCATTCGCGCGTGAACGAGTCTTTCCACGACATGCTGATTGTTGAAAAGGGCGTGCTGGGCGCAAAATTCGGCGGCGGAAAATTCTCGCTCGCCCGCGGCGACGCGCTCGTCATTCCGCGCGGAAATCTGTGCGACAACTTTGTCAGCAACACAAACACCTCCGTCTGGTGGATTCATTTTGCCGACATTCCGTATTGGTCGGACAGGCTCGGCGCGGAGGTTTCGGTGAGGCAGCTGGGGAGCTTCGGCGCGTTGTCGGCTCTCATGCGGGCTTTCATGGAGGAGGTCTTTTCGCCCGACGCAAGCAGGGCGGTTCTCGCAAACATTGCGTCTTCCATCGTAGAGATTTTCGGGCGCGAGTTTTGCGCGAGGAAGTCTGGCGACTCCGCGGGCGACGCCGTCGCGCGGCTTCTGGCGGAAATCGCCGCAAATCCTTGTGCCGACTGGGACAGGGAGGCTCAGGCGCGGAGGCTTTCCGTTTCGCCGCGCACGCTCGACAACCACTGCATGGCGCGCTTCGCCCGCACTTACTCGAAATTTCTGCGCGACTGCCGCATGGATTACGCCCTGCGGCTTGTCCGCCAAGGCGCGAAAAACGCCGAAATTGCGCGGCTCGTAGGCTATGCCGACGCATATTCGTTTTCGAAGGCGATGCGCGCGCATTTCGGCAAATCTCCGCGCGAGCTTAAAGGCGGCTTCCCCGCCGCGTAAAAAACAAAAGGCGTTCCGGATTTCTCCGAAACGCCCTGCGTCTGTTCTGCCGCCCTCGGCTATTCGAGCGATTTGAGCATTGCCGCCGCCCAGAGGGTGTCGGGCTTGAGCTTCAAGGATTGGCGGAACGACTCTTTTGCGCGGGCGTCAAGCCCCACTCCAAGTTCGCCGAATCCCTTTGTCAGGAACATGCGCGAGTTGATGTTTTCGACGCTGTCGCCCGTAGTGCCCTCCGCGCCGTAGAAGTTTGTGTGCGTTTTCACCATGCCCTTCGCGCCGTCGTCGATAAGCGACTTGAAGATTGCGTCGGCTTCGGCGGTTTTGCCGAGCTTTTTGAGCGCGCGCGCCTTGTAGAAACGCCAGTTTGTCTTCTTTGTGTTGACAGCCGCCGCCTTTTGCCAGTTCGTTTTTGCGTTCGCGAAGTCGCCGAGTTTTTCGTAGGCGTCGCCGATGAGGCAGTAGGTTTGGGCGTCGCGGGGAATGCGGGTGTCGTAGAGGAAGACCTGATGGTTTTCGGGGAACTTGAAGCCCTCGTTGAAGAGCGCGATTGCGCCCTTTGCGTCGCCTTTGCCGAGCTTGTCAAGCCCCGCGAGAATTACGGCGTCGAGGTATGTTTCGTGGAAGTCGGCAACGCCCTCGCGAGTCGGGAAGTAGCATTCTTTGAGGAGCTTCAAAACCCTGTCGTAGTCGCCGACAAACGTGCCCGTGGATACTTCCGCCGCAAGCGGATAGTAGCGTTTGACGCACGTCGAATGGTTGTTTTTCAGCAGTTCGTAGCGTTCGGCGACGGGCGCGTTTGCGCCTTCGAGCACTTGGTCGATTTCCTCGAAGAACATCGCCTGCGAGTTGTCGAGCGCGATTGCCCTGCGGTAGTAGTCCGCCGCCTTCGGGCAGTTTTTGAAGTACTTCCAGTAGCCGTAGCCGATGTTGCGAAGCGCCATTGCGTTTTTCGGGTCGAGTGAGAGCGACTTTTCCCATTCAGCCATGCCGCGCTCCGCCTGCTTGTCGTAGTAGGCGCAGCCGAGCCAGTAGCGGAGCCTTGCGCTTTGCGGGAAGTCGGCGGTTGCGTTTTCCATCAGAGCGATTGTTTCGAGCCTGAACGGATTGCACGATTCCTGCGGCATTGCGAGTGCGTCGCCGAAGAGCTTTTTGTATGCCTGCATGTCGCCGCGTTTTTTTGCGAACGCCGCGAGCCACATTTTGACCGTGGGGTAGGGGGCTTTTGCGTCGGCGCGTTCGAGCAGCTCGACGGCGTCGGCGTCGAAGCCGTTGTGCATGTAGGCGAGGGCGAGTTCGAGGTACGATTCCGCGTCGCCGCGCATGAGCTTTTCGAAGTCCGAATTTTCGCCGAGCAGCATTTTTTCACGCGCCGAATAGACGTCTACGGGGTCGATTGCCGAAACGCGGTCGAGGCACGCAAGCGCGGCCTTTTTATCGCCGAGTTTGCGCAGAATAGTCGCTTTCAGGTTGAGCGCGGGCAGGTTTGCGCCGTTGTAGAGTACGGCTTCGTCGAGGCGTTCGAGGGCGTTTTCATAGTCGCCCGCCTGCGAGTAAATCTGCGCAAGCTGGAAGTTTGCGGCCGAGTTGTACTGGTAGTTCCAGACCGCGCGGTAGAGCGTTTCGACGGCCTCGGCGGTCTTGCCTTCGGCTTTGAGGATAAGTCCGAGGTTGTAGGTTGCCTCGCAGTCGCGGGGGCGCGTGTAGTCTTTCGTCTGGCGGGCGATTGCGGTTGTGAGGTATTTCTTCGCCTTTGCGAAGTCGCCGCGCAGCCGCCAGTAGACGCCCATTTGCGTGTTGGCGCGGGTGTCGCCGGGGTCGCGCCGGAGCACTTCAAGGAAGTAGTCGTTGGGGTTTACGAAGGGGTTGTGGAATTGCAGGTTGCGCATGCCCACAAGGAGGCATTCCTCGGTGTTCTCGATGTCGCGCGGCGCTTTGGGGGGCTTGACGATTTCGGGAAGCGGCTTGTTCGGGTCTTTGACCACGGGCGTGTACGAAAGCAGTGTTTTGCCGTCGGACGATTTCAGCGCGAGCGTGAACTCCGATTCCTTTGCGCCGGCGGGAACTTCGATTGTTTTGACGAAGGGCTTGTCGGGCGCGATGTCGATTTTCTGCGCGAAGATTTTTTTGCCTTTGAGAGAAAGCACAAGCTCCGCGCCGTCGGTTTTTTCGGTCGCGAGCGCGCCGAGCAGCATTTTTCCGCCGCCGAGCAAATCCATGTTGATTGCCGCGCGCTTCGAGCCTTTCTTGACGCCGCCGATGTCGCGCAGTCCGTACCAGTACTGCGAGAAATTTTTGATTTCGTAGGGGGTAATCCAAGTGTAGTCGGGCTGGTTGTCGGAGTACGCGCCCTGCATAAGCTCGATGTAGTGCCCCGCAGTGTCGGTGAGGATTTTCGTGGGCCAGCCAGAGTTTGCTCCCCACAGCCAGAACTTTCCGCCCTTTACGATGTTGTGGTTGCCGACGAGCATTGTACCCGCCTTGCGCCCGTGGTCGTAGCCTGCGATGAAGTCGTCTTTGAGGTCGTGGACGAAAACCGAGTTGTTCGACGGGTGGTTTTTCCACCACGAGATGTCGAGGTTGTTTTCGTACTCCTCCTTGCCCGTGTAGGCTTCGCGCGTAATCGGCCAGTGGCAGAAGCTTTCCTTGCAGTGGAACGTGCCGAATTCCGTGTTTTGCGGAAATATAATCTGGTAGTTTTTATCTACGTATGTGGAGACGTTCGACCAGTAGAGAATGGAGTTGTCGTTCATCGTTGTGTTGGCGAGGCGTCCGCTGATTTCGATGTAAGACTTGTCCGGGTGCAGCGTAACCCCGATTGCCCACGACATTCTGTGGCGCAGTTCGGTTTCGCCAAGCCACACGGTTTTGCTGCCGTCGGGGTTCGAGGTTATGGCGTAGCTTACGGGCATGTGCGACGTCGCGCGGTGGTGGTGGAACACGTTCCATTCAACGCCGCCCGAAATCCACGCGCCCGTCATTCCGACGTTCGCGGGCTTGATTACGTCCTGATGGTAGAAGATGTCGTAGCCGTTTGTTTTGTCTACGGCGTAGAAAAGCCTGCCGCCGATTTCGGGCAGTATGCAGAGCTTGACGTACTTGTTTTCGAGGTACACCGCGTTGTACGACACGTCCTTTCTGACGCGCGTCATGTTGTCGTTGAGGCGGTACGGGTAGACGCTGCGGCGGGCGCGTTGGTACGACCAGTCGCAGTCGAATATCGGCGACTTCTCCGCGGGGTCGAGCGGATATGTCGGGATTGTCGTTGTCTCCTCCCACGCCTTCACCGGGTCGGCGAAAAGCGGGATTGCCGCCTGCGCCGCGAGGACGGCGCAGAGTATTGCTGTTGTCTTTTTCATATGATGCTTTTGCGTGTTAAAGTTTTCGCATTCCGCAAACGGAATACGCAATTCTACCATCGCGGAGGACTTAGGTCAAATTCGCAAAAACAACATCTTTTCTTAAAATAACATCTTGCGCCGGAAATGCCTGCGCGCAAAAAACGCGCCGCGAAGGGTGTTCGACTGGCGCGCGGAAATTCCGTTTTCCGGTTCGGCTACTCCGATTTTTCGCGGATTATGTAATGCGGGCGTCTCTTTGTTTCGAGGTAGATTTTCGACATGTACTGCCCGAGTATTCCGAGGCAGAACAGCTGCATTCCGCTCAGGAAAAATATCACGCAAATCATGGAGGTCCAGCCGAACGCCGAGTTGTGGAACATCAGCTGGCGTATCGAAAGCACGACGATTGCGACCGCCGAGCACGCGCAGAACGCAAACCCGATTACCGCCGCCACCGCAAGCGGTATCGTCGAAAACGACGTGAGCGCGTCGAGCGAGTAGAGCAGCAGCCCCCAGAACGACCACTTCGATTTCCCCGCGGGGCGTTCGGCGTTGTCGTATTCAATCCACTTCGTCTTGAAGCCGACCCACTCGTATATTCCCTTCACGAACCTGTTGTATTCGGGGAGTTCGAGGACGGCGTCGAGCACCCTGCGCGTCATCAGGCGGTAGTCGCGCGCGCCTTCGGTGAATTTGAGCGGCGAGAGGGTGTTGAGTATTTTGTAGAAGATTTTTGCGCAGTACGAGCGCACGGGCGGCTCGCCGTCCCGCGTGCGTCGGCGGGCGGCGACGGAGTCGAAACCGCCGTTGAGCACGGCGTCGAACATTTGCGGCAGCAGCGACGGCGGGTCTTGGAGGTCGGCGTCCATAATCGTGATGAAGTCGCCCTTTGCGGCTTTCAGCCCTGCGAACATCGCCGCCTCCTTGCCGAAATTCCGGCTGAACGAAATGAAGCGTATCCGCGCGTCGGCGCGCGACATCTCGCGCAGAATTTCGAGGGTGCGGTCTTTCGAGCCGTCCTCCACGAAAATTATTTCGAAGCGCGGGTTGCCCATTTCCGCCATTGTCCTGAAAAATTCGTTGCGGAAAATAGGCAGCATTTCCTCTTCGTCGCGGCAGGGCACGACCACGCTCAGGAGTCCGTCGAATGCGGGTTTTGTTTCGTTTGCGCTATCCATCTGAAAAACACAATGGCGCGGCGGGCGTTTTTTGCAACAAATAAAAAATCGTCAAAAGCGGCGGCGTCTTTCGAGAATTTTTGCGTCGTCGACGAAAACCGTTCCGCGCGTGTTTCCGACGAAAACGGAGAAGCTTGCCGACGCCGCGTTTTCGGGGGCTTTGGCGATTATCCTAAGCTTCGCGAAGTCGAAAAATCCCGACGGCGCCTGAATGCGCTTTGCCGAAATCTGCCTTCCGTTTTTGTCGGAGAACGACAGCCGCGCGTAGCAGACTTCGCCGATTCCCACGTTGCCGTGAATCCGCGCCTCCGCCGCGTAGACCTTTCCGCCCGACGCCCGAACGGAGTTCGTGATTCCGACGAAATTTTGCGACGACATCGCGACGGATTTCCGTCCCGAATACGCGCGTTTGTCCGACACCGCGAGCGTTTCGGGGCTTGCCGAAAGCTTGAATGTCCGCCAGCCCGCCAGCCCGTTTTCAAAGTCGGGGTTTTCCGAAATTCGGACGGCGTCGGCGGCGAGTTCGGTGAGTCTTGCGAAATCGTCGCCGAGTAGTTTTTTTGCGCGTTCGGCGGTTTGCGGATTTTTTAAAAGTCGCTCGCCGACAAGTTCTCGGGCGTCTATAAAACTAATTTTTTTCCACACGGAGAAATCGAACTTCGGATATTTTGTATTTTCCGCGTAGCGTTCCATTGCGAGCCTTTTGCGGGTTTCGGCAATTTGCAGGGCTTCGAGGGTTTCGATTGCGTCGGCGTCGGACTCCGCGCCCTCGAAGAGTTTTTTTTGCAGCTTGTACGCGTCTACAAACGCCTTTGTGATGTCGAAAACGAGCCTGATTTCGCGCACTCTGTCGCGTTCGGTTTGCGTTGCGCCCTTCGCCGTTTCGGCGGCGGAGAGGGCCGATTCCATCTTGCCGATTGTGTCGGCGTCGAGCAGTTCCGCCTGCGATTCGCGCTTGTAGAGTTTGAGCCATGCGGGCTTGTCGCGCCTCGAAAGCCACGCGTTTTCGGCGGTCTCGAAAAACTCGTCCACGCTCCCCGCGGCGTTTCCGAAATACGACCTGAAAAATTCGCCGCGCAGTTTGTCGGCGTCGGCGTTTGCGTCTTTGAGCAGCTTCGAGAGAATGTACATTTTGTGCGCGTCGTACGCCCACAGCGGGCGGCTTTCGCAGACGTAGAGCGTCGCGCCGAGCCTCCGCGCGTATTTGAGCGAATCGGCAAGCAGTTTCGGCGAGCCGCGCGGCACAAAGTAGGGCGCGCCGTAGTTGTAGTCGTATATGCCGAGCCTGCCGATCCCCGACTTCGCCCATTTTTCGAGCAGCTTCAAGTCCTTTTTTCTCTCGGTTTCGTCGAAGTTGTTCTGCCTGTCGGCGCAGAGGAAAACTGCGGCGTTCGGCGACATTTTGAAGTCGGGCGGGTTCTCAGTGTAGAGGTAGGCGATTTCCGCGACGAGCCTGTCGGGATACCGCGCCGACACAGCGTTCGCGACGGCGTTTGTGAACGCGAACACCGCGTTTCCGTAGTCGGCGTATCCGTGCGGAGTGGTAGGGCGGCGCAGAAGCGCAGTCGGGGGCGTGTCGTCGAAGTTCGGCGCGTCGGCGTAGGAGACGCTGAACATTTTGCGGTCGGGGTGTTTTTCGAAAAATTCGCGGGTTTTGTCGGCGGCGAACTTTCTGACATCGACGTTTAGAAAGTCTATTTGCGGCTGTTTCGTTTCCGCGAACGATATTCTTTTGCCGCGCCGCATTGCGAGCCAGTCGGGGTGTTCCGCCGCGACGGTAGCGTTTACAATGCGCGTAAGCGAGTGCGCCGAAAGCGCGTAGGTGTCGTTCTTGCCGTTTGCCGCCGCAAAGAATTTCGACGCGTCGTCGTACTGAGGAAAAAACCTGCCCGAATACGAAAATTTTTTCGACGCCTTTCCCGCGGCAAACTTTGCCGAGCCGTCGCGGACAATTCCGAGCGGCGGCGGCGCGAGGATTCGGACTCCCAAAAACTTTTCCGCAAATTCGCCGACGGCGGATTCTGCGTCGTCGGGGTTTGCGTAGTTTATTTCGGCGGAGCGTCCGCCCGCGCGGAGTTCGACGGAATCATCGGCAATGTCCGCATGCGAGATCGTTATTTTGTAGTTCGGCGGAAATTCGACCGCGCTTTCGGCAAGCAGGGTTTCGAGCATTTCGGCGGCGCGTTTTTCCGCGACAGTCGCCGCGCCCGCCGCGCAGGCGAGCGAAAGTGCGGAAGCCAGAACTGTCGGAAAAATGCGCATGTCGGGGGATAATGGTGGAGGTCGGGCGCGGATTTGTCAAACACAAGCCGCCGTTTTTCCAAAAGTATCCAAAGTATTTTTGACTAAAATTCGGGAGCGGATAAAATCGCGCACATGAATGCAACAACGCAGATTAAAAATACCGTAAAGATATGCGCCGACTCAAAGCGTTTCGACTCCCCGACGGATTCCGAAACGGGGTCGGCTGTAAAATTCAGACAGTTCGACGCCGTCCAGTTTTGCGTAGTTTTCAGGACGAACGGCGCGCTTGCCGACCTCTCGAACGCCGCGTATGCCGAGCTTGAAATCTCCGACATCGGCGCGTTGAACCGCCCCGAACCGCGCACCGCAAGCGTCCTTGTCCGCAAGCGCGTATCCGCGCTGGAAACGTCGCTCGACGAATCCGCCGTCGCGTCGGGAAGCTGCCACGCGACTTTCGAATTGGACAAGTCCGACACGAAAATCGACGCGGGCGAAAAGTGGCTGCGCATCTACGCGGTCGATTCAGACGGCTCGCGCACGTCGTTTGCAAACGGCTGGATTTTCGTAGAACCGACATACGGTGAGGATTCAAATTTGGCGACGCCCGACGACCTGAAATACTTGGTGTCGGCGCGCGACTACGCCGAAGTTTCGGAGGGCTACGCAAACGGCGGCGGCGCGGGGCTTTCCGAAACATCGCCCTATTATAAAAACAACTCGAAGTATTTTTCCGAACAGGCGAAAGCGCATACGGAGTCTTCTTCCGCGTACGCCGCGCAGGCGGAAAGCTCCGCGCAGTCCGCAGAGGCGTCGGCGGGAATTGCGGGCGGCTACGCTTCGAACGCGGCGGATTCCGCGGCGTTTGCTTCCGTTCAGGCGGAAAGCGCGTCGGCTTCGGCAAGTTCGGCGCAGTCTGCAAAGGCGGAGGCGGAATCGGCAAAGACAGCCGCCCAGCTTGCCGCGGCAAGCGCATCTTCTTCGGACGCGGGGCGTCTTGCGCTCACAAAGTCCGACAGCGGCACATTGTACTTTTCGGGCGGCTCGGCTTCGGCGACTCCCAACCTTGCGTTCGATACGATTTCCGTGCTCTTCAAAACCGACTTCGACTTCTCCGTCCCGCAGCTCGACCCCGTTTTCTTCCCGTTCTATGTAGGCAAGACAACGCTCGGCAAATTTATTAACGTCCAGTACGGCAACAACAACTCCCTTCGCGCAATGATTAACGGCGTAAACGCGGGGATTTTCAACCGCTCGGATATCGCCGCTCTCGTCGGCGACGGACTCAATGCGTTCGCGTTCGTCTTCAAAAAACTCGCAGACGGCAACATTCAGGTGTCGCTTTTTGTCAATGGTGTCGCAGTGCAAAACCGGGCGACCGCAACGGCGGAGTATCCGACCCTTGAAAGCTTCATCTCGATAAACAAATGGGGCTCGTCGCTCGTCTACGCGGGAACGGTTCGCTATTCCGACTTCTGCATTTTAAACTTCGATGTTTCTGCCGCCGACGCCCCGTACTCACTCGCAGAGTACCAAAAAGGCAAGCGTCTTCCGCCGTTTTTGAGCGGCGGTGTCTACATCAAAAGCAATCCCGACGTGGTGGCGCAAGCGACGCCCTCGGCAGGCAACCTCGGGCAGACAACGCAGGGCACGCTTGCAAAGTCCGACGACGGCTACACGCTCACGCTCACGTCCGCCTCAACCCGTCGCTTTTGGTTTAAGTTCGACAAAAAGTATCCGGCAGGCACTTGGTTTAGAGTGCGCAGAGGTGCGCTCACATGGGACGACATGGAGACCACAGGCAGCCGCATTTCGCAGACGTCGCTCAACGTTGGCACATCGACAACATCGCCGTACACGACGCCCGTTAACGACCTGCCGACAAGCGAAGCGGTGGACGTAGTTTTTCAAACGCCCGTCGATGCCGACATGGTGGGCTTCCCGACTTGGAACGGCGCGGACGTGCCGACTGCCACGATTTCGATTCCGTATTTCGAATTCGAAGTACTCGGCTCAACAACCGCCCTTGAAAACTACACGTTCGACGGGAAAATCCGCGACGCTTCGGGCAACGAAAGCCACGCGACAATAAGCGGCTCTGTTGCGGGAGACATAGACAATTCGGTAAATCAAATATATTCGGCATTCTCCGCAAAATACACTCAGGAGAACGCGTAAATCAAAAATTCACCTATGAAAATAAACCTACAAACAAACATCAACGGGGCTTCGCAGACGGTCGAAGCCGAAATCAGGGGCGTGAACGTGTACATCGAAACCGCGTTCGGGCGCAGTGTAATTCAGCTGAGGGAGAAGTCGGAGCTTGCGGCGATAGAGCCGTACGCCGAGACGATTCAGGCGATGGCGGACGCGTATGCCGCGCTTAAAAATCCGCAGGCAACGGAAGAAGCGGGCGGAGAAAGTTCGGGCGAATCGGAAAGCGGCGCTTCAACCGCAGACGGCGAAGCTTCGGGCAATGCCACCGCAAACGGCAGTATGGAAACGCGCGGCGCGGAGTCGTCCGAAACATCTTCCAATGCGTGTTCGAAAGGCGAATAAATGGACGGGCTTGAAATACTCGGCGCAACGGGCGCGGGCGCGGTTGTCGGCGGCGTTCTCACATGGATTACCGCCCTCCGCAAGGAATCGCACGAGCGGCAGCTTGCCGTAATCGACAAGTTGCGCGACGCCGCCCGCGACGCCGACGACAGCGCGGACAAGGCGGCGGCCCGCGACTGCTCCTGTGTGGGGCAGCGGGTTCGGCAGTTCATCATAGCGGCGTTGATTTTCAGCTTCGTTGTCGCGCCGTTCATTTTTGCGTGGACAAACATTCCCATCGCCGTCGAGCGCACGGAGGAGTGGGGCGGCTACCTTTGGGGAATTGTCCCCGAATACACGCGGCAGGTGATAGACTACGCCGCGGGCTTCTACATTCCCGCCGAATTCAAAGTGGCGTTTATGGCGATTGTCGGCTTCTACTTCGGCAGGAGTGCGGCGCGTTGAATATCCGCGCGGTCGAATCTCCGACCGTTTCCCGCCGCCGCGCCGCAACGGATTTTGCGGGCGCGGCGGAGGACGCCGACATTTCGAGACGCTCGGATTTTTGCGCGCGTTTACAAAAATGCGCTTGACTTGCCCACACAATTTTAGATGATTCAATACGATTTTACCGACGAAAAGTCGGCGGACAATATGCCTAGATGGCGGAATCGGCAGACGCAGCGGACTCAAAATCCGCCGGTAGCAATACCGTGAGGGTTCGACCCCCTCTCTAGGTACTTTTCCACAACCCGCGAAACACTGTTTCGCGGGTTTTTTTGTGCCAATCGTTATTTGGAAATATTTGGGCTTGCAAGATGGCGTTTAAGAAACAGGTCGCCGCGTGGGTTGCGCTTGTGCGCAATGGGCTAATTGGTGGGTGGGCGCATTCGGCGGCACTTGTGTGATAAAACGCAAAACGCGCGGAGGGGGTCAACAGAAAAGACCGCAAGTTGTTTAACTTGCGGTCCTTAAAGTGGTGGCCAGACCAGGAATCGAACCAGGGACACAAGGATTTTCAGTCCTCCGCTCTACCATCTGAGCTATCTGGCCTTCGAAAATTTTGAAGTTCTCATAAGACCCGATTTTCTCTGTTTCGTCAAGCTCTTTTTCAAACTTTTTTGCTTTTTTTATTTGTTGATTGTTGCCGCCTTTTCCTTTTTAATTCCCCGCAATCCTCAATAAACTTGTTATATGAAATACTTATTTGCATTACTGATGTCAGTTTCGTTCGCGCTTCACGCCGCAAATTTGAAAACGGTTGAACTCTTTAACGGCAAAAATCTCGACGGCTGGACTCCGTTTGTCGCCGACGGCTCGAATCCCGCCGCCGTCTTCTCCGCGGACAACGGCATCATTTGCGTCAAGGGCAAGCCTTTCGGCTATCTCCGCACCGACAAAAAATATTCCGATTTCAGGTTGCACGTCGAATGGAAGTATCCGACCGAAACCGTCAACAGCGGAATTTTCCTTTTCGTTCAGTCGCCCGACAAAATTTGGCCGAACGCCGTCGAATGCCAGCTCATGAAGGGGCGCGTGGGCGATTTTGTTTTGCTCGGAGGTTCCGACGTCGCCGAGTTCGAAATTCCCGCGGGCAAGCAGCGTCCGCAATTCCCCGTCGTCAAACGCTACGGCGAGTCTAACGAGAACCCTGCGGGCGAATGGAACAATGCCGATATCATTTGCATTGACGGCACGATTACGGTTTTCATAAACGGCACGCTCCAAAACAGGGCGACGAAAGCGGCGAACAAATCGGGCTACATTGCCTTGCAGTCGGAGGGCGGGGAAATCCATTTCCGCAACGTAAGGCTGACGCCGCTTCAAAACTAAGCTGGGTTTTTCCGAACGCCGCGTATTTTGCGCGGCGTTTTTTTGTGTCCGCGTTCTGGCTTTTTTGTTGCGGCGCAGGCGGGACGCGCTAAGATGCGGATTTTATTTATGAGTTTGATTTCGCTAAGCAACGTCTCACTGAAATTCGGCGTCAAGGTGCTCCTCGACGGCGCGGATTTAAACATTCTCGAAGGCGATTCCGTCGCGCTTGTCGGCCGCAACGGCACGGGGAAAACGTCGCTGTTGAAGCTTGTGGCGGGGCTGAACGTTCCAGATTCGGGGCGGGTTGAGCGGCTGAAAACCGTCAAGACCGCGTACCTGCCGCAGGACGTTCCCGTGGATTTGCGCGGCTCGGCGTACGACGTTGCGGCGGAGGGTTTGGGGGAGGTCGGCTTGAAGCTTTCGCGCTACCGCAGGCTGCTTGCGGAGATCGAGGCGGGGGCGGCGCACACCGACGAATTCGACGCGCTTTCCCTTGAACTAGACGCTCTCGACGCGTGGAGTGTAGACTCCAAAATACGCGCGGTTCTCGAACGGCTCGAAATCTCCCCCGAACTCGACGTAGCGTCGGCTTCGGCGGGATTGAAACGCCGCGCCCTGCTCGGACGCGGACTTGTGTCCGACCCAGACATTCTGCTTCTCGACGAGCCGACAAACCACCTCGACATCGACTCGGTTTTGTGGCTCGAAAAATTCCTGAAATCGTGCGGAAAGACGCTTGTGTTCGTGTCGCACGACAGGGCGTTTTTGCGGAATCTTGCAAACCGCGTTGTGGAGGTCGACCGCGGCAAACTCATCGCCTTCGACTGCGGCTTCGACGAATTTGTGCGCCGTCGCGACGAGCTTCTTGCCGCCCGCGAGCGCAACGAGGCGGTCTTCGACAAAAAGCTCGCGCAGGAGGAGGCGTGGCTTCGCAGGGGCGTCAAGGCGCGGCGCACGCGCAACGAGGGCAGGGTGCGCGAGCTTATGCGCCTGCGCGAAATCCGCCGCGCCCGCCGCGAGAAAATCGGCGACGTAAACCTGCGCGTGCAGGAGGCAGCCGCGGGCGGTCAGAAGGTGCTGGACGTAAAGAACGTTTCGTTTTCGTACGGCGGCTCTCCGATTGTGAATAACTTTTCGACGACCGTTTTTCGCGGCGACAAAATCGGGATAATCGGGCGCAACGGCATAGGCAAAACGACGCTGCTTAATATTCTGCTCGGCACGCTCAAACCCGATTCGGGCGAAGTCGTCAACGGCACGTCTTTGCAGGTGGCGTACTTCGACCAGCTCCGCAACGGGCTTGACGACGGCATGCGGTTGTGCGATTTCGTCGGCGGCGGTTCGGACTTCGTAACGGTCAACGGCGCGAAGCAGAACGTCATGGGCTACCTGCAAAATTTTCTCTTCGAGCCGTCGCAGATTTTGAGCGACATCGGCACGCTTTCGGGCGGCGAAAAAAACAGGCTCATGCTCGCAAAGATGTTCGCGACCCCCGCCAACGTGCTCGTTCTCGACGAGCCTACGAACGACCTCGACATGCAGACAATCGAGATTCTCGAAAGCGCGCTCGTGAACTTCGACGGCACGATTCTGCTTGTCTCCCACGACCGCGAATTTTTGAACGACATCGTAAGCGGCGTTTTCTGCTTCGGCGAGGACGGCTCGGTTTCGGAGCTTGTCGGCGGCTACGACGAGTGGGAAAAATTCAGGGCGTCGCAGGCGGCGTCGAAACGCGCGGCGAAGACCGAAAAGCCCGCGCTTTCCGAAAAATCCGCCGCTCCCGCTCCGAAACGCCGCGACAAATTCACGAACAGGGAGCGCGAGGAGCTGGAGACAATCCCCGCGAAAATAGAGGCGTTGGAGGCGGAACGCGCCGAGCTTGCCGCAAAGCTCGAAGACCAGAATTTTGTGGTGTCGAATTTCGACAAGCTCGAAGCAATCAACGCCCGCATGCAGGAAATCGACGCCGAAGACGAACGCCTGATGACCCGCTGGGCTGAGCTTGAAGAGCGGCGCAGCGAAATGAAAAGCGGCAAATGAAGATTCCTATTCCGAAATTTTTTGTCGCGCGCGCCGCGCAGGCTTGCGGCTTCGGGCGTGCGAGGCTATTCGGCGGACGAATTCGTGAGGGCGTCGGAGCTTCCCGAACCCTGCGTTTTCGAAACGGAGCTGTTCTACATAGCCGAATATTTTACGAATGTGGAATCCTACAAAATAATAAGCGATACTTTGAATAGGGGCGAATACGAAAGCTTTTCGTCCGAAGCATCGTGGAAAAGATTTTTCGAAATGTACAACTCTGCCGCCTCCGAAAACCGAAACGCTGCGGTCGAAATAGGCACACAAAAAAGAGCCTCCAAGCGGAGGCTCTTTTTTGTCGCGCGGGCGGTTTACAGGTCGGAGTTGCCTCTGCCCAGCCGCAGGAATCGGCAGTCGCCCTTTTTCATTTTGAGCGTGAGCGTCCGCGAGTTTCCGAGTTTGTTTCCGCTAAGGGCGTTGTAGACCGCGCCGTCGCGCCCGAGGTCGATTTCGTATTCGCCGTCCTCTACCGCCACGACCGAGATGTACGCGCCGTTTGCGTAGACCACCGCTCCCTGCTTGTTGTAGACGTGCGCCCCCGCAAGCTCCGCCATGTGGCGGTAAAGCTCCGTGGGGATTTCGGGCACGCCGCAGAAAAGCTGCGGGTGCTTGCCGCTTTTGCGCAGGACTATTGCGGGCGAGCCGTTTTCGAATTTCGCAAGCACAAGGTCGCCGCTTTCGGGAATCGGCGAGAGCAGCGGCATTGCGTATTCCGTGCCCGTTATCGGTTTCAGCCCGATTTTTGCGCCGTCTTCGGTCGGTGTTGCCGCAGCTTTCGCGGTGATGAGCTTGACTTTGAAGCCCGTTGCCTCCTCTGTTGCGGAGGTCGAAAATTCGCGCCTGTCGGTGTCGATGTAGGCGGGAAGCCACGCCCAGATGTTCGCCGATTTCTCGCGCAGGGCGGCGCACGCGGCGCGTTGGTCGGCGTTCAGCGCGTAGACCGAAAGCATTGCGTTGAGCTTTGCGGCTTCGGGCTTGGCGAGAACGTCGGGAAGCAGGTACTGCCCGAACGGCACGCCGGAGCGGTTTGCCGCAACCCTTCCCAACGACATCAGCCTGTTTGTTGTGATTCCCGCCGCGCCTTTTGCCGCCACCATGCACATGGAGGTTTCGTCCATGACGAGGCGCATTTGCGGGAGGTAGGGGAGGGGGCGGGCGATGATGTCGCGTTCGGGCTTTGCAAAGCTTTTCATTTCGCGCCAGAGATTTTTGTCGTCGAACCAGCCCTGACCGAAGAGATCCATCCACCAGACGCCGTTGTTGCGGACGGTCTCCTGCGCGAGGTTGCGGCGCAGAACTTCGCGCGAGTCTTTGCGCGTGTAAAGCCCCGAATATTTGCCGGGGTAGTCGCGTCCGTCGCGCGGGGCGAGGTATGTTGAGGTGTCGTCTTCGTCAATCCAGAGCTTGCCCGAATCCGTGATTGATTCCGTCGCGCCCATTGTCGTTTTGCCGTCGCCGAAATTTCTGTCGGCGTACGAAATCGGACCGGACACCGCGTCGATGTCGGACGACTTCAAGATTTTCGAAAGCGCGTAGTGCCCCGAAAACGCCGGACCGTTGCGCACGCCCGAAAATTCGAACCCGTAGCCGAAGAAGAAAATCGAGAGCCTGTTCGGCGCGGATTTGCGGATTACTTTTGCGAGCCCGAGGACGGTGTCCGCCATCTCGTCTTGCAGGAAGAGATTGAGGTCGGCGAGCTTCCACTGGGTCTTTGGGTCGATGATGTAGGCGGGGGCTTCGCGCTCAGCCTGCGTTGGGAGGGGGATTTTTTCGAAGGAGTCGGGCGCGGCGCAGTTCCACGCCTTTGCGAGGTTTTCGGGCGTGCCGTACTTTTTTTTCAGCCAGACGCGCCACGCCGCGAGCGTGTTTTTGTCGTAGCCGCTGAACGAGCTGTGCCACGTTCCGCCGTAGAACCATTCACGCGAGTTTCCGCCCGCGGGGTGGTAGCCCGCCATGTTGTCGGGGTAGTGCTCCTCGCAGTATTCGATGAACTGCCGCAGCGATTCAGCCGCCTCCCTGCGGTAGGCGGGCGACGACACGGAAACGTAGGTTTCGTTGAGAGTGCCGTCGGAATTTTTCATGATGTCGTCGGGGTGCGAGTCGCGCCACCACTTGTTGATTTGGGGGTCGAGGCGCACGCGGGGAATGAGTTTCGCCTTCGGGTTTGCTTCCAGAAACACGCCGAAGGCGCTGTCGATGTATTTGAAGTCGGGCTTTTCGTTCGGCTTCGTCCAGACGCCGTTTATTTCGAACGAAACGAAATTAACGCCCGCTTTCGCCGCGTGTCTGATTGTGGAAGCGGCAATCGACGTGTCGGACTTTACGAACATGAATTTGTTGTCGTAGTAGTAGACGGAGGTCGAGAACGGGCGCGGGGCGTCGCTTTTTGCGCGGAGCTTGACCTTGTATTTTTTGCCCTTTTCGACGGGAATCGAGTTTACATACAGGTGGAAGCCTTCGAGCTTTTTGCCGCCGCCGAGCGTAAGTTTAAGGGCGCGTTCGCCGTCGTCGGCCGTCGTGTTTTCGAGCTTTACGGGCGGGTTTTCGCGGAAGCCCACGCACCAGTGCTCAATGCTTTTGTCGGTCTTGTCGGACGCCGTGTCGAGCGAGAACACGACTTTCCCGCTTTCCGACTCCGAGACCTCCCACTTCGAAAAGTAGATTTCGCCCGCGCTCTTTCCCATGCGCAGTTGGACGATTGCCGGCAGGTCGTTCGGGGCTTCGAACTCCAATTCGGTTTCCTTCCAGACGTTCGCCTTTTTCAAAAGCGGGTGGTTGAGGGTTGCTCCGCAGCCTCCCGCAACCCAGACAATGCGGTTGCGCAGCGGCTTGCCGTTTTCCGTTATGAAGGGCGCGCCGTTGAAGCTTTCGACCTTGTATTGCGTCTGCGCGGCGCAGGCGGGTAGCGCAATTCCCGCCGCCGCAAACAAAATGTGGTAGATTTTTTTCATATGCGTTTGTTCGATATGGTTATTTTTTGATGTCCGAGTTTCCGTTTCCCAAGCGTAGTAGCTTAGAGCCTCCGCGTTTCATTTCGATTGTCGCCTTTCCGTGTTCGCCGAGCTTTTTGCCCGTGAGAGCGTCGAAAACTTCGGCGTCGGAGCGCGCGTCGATTTTCACCGTTCGGGTTTCTCCGTCCGCCATTTCGGTCGGCGTAATCGAGATGTACGCGCCGTTCGCGTAGACCGCCGCGGGGGAATCGGTGTAGATTTTCGCGCCCGAAAGTTTCGCCATGTAGGCGTACATTTGAAAGGGTATTCCCGCCGTTCCGCAGAAGAGCGTTTTGCCGCGGAGCACGAGCGCGGGCTTGCCGTTTTGGTAGTTGCCGAGCACAATGTCTCCCTTTTCGACTTTCGGCGAGAGCAGGGGATTGGGAAAGCGTTTGTTTTCGGGTATGCCGAACGACTCTCCAAGCCCGATTTTTCTGCCGGCGGCCGTTGTGATGATTTTTCCCAAGATTTGTCCGTTTTGGATATTTTCAACTTCGAACCCCGTGGTTTCCCTCACGGCGTCGGGCGAAAAATCGCCCTTGTCGAGGTCGATGTACGCGGGCGCCCAGACGAAAACGGAGGCGTTTTTCTTGGCGCGTTCCCTGATTGCCGCGCGTTTTTTTGCGTCGAGCGCGTAGGCTACGGCGTAGATGTCGAGCTTCGCGTTTGTGGGCTTTCCGAAGAGGAGGTCGTCGAGCAGGTAGTGCCCGAACGGCGCGCCGATTCTGTTGAGAGTTGCGCGCGCCCTGCCGAACTCGCGCGTCATCGTGCGCGACGTTGCGCGGGCGGCGCAGTAGAGCGCGGAGGTTTCGTCGAAAACAAGCGCGATTTCGGGGTCGTATGGCGACGGGTTTTTTATCATATCGGTCTCCGCCTCGGCGAACGCGGTTTTGAGTTTCCAGAGCTTTGCGTCGTTGAAGAAGCCGCTGCCGCTCAAATCCATCCACCACGAGCCGATGTTTCTGACCGCCTCGTGCGCCATGTTCCGCGTGAGGACGTTGAGCGTCATTTCGCGCGTTTTTTGTTCGGGGTCGATTCCGGGGTAGCTGCCGACTTTCGGGGCGAGGTATGTGGAGGTGTCGTCCTCGTCAATCCAGAGCTTGCCCGCGCGGGTGATTGATTCCGTCGCGCCCATTGTGGATTTCCCGTCGCCGTAGTAGCGGTCGGCGTATGAAATCGGGCCGCAGAGGGCGTCGATTTTTTCGTTTTTGAGCAGTTTGCCCAGCCCGACGTGTCCCGAATACGCCGCGCCGTTGTGCAAGCCCGAAAATTCGCCCGCGTAGCCGTAGAAGAACACGCAGAGTTTGTCGGGCACTTTCTCGCGGATTACTGTTGCGAGGCAGTCAATCATGTCGAGCATTTCGTCCTGCCAAAATTCGTTGAAGTCGGCGATTCGCCTGTCGGTTTTCGGGTTTACGAGGTAGTCGGGTTTTTCGCGCTCCGCCTTTGTGGGCACTTTTTCGGCGGCGATTTTCGCGTTCGGGTTGTTCCACGCCTTTTGGAGCGCGTCGTCGTTTGCGTATTTTCTGCCGAGCCAGCGCACCCATGCGTCCGCCGTAGATTTGTCGTAGCCCTGCCAGCGGGGGCTATGCGAGTCTCCGTAGAACCATTCGCACGAGTTCCCTCCTCCGGGGTGGTAGCCGATTACGTTTTTGCCGTAGTTTTTTTCGGCGAAGTCGATGATTCTGCGCAGCGCGCGCTGCGAGTCCGCCCTGAATTTCGGCGACGAAATCGACGCGTGCAGGTTGCTTTTTGCGCCGTCGAAGTATGTGAGGGTAGAGTCGGGGTTGGCTTTCAGCCATTTCAGCGGCGGATAGAATCTGATGCGGATTAATATTTTTGCGTTCTCGTTGTTTTTTACAATCGACTTCAACGCGCCGTCGAGGTTCTCGTAGTTCGAGCCGTCGTCGTCGAAAAAGTCCGCCGCCTGAACGGGGAAAGTTACAATGTCGACTCCCGCGTTCCGCGCCAGTCTTACCTGCGGCTCGACGCGCGAGAGCGGCTTGGGCGCGATTGCCTTGTATTGTCCGTCCGCCCTGTCCATAAGCGTGTACGCATACCTAAGCGGCGCAAATTCTTTGCTTGTTTTGATTCTGAATTTTACGGTATACGCCTTGTCCGCTTCGAGTTTGATGTCTTTTACGTAGACGTGGATTTGGTTGAGCAGAGGCGTTTCTTTTGTGATTGCGACGCGCAACGCGCCGTTTTTCGCGCCGTCAGCCTGCGTGTTTTCCATTATAAACGGCAGCTGTTTCACCCTGCCTTTGCCCGAGCACCAGTAGTTTATGCGGGGGTCGGGCTTTTCGCCGTCGAATTTCAGTTCGAAGATTTTTTTGCCGCTTTCCTTTTCTGTTATTTCGAATTTCGAGAGGAAATATTCGCAAACTTGGTTTTCGGTTCTGATGTGGAAGCGGGCGTCGTCTATTGCCGTTTTTTGCGGCTCGACGTCGAACGACACGCTCCGCCACTTCGTTTCGAGCGGCTTGATTTCCGGCGGGGCGGGCGTGAAGTATGTGGGCGACACATAGAGCATTCGCGCCCTTTGCGGCTTGCCGTCGAACGTTATGCGCGGCACGCCGCCGACGTCCTCCACTTTGTACGTTTCCACGTCTTTGCCGCATGCGGCTAGTAAAAAGGCGAGAGCCGGTATCACACACAGATATTTTTTTATAAGCATAGCAGTTTACAAATATCGGACGCGCGTTTTTAGGTCAATCCTTTTGTATGTCTTGGAATGCGCAGGATTTCTGCTGCGCCGCCTGTGCGCGAAAAAACCGCCGAATCGGCGGTTTTTTTTGCGGAGCTTTTCGCGCCCGAAATTCGCAAACTATTTTCTAAAATTTGCGAAAACTTCGGCGGATTAAAAAACGGGCACAATGCTTATCGAAAGTTTCGCAAAGCGGGCTTCCAAAATAGCGCGGGGTTTCCCGAAAACGCGCGTCGGTGTTTTGCTATTTCTTCTGCTCTTTCGGTTCGGCTCTGCCCGTCCGTTTTGTGAATTCGAACGAGATGCTTCCGCGGGCGTCGAGCACGAGCGACGCCGAAAACTTCTTTTTCGTGCGCTTCGAAACGAAGTCCTCGATAACTGGGGTTTTGCCCGTGTTTGTGAGGCTTTCGATTTCCGCCCGCGTGATTGTGTGCGAAAGCATTGTCTTGCCGAGCCTGAACGAGCACTTGCGTTCCTCGCCTTTCGGGCAGCGGCAGACGTATGCGGTTTCCGTTTCCACAAGCTCTCCCGTTTTGCATTTGCAAAGCCCCATTGCCGACTTCGGGCATTTGCCGACAACGGGCGCGTCTTCGAGGTTTTCGGGTCTGCGTTCCGTGCCGTCGGGGTTGTCGCCGAACTGGAATTTTACGGCGAAGTTTTCGTCGAGTTTAAGCGTCGCCGTGTAGGGGCGTCCCATTTTGCTCTTGAAGCCTTCGAGCGGCCCGACTTTCCCCTTTGTGACAAGCTCTCGAACTTCCTCCTCCGAAATTTTCCTGTTGCCTATCGTCTTGTAAATTATGAACTTGCCGTCTTTTGATTTGTACGCGCGGAAAGTCTCTATAAGCTTCGAGCCGTCAATCGGGTTCGGAATATCGACTTCGTGCGATTCCACTTCCTCCTCCACGAAGTTGCGGGCTTTGTCCACAATTTGCGTCGTCATTGCGCAGATGCCGTCCATGAACGTTTTGCGCGAGAGCTGTTTGCGCTCGATAAGGCGGAGTTTTTGCTCCCACTCGCCCGTCATCGAGGGACTTGTGAGCGCGTCGATTGCGAGCGCGTCGAGGAAGCGGATAAGGCTTTCGGCGCGGGCCGTCGGGATTAGGTCGCGGCGTTCGCGTTCGACCAGTTTGTGGGCGATGAGGTTTTCTATGATTTGCGCGCGCGTTGCGGGCGTGCCCAGCCCCTTGTCTTTCATTGCGTCGGCGAGTTCCTCGTCGTCGAGGAGCTTGCCCGCACCCTCCATTGCCGAGAGGAGCGTGGCTTCCGTGTACCGCGCCGGCGGCTTTGTGGATTCCTCTTTGAGATGCGCTTCGAGCATTTTTGCGCGTTCCTTTTCGTCGGCGAGCGGCGGCAGGATTTCCTTGTCGGACGTCTCCTTGTTGTAGACGTCGAGCCAGCCCGCCGAGCGGAGCACCTTGCCCTCGGTTTTGAAGATGTTTGAGCCTACCGCCGAAATGCGCGTCGTGACGTCGAACACGGCTTCGGGGTAGAACGCGGCGACGAACCTGCGGGCAATCATATCGTAGATTTTAGCTTCGTCGTCGGTGAGCTTTTTGCCCGAAACGTCCGTGGGCATGAGCGCGAAGTGGTCGCTGACCTGCTTGCTGTCGAAAATTCTTTTGCCCGCCTTTTTGACGTAGCCCTCGTCGACCGCCTTTTGCGCGAATCTGCGGTAGGGTTCCGCCATCGACTCCATCGTGCGGACGACAACCCCGCGGTAGTCGTCGGGGAGGGCGCGGGAGTCCGTGCGCGGGTATGTAATCATTTTGTGCTTTTCGTAGAGCGACTGCGCAATGCTGAGCGTTTTGTTTGCGGGGAATGAGTATTTGTTGTTCGCCTCGCGTTGTAGGGTTGTGAGGTCGTAGAGGCGCGGGGCGATTTGCTTTGACTGCGTTTTTTTGTCGCTCACTTTCGCCCCGCCCCCGGCGCGGACTTCGTTGAGGACTCTTTCGGCGTCGGCGTGCGACCAGATTCTGTCCGCCTTGTCGTTGGCGTCCTTGTCTTTCTGCTTGAAGTCGGGACGCTGGTAGACGCCCTCGTATTTGCCGTTTTCGATTTCGAATTCGGCGGTGATTTTCCAGTAGCGTGTGGGTTTGAAATTCTGGATTTCGTGCTCGCGCTCCACAATCATCGCGAGCGTCGGGGTCTGCACGCGCCCGACCGACGCAAGGCTCTTCCCTCGCGAGCCGTACATTCTGCTTGTGATTGCCCGCGTTCCGTTGATGCCCACAAGCCAGTCGGACTCGCTGCGGCAGCGGGCGGCGTCCTGCAAAGACTCCATTTCCTCCTGCGATTTCAGGTTCGAGAACGCCTCCAAGATGGAGGAGGGCGTCATCGACGAAACCCACAGCCTTTGGCGCGGCAGTTTGCACTTGGTGATTTCGTAGATGTACGTGAAAATGAGTTCGCCCTCGCGCCCCGCGTCGCACGCGTTGATTACACCGTCGATGTCCTTGCGGGAGAGCAGCTTTTTGAGCGCGGCGAGCTTCGCCTTCGTCTTTTCGATGGGCTTGAGCTTGAATTTTTCGGGGATAATCGGGAGGTTCGAGAGCGACCAGCGGGCGTATTTTTTGTCGATGTCCGCGGGCATGTTGAGTTCCACCAAGTGTCCGAGCGCGGAGGCGATTACGTATTCGTCGTTTTCGTAATAATCGTCGCATTTTTTCGCCCTGCCGAGCACTCTTGCGATGTCCGCCGCAACCGACGGTTTTTCCGAAATAACAAGCTTTTTCATTCTAAAAAAACGGAAGTATTCTAATACGGTATTTGTTTCTTCTCAAAAAAAATCGGCGTGCGCGCCGAAGCGCGCACACCGCGGAAACCGAAACTACTTTTTGATGTAGTTCGGAAGAATCGTGTCGATGTTGTCGAGCAGTTCCTTCATCGTCGCGGGCGTTTCGTCGCCCATGTTCGAGATGCGGAACGTCGTGCCCTTGATTTTTCCGTAGCCGCCGTTGAACACCATCTTGAAGCGTTTTTTCAGCTCGTCGAGCAGCGCGGGGAGGTCTACGTTGAGGTTGTTCTTGAAGCAGTTGAGCGTTACCGAGCCGAACTTTTCTTCGGGGAAAAGTTCGAAGCCGTGCGCGTAGCCCCAGTCGCGGACGAGCTTGTTGTTTTCGGCGTGGCGCGCGTAGCGGTTTTCGACGCCCTCTTCGAAGATGTCGTCGAGCTTGCTGTCAAGCGCGTAGAGCATCGAGATAATCGGGGTGGAGGGGGTCTGCGACTTGTCGAAGAATTTCTTGAATTCGAGGAAGTCGAAATAGTAGCCTCTGCCTTCGACCGTTTCGGCGCGTTTCATCGCCTTTTCGGAAACCGAGCAGAACGAGAGTCCCGGAGGAATTGCGAGAGCCTTCTGGCAGCCCGTTACCATTACGTCGATTCCGAGTTCGTCCTTCTTGATGGGCATTGCCGAGAACGAGCTTACGGTGTCTACAATCGAAACGACGTCGGGGAATTTTTTAAGCACTTCCGAGAGCGCCTTGATGTCGCTCATAGTGCCCGTGGACGTTTCGTTGTGGATAATCGTTACGGCGTCGTACTTGTTTGTGGAAAGCTCCTTTTCGAGGGCTTCGGGGCATACGGGTTTGCCCCAGTCGAACTTCAATTCGCCGGCTTCCTTGCCGCAGCGTTTCGATACGTCGTACCACTTGTCCGAGAACGCGCCGTTGCAGCAGTTGAGCACGCCCTTCTTTACTACGTTGCGGATTGCGCCTTCCATTACGCCCCACGACGAGCTTGTACTGAGGAAAACGGGGTCGTTCGTATAGAACAACTGTTTGAGACGCGGCATGATGTTGTCCACGAGTTTCACGAAGTCTTTGCTTCTGTGTCCCACGATGGGTGTCGTCATTGCCTTGTATGTTTTTTCGGAGACCTCTACGGGTCCGGGTATGAACAGTTTGTATGACATATCTTTTAGTGTTTGATGTTTGGAAATTCTTTTACGAAACAAGCCCGACGCCTGCGCGTTCGAGCTATGCAATCATGTTTTGCGACTTTATGATTTTCGTGTTTTTCTCCGCCAGCGTAATCGTGCGCGGCAGGTGTTTTGCGATTTCGCGCTCGTCCACCTGCGCGAACGACATGATTACGAGAAGGTCTCCGACGTTTCCGAGGTGCGCCGCCGCCCCCCGCACCGAGAACGTGCCGCTTCCGCGCGGGGCGGGTATTGCGTATGTCTCGAAACGTTTGCCGTTCGAGATGTTGCCCACAAGGATTTTTTCGTAGGGCAGCATGCCGACCTTGTCCATGAGGTCCAAGTCTATCGCAAGCGAGCCTTCGTAGTCTATGCGGGCGTCGGTCGTTTCGGCTCGCAGTATCTTGGACTTTAACATTTCAACTAACATCGGGATTGTCTCCTCTAAATTTTTTAGTAAAAGTCGGCAGAAATATAAAAAAAGCGCGATTAGTCAACCATTTTTTATATTTGAAGTTAGTTAGTCGCTTATATCCAAATTGTTAAATTATAGAAATATGTCGCGCTGCCCCTGCCCCTTGTCGGGCCCGATAAGTCCTCGCTGCTCCAATTCCTCGACGATGTTTGCGGCGCGGTTGTAGCCCACGCCGAGCTTGCGTTGCAGGAACGAAATGCTCGTCTTCTTCGTCTCGCGGATTATGCCGACCGCCTTTGCTATCATGGGGTCGCCGAATTCGCCGCCGTCGCCCGCGTCGTCTTCTTCGTCGGTCGCGCTGTCGATTTCCGACTGCACGTCTTCGGCGTACTGCGGCTCTCCGTTCACCTTCAACGCCTCCACTATCGCCTCTATTTCGCCGTCGGAAAGGTACGCTCCCTGCGCGCGGACGGGGTCGGACGTGCCGTTGTTGAGGAAGAGCATGTCGCCCCAGCCGATGAGCGATTCCGCGCCCTTGCGGTCGAGAATCGTGCGGCTGTCTATCTGCGATGTAACTTTAAAGGCGATTCGCGTGGGGAGGTTGTTTTTTATCAGCCCCGTGATGACCTTTACGTCGGGGCGTTGCGTTGCGATAATCATGTGTATGCCCGCCGCCCGCGCCAACTGCGTGATTCGGGCGATGTACGATTCCACCTCTTTGCCGACTACGCTCATAAGGTCGGCAAGCTCGTCTATAATGCAGACGATGTACGGCAGTTTTTCTTTCGGGATTTCGACGTTTTCGTCCAAGCCCTCCTCTTTGGCGGCGATTGCCGCCTGACGCTCTTCGGGGGAGAGCGCGGCGAACTCTCGTTCGGATTCGCGCATTTGCTCCTTGTCTTTGAGGATTTTCGCGTTGAAGCCGTCGATGTTGCGCACTCCCGTTTTATTGAAAATCTGGTATCGGCGCATCATTTCGGCGGTTAGCCATTTTAGCGCGGCCGCCGCCTTTTTGACGTCGCTAACTACGGGAATGAGCATGTGGGGCACGGAGTTGTAGCCCTGCAACTCGACCATTTTTGGGTCAATCATAATCAGGCGCAGGTCTTCGGGCGTCATTTTGTAGAGCATTGATACTATGATTGTGTTGATACAGACGCTTTTGCCCGAATTTGTAGAGCCCGCGATGAGCGCGTGCGTCATTTTTTTGAGGTTTGCGACAATCGGCTCGCCCACGGCGTCCTTGCCGAGCGCGAGCGGAATTTCGAACTTGTTGTCGCGCCACTGCTTCGATTGCAGAACCTCGCGCAGTGAAACGTTTTGCCTGTGAATGTTCGGAACTTCTATGCCGACCGTGCCGCGACCGGGAACGGGGGCGATGATTCTTACTTTCTGCGCCTTGATTCCCGCGGTGATGTCGTCTTCGAGGTTCGCGATTCTGCTAATTTTGACCCCCGCGGCGGGCTTTACTTCGTAGCGCGTGATGACGGGGCCGGGGTAGGCGTGGTCGGGCAGGACTTTCACGCCGAACGAGCCGATTACGTTGACGATTTCGGCAATGCGCGAGTCGTAGTCTTCTTCGGGTAGGTCGTCCTTGTCCTGCGGCTCGGCGAGGAGGTCAATCGACGGGAAGACGTAGCCGTTTTTAGTGGTTTCCTCTTTTGCAAATTCCACTTTTTCCTCCTTGAAGCGCACGACGTCTATTGTCGGCGCGGATTCCTCCGCAGCTGGCTCGGGGCGGCTTTGCTGCTCGGCGCGGACGTGCGTTAAATCTATTGCGCCGCCCGATTTTTGCGCTTCGGCGGCGGGCTGTGTTTCGGAATTTTGCGCCGCCGCTTCAACGGCGGGCTGTTCGGACGCGTCGTCCGACTGCCGTTCGGCGGACGCGGGTTCGGCGGAAGTCTGCTCGAATTCCCTTTCAAAGTCGTCGAAGAATTTTCCGTCGGTTTCGTCGTCGTCAAAGCGGGAGGAGAAGTCGCTAATAGGCGCGTCTATTTCTACGCCCGCGTTGGGGACGGGCTTTTCTTCGGGCTGTGCGGGTTCGGCGGGTTTTTTCTCTTCGGGCGCGGCGAGAGTGTCGGCTTCCGCCCGCTCTTCGGGTTGTCCGTCGGCGGGTTGTTCGGCTTGCGCGGCGCGGATTTCGTCCGCCTTTTGCGCCGACTGCGCCTCGGCTTCTGCGGCGCGTTTTGCCTTTGCCGCCATTTTTTTGCGGCGGGGCAGGGGGGCTTCGTCCTCGTCGTCGGTCTGTCTGCGCGAGAGCAGTTTTTTCGGCAGCCACGCGGCCGCCGCCAACGCGAATTTTGCGAGCTTCCAGAGGTGCGACGGCGCAGCCTTTGCCGCTCCGACAAGCTCTTTCGCCGCCTCCGCGGGACTTTCCACAAACACGAATACGACGCACGCCATATAGAGCGTGCCCACAAGTATTCCGCTTCCCGTTATGTTGAGAAATTGCCTGAGCAGGTTGTCGAACACGAGCGCGCCGAATTTGCCGCCCAAGCCCGACGGAAACGACGCCGACTGTGCTCCGTCAACCGCCGCCTGAATTACCGACCACAGCACCGAAAACAGCAGCAGCCCCGCAAGCGACGCCGCAAGCACGCCTTTCGAGACCGCCGCCGCGCTGCGCTTGAAACACATTGCGCCGAGCCAAATCAGGTAGACGGGAATCATGTACGCCGCGCCTCCGAGAAGCAGGAATGTCGCCGTGCAGAATGTCGCGCCGAATTTGCCGCAGATGTTTGCGCCCGCGCTTTGTGTGGAGGCGATGAACGGCTCGAAATAGGGTTTGAAAAAAATCTCCTGCCCCGACGCGAAGTCGAGCATTGAAAGCCCGATTAACGCGCCGAGGATAATCATCGCCGCCGCCGCGACGGGGTGTCTGCGCCCGACGATGTCGCCGAGTTTTGCGCCTCTTTTGATTTTCGCCATTGTTTATCGAAAAGTGTTTTTTGTTAAATGTTTAAAAGTTTCCTCGCGTGCGCCAACGCCGATTCCGAGTTTCTGTCGCCGAGCATTCTCGCAAGCTCCGAAACCCTGAGCGTTTCGTCGCCGCCGATGGGTGTTATCGAAACGCTTGTGGAGTCAGCCGTCTGCGTTTTTTGCACAAGCAGGTGGTTGTGCGCCCGCGCCGCAACCTGCGGCAGGTGTGTAATGCAGAAAACCTGCCTGTTTTCGGAGAGCTTTTCAAGCTCCTTCCCGACTTCCGCGCCGATTTCCCCGCCGACGTTCGCGTCTACTTCGTCGAACACGAGCACAGGCGTTCCGTCCGCCTGCGCGAGCACGGTTTTGAGCGCGAGCATTACGCGGGCGATTTCGCCGCTCGAGGCGATTTTCGCGAGCGTATATTTGGGCTGTCCCGCGTTCGCCGCGAATTCGAATTCGCAAGAGCTTCCGCAGTTCGGCGACGGTTCGGGGTCGGGCGATACCGCGATTCCGAATTCCGCCTTTTTGAAGCCGAGCCTTCCGAGGACTTTTGCCGCCTCTTTCGAAAGTTTTTCCGCGCCCTTTTTGCGCGTCTCCATTACGGATTTTGCAAGCGGCGCAAGCTTTGCGAGAATTTCGGCTTCGCGCGATTCGAGCCTTTTTATCGAAGCCCCCACGTCGGACTGCATTTCGATTTTCCGCGCCATTTCAGCCCGCGCTTCGCGCACGGCTTCGGGCGTCGCGCCGTATTTGCGCGAGAGCGTAAGCCAGTCGGACATTTTTTCGCGCACTGCGGCGATTTCCTCCTCCGACATGTCGCACGAACGCGCAAGCCGCGCGTATTCCTCCGCGATGTCCGAAAGCTCCACCGCCGCGTTTGCGAGCCTCTGAGAGAGGGCGGCGGCATCGTCGCCCGCGCCGTCGAGGTCTGACGCAAGCCTGTTCGCCTGCGCGAGCTGCTCGGACGCGCCGTTTTCGCCCTCCAAAAGCCCGTAGACGGCGTTCGATTTCTCGACGATTTCGCTCGCCATTTCCGCGACTTTCGACGCCCGTTCAAGCTCCGCCACCGCTTCGTCGGTGGGGTTCACGGCGTCAATCGCCTCTATTTGGCTTTTGAGGTATTCGATTTCGTCGGGCGAAAGCTTTTTCGAATTTTTGAGCGCGTCTATTTCGCCGAGAATTTTCGCGCGCTCTCTATATAATAAAAGGTATTCGTCGCGGTCGGCTTTGTCGCCGGCGTAGTTGTCGAGCATTTCGAGCTGGTTTTTTGCCGAGAAAAGCTTTTGCGGCTCGCGCGGCCCGTGGAAGTCTATCCACATGCGACCTAGCTCCGCCAGCGCCGACAGCGGCGCGAGTGTCCCGTTGACGCCCGCCCGCCCCGCCTTTTCGCGGCTGATTACGCGGGCTAGGACAAGCGAGTTGTCGTCGCATTTCTGTATTCCGTTGCTTTCGAGGAACGCGTCGATTTCTGATGTGTCGGGGAATGTTAGCAGGGCTTCCACGCGGCAGGCGTCCGCGCCGTTCCTTACGATTTCGCGCCCGCACCTGTTGCCCGCAAGCAGCGACAACGCGCCGAGCATGACGCTTTTGCCCGCGCCCGTTTCGCCCGTAATCGCGGTGAATCCGCCCGCAAATTCGATTCGCGCCTCTTCTAGTAGCGCGAGGTTTGAAATCTTCAAATACTCTATCATCTGCCCTAAAATGAAAGCCCGATAATTGCACTTTTTCCCCGTTTTTCCAAGCACGATTTTTCCGTCTTTTCAACCTTTTTGCGCCGCCGCCCGCGCCGTCCGCCGCGGCGGAAAGTTCAAATTGCCTTGACATTTCGGGGCAAATTGGGACTATAAACCGCTTTATTTATATCTCCGAGTATTAATTTATGAAACAACGGACCATTCTTAGAGAAGCTTCAATCAGCGGCACGGGGTTGCACAGCGCCGCCGAAGTGACATTGACTCTCAAACCAGCTCCCGAAAATACGGGGATAGTTTTCAGACGCAAAGACATCTATTCGAAACCGGAGCTGCGTCCGCACATTTCGCACATCTCGCAGGACTTGGTCAGAAACACGGGCGTTTCGGAGGGGCACGTAAAACTGCATACAATCGAGCACGTCGTGAGCGCGCTCAACGGCATGAACGTTGACAACTGCTATGTTGAAATGAACGCCGACGAACCCCCGATTCTCGACGGCTCGGCAAAGCTTTTCGTAAACCTTATCCAGCAGGCGGAACCCGTGGAGCAGGACGCCGAGCGCGAGGAGTTCGCGCTTGTCGAGCCGGTTTCCGTTTCCGACGGCAACCGTTCGATTATCGCGCTTCCCTACGACGGCCTCAAAATCACCTGCACCTCAGCCGACGACAGGGGTATTCACACCCAGCACCTTTCAATCGACATAGACCCCGAAACATATCAGGCGGCAATCGCGCCCGCACGCACGTTCACGATTTACGAGGACATCGAACCCCTCCTGAAAATGGGGAAAATTCAGGGCGGAAGTCTCGATTCGGCAATCGTCATCAAGGGCAACAAAATTCTCTCGAAAGAGCCGCTCCGCTATCAGGACGAGTTCGTGCGCCACAAGATTTTGGACATCATAGGCGACATCGCGCTTCTCGGCGTGAAGTTGAAGGCTCACATCGTGGCGGTCCGCCCGGGGCACGCGCTCAACGCAAAGCTCACGGAGAAAATCTACAAGCAGATGGAGTCTCTCAAAAACGCCCCGAAAAAGCCCGCAAAGCAGGTTTCGGCGGCGGATTCGGAGCACCACAAAATCTTTACCGAGGCTACTCTCGACGCCCGCAGAATCCTCGAACTTCTGCCGCACAGGTATCCGTTCGTTCTCATCGACCGCATTACCGAAACGCGCGGAAATACGGAGCTTACGGCAATCAAAAACGTAACGCTCAACGAGCAGTTCTTTCAGGGGCACTTCCCGGGGAATCCCGTAATGCCGGGGGTCTTGCAGCTTGAAGCAATGGCGCAGGCTGCGGGCATTCTAATGCTCAGGCAAATCGACGGGGAGGACAAACTTGCGTTCTTCATGAGCGCGGACAAAGTCAAGTTCCGCAGGGCGGTAAAACCGGGCGACCAGCTCCAAATAGACGTGAAAATTACGAAAAACCGCGACGGGAAAATCGCATGCGCCGAGGGCACTTGCAAAGTCGCGGGGAAGGTGGTTTCGTCGGCGGATTTGATGTTCGCAATCATGGACGCCGCGGACGCGCCGTAATCGGAGGCTTTTGAAAATGACCAACATTCACCCGACTGCAATTATCGAAAAAGGCGCGGAGCTTGACGACGGCGCCGAAGTGGGCGCGTATGCGTACATCGGCTCTCAGGCGAGAATCGGCGGCGGAACGGTCGTCGCGCACCACGCGACGGTTGACGGCAACACGGTTCTCGGGCGCGACAACCAGATTTTTCCGTACGCGTACATCGGCGGAAAAACGCACGACCTCAAATTCAAAGGCGGCAACCCTGGGCTTGTCATCGGCGACAGAAACGTTTTCCGCGAATATACAACCGCGCATCTGGCGACCGCCGACGGCAACAATACGATAGTCGGCAACGACAACAACATTCTTGCGTACAGCCACATCGCGCACGACTGCGTTGTGGGCAACAAAATTGTCATGAGCTCGCACGCCGCGCTCGGCGGACATGTCGTTTTGGAGGACAACGTCGTGATAGGCTGGGGAAGCGGCGCGCACCAGTTCTGCCGAATCGGCGCGTATGCAATGCTCAGCGCAAGCTCGAAACTGGTGAAAGACCTGCCGCCGTTTTTCATGGCTGACGGCTCTCCCGCGGAAGTATGCGCAATCAACAAAATCAACATGCAGCGCAACGGGTTTTCGGTTGAGGAAATCGACGTGGCGTACAGCGCGTTCAAGCTGATTTACAAACACAGACTTTCGAGAACCCACGCGGTGGAGGCGTTGGCGCAGCGCGAAAACGCGGCGACATCGCGCGTAATCAGGGCGATTCTCGACTTCGCGCACGGCGCGAGCGAACGCGGTCTGGCATGAGTTCCCTCTAAGGATTTTAAAATGCCATCGCCGCGCGGTTTTCCCGACGGCGATTTTTATTTTATGAAGACAAACCTCGTAAGACTTTCGCACGACACCGCCCGCCAGTTTTTGGCGGGAGTCCCGCGCGTCTGCGCAATAGACGCGACGGTCGGCAACGGCGGCGACACCCTGTTTCTCGCCGAACTCGCGTCGGCGTCGGGCGGGCGCGTCTTCGGCTTCGACGTGCAGGCGGCGGCATTGGAACGCGCGCGGGCGAGGCTTGCGGAGCGTTCGCTTTCGGCGGAGCTGTTCCTTGCGGGGCACGAAAAAATGGAGGAGCTTCTGCCGCCGGAGCTTGCGGGAAAATTCGCGTGCGCGTTCTTCAATCTGGGCTGGCTTCCGCGCTCCGACAAATCCACGATTACGCGCCCCGAAACAACGCTCGCGGCGATGGACTCGGCGGTCGGGCTTCTCGACAAGTCGCGCGGGCTTCTGTCGGCATTGTGCTACCGCGGGCACGAGGGCGGGGCGGAGGAGTTCGCGGCGGTTCGCGGATTTTTCGACGCTAACTTCGGGGACGGCTACGAAAGCTTTTCGGACGCCGAAAACGCGGTGTCGCCCGTGCTGCTCGTCAAAAAATTTTGCGGAGAAAAATAAATCGCAAAAAAGTGTTTAAAAAAAAAACAAACCGATTCATATTGAGACAATGGAAAAACTGTTGAAATTAATGCTCGACGGCGAGGCTCTCTCAACCGAACAAATGGGCGAGATTCTCGGACTCACAAAAGACCAGTTGGACGCCGAATTTAAAAAGCTGTCCGACGCGGGCATATTGCTGGGCTGGCGTCCGGTGATAAACCCCGACGTTGAGGAATCCATGGTGCACGCGGCAATCGAACTGCGCATAAACCCCGAACGCGACGGCGGTTTCGACAGGCTCGCGCAGAGAATCAGCAGGTTCGACCAAGTCGATTCCTGCTACCTCATGAGCGGCGCGTACGACCTCCTTCTGTTCGTCCGCGCAAAATCGCTGCGCGGGGTTGCGAGCTTCGTCTACGAAAAACTGGCGACAATCGGCGGGGTGACCTCTACCGCAACGCACTTCTTTCTCAAAACCTATAAACAGCAGGGATTCCTCATTCAAAAGGACGTCAACGGCGGCGAACGCCTTTTCTACTCGCCGTAGTTTCGTCGCGTTTCCCCGATTCCGCCGCCGTCAACGCGGCGGTTTGTTTTACCTACAAGCACATTTTACGGATTTTATACAGATGAAAGAACCAAAAGATTTTGTGGCAGACCACGTGCGCGGCATTCCGCGCTCCGGAATACGCGAGTTTTTCGCAATAGCAGCCACCATGGAAGACGCCATTTCGCTGGGTATCGGCGAGCCGGACTTCGTGACGCCGTGGCATATCCGCGAGGCGGCGATTTTCGCGCTCGAAAAGGGCAAGACCTCGTATACCGACAACTTGGGCCTGCGCCGCCTGCGCAACGAAATTTCCAAATACGTGGCAAAAAACTACGGAGTCTCCTACGACCCGTCGTGCGAAATCATGGTGGGCGTCGGCGTGTCGGAAGTGATGGACTGCGTCCTTAGGGCGATTATCAACCCCGGCGACAAAGTGATGTACCACGAACCCTGCTTTGTGTCGTACTCGCCGAGCGTGCGCCTCTGCCACGGCATTCCCGTCGCGGCGAAAATGCGCGCCGAAGACAACTTTTCGTTCAATATCGAGGAAGTTCGCAAAGCATGGGAACCCGGCTGCAAGGCGATTATCATCAACTTCCCGACAAACCCCACGGGCGGAGTCGCGAGCGCGGAACAGCTCAAAGAGCTTGCCGACTTCGTCAAGGAAAAGGACATGCTCGTCATCACCGACGAAATCTACTCCGAGCTTACCTACGATGGCAAACACGTTTCGATAGCGTCGTTCGACGGCATGAAAGACCGCTGCGTTTTCCTGCACGGATTCTCGAAGGCGTTTGCGATGACGGGTTTCAGAATCGGCTACGCGTGCGCCCCCAAGGGAATAATCGACGGCATGATGAAAGCCCACCAGTACGCGCTCATGTGCGCCCCGATTGTCTCGCAGGAGGCGGCGGTTGAAGCTCTGGTGAATGGGCGCGAATCCATGGAGCGCATGCGCGAGCAGTACTGCCGCCGCCGCGACTTCATCGTGGGTCGTTTCAACGAAATCGGCATGGACTGCCACAGCCCCGAGGGCACGTTCTACGCGTTCCCGTGCGTCAAACGCTTCGGCATGTCGTCGATGGAGTTTGCGAAAAAGGTTTTGGCTGAGGCGAAAGTCGCCGTCGTCCCCGGGGCGGCGTTCGGTGAGTCGGGCGAGGGCTTCGTCCGCGCAAGCTTCTCGACGAGCTACGAAAACCTCGTCGAAGCCGCCGACAGAATAGAAGCGGCAATTTCAAAGTGGTAGTTTTTTATGGAGCGTGAAGTTAAAAGCGTGGCATTGGTCGGCAGACCCAACGTAGGCAAAAGCAGGCTGTTCAACAGGCTTCTGGGGCGGCGCGTGTCAATCGTGCACGACCAGCCGGGGGTAACCCGAGACATCGTGGTTGAACCGCTCTCCGACCGCGCCGTCCTCATGGATACGGGCGGCATGTTCGCCACTTCCGACGTAACCGAAAAAGTTATTGCCGACGCCACAAACCAGCAGGCGAATTTTGCGATAGTCGCCGCCGACATCATCGTGTTCGTAGTGGATTCGCAGACGGGGCTTACGCCGCTCGACGAGGAAATCGCGCGGCTTCTGCGCTCGTCGGGCAAGCATGTGGTGCTTGCGGTAAACAAGGTCGATTTGCCCGTGCACGAAGACCGCGCCGCGGAATTTCACAGGCTCGGATTCAGGGATACCGTCGAAGTCTCCGCCGAGCACGGCTACGGCACCGACGCGCTCGCGCAAATCTTGGAGCGCGAATGCGGCGACATCTCCACACCCCCGCAGGACGACTCCGCCGACCGCGTCAAAATCTGCGTCGCGGGCAGGCCGAACGTCGGCAAAAGCTCCATTTTGAACAGGCTGCTGGGCGAGGACAGGCTGATTGTAAGCGACGTCGCGGGCACCACGCGCGACAGCGTAAAATGCGACATCGACGCGCCGCTGAAAAACGGCGAAGTCATGAAATTCCGCCTCTTCGACACCGCCGGGCTTCGCGTAAAACGCAAGACGAATACGTCGCTCGACTACCTTTCGTCTCTCCGCACGCGCAAGGCGATAGAGGCGTCCGACGTCGTGCTTCTCGTGCTCGACGCAATGGAGGGCGTTTCCGAGCTTGACAAGCGTCTTGCGGGCGAAATCCTCGAATGCGGGGCGTCGCTGATAGTGGTCGTCAACAAGTGGGACTACGCAACCGAGACTTTCGCAAAAGCCCCGCTGCGCGGCTACTCCGATATCCGCGAATTCGGCAAAAAATTCGACGAAGCCGTCCGCAAAAAACTCTACGCCATCGGCGACTCCCCCATGTTCTTCGTTTCCGCAAAAGACAACAAAGGCGTCGATAAACTGCTCGAAGCCGCGTGGCACATGTATAAAAAAATGAACCTTTCCGTGCCGACCTCCAAACTCAACTCGTGCATAAAGTCGATTTTGGAGGAGAACCCGCCGAAATACATCGAGGGCAAACGCTTCAAGGTTTATTACAGCGTCAAAATTTCGTCGCGCCCCTATACCGTCAGAATGTACTGCAACCGCGCCGACGTCCTGACCGAAACGTACCGCCGCTATATCGTTAACGGTCTGCGCGAAAAGCTCAACCTCGGCGGCGTCGCAATCAAGCTCGAAACTGTCGGCAAAACGCCGCAGACCTTGCAGGAACGCATGGAGGGCAAAAAACGCAAATGACAAAAACCGCCTTCTTCGCCTCCGACCCCATCGCGCTCGACGCAATCGAATTTCTGCGCAACTCGCGCGAATTTCCCCTCGCGTGCGTCGTCAGCAACCCCGACAGACCGCAGGGCAGGGGGAGGAAAATCGCCCCCAACGAAGTCTCGAAATGGGCAATCGAAAACGGAGTCGAACTCCTGCGCCCCGAAGGCGGAGTCGGCGACGACACCGTGGCGCGGCTGCGCGAACTCGGCGTCGAAATGATAATCGTCATGGCGTACGGCTGCATGCTCCGCGACAACGTTCTAAACTACGGTCAATACCCCTGCCTGAACCTCCACGGTTCCGTTCTTCCCAAATACCGCGGGGCGTCGCCAATCGAAACGGCTATCGCAATGGGCGATTCCGAAACGGGCGTGAGCCTCATGCGCATAGTGAAAAAAATGGACGCGGGCGCAGTCTGCGACATCGAGAAAATCGCAATAGCCGAAACCGACACCGCCGAATCTCTGCGGCTTAAATTCCGCAGGGCGTGCCCCGCAATCCTCGCAAGAAACCTCGAATCCGTAAAAAACAAAACCGCAAAATTCGCCGAACAGGACGAATCGGCGGCAAGCTATACGCGCAAATTCGACAAGTCGGATATGTACATAGATTTTTCGGGCTCGGCGGAATCTGTCCGCGACAGAGTCCGCGCACTCGGCTTCGGCGTGCTCCAATACGGCGAGGACGCAATCAAAGTGCGGGACGCGTCGTGCGAAAACTGCGGCGGCGGACACCCCGCAGGCGCGATACTTTCGGCGTCGGCGGACGGGCTTGCCGTCGCGTGCGGCAACGGGGCGGTCGTCTTCAAAAGCCTCCAAAAGCCCTGCGCCAAAATGATGCCCGCAAGGGAATTTTTTGCGGGATACAAGATGGGAATCGGGGAAGTTTTGAAGTCCTTTCCGTATAAGAGTCTTCTGAAATGATTTTTTACGCAACCGTAAAAAAATTTGTTGCCAAAGCTTCAAAAAAAGTGCAAAAGTAAGATAACAAAACGATAGGTGGCGAATCGAAAATTTTATAAAGCCGCAGTCGGTTTTGCATATTTTGATAGCCAACGGGAAAAATGATGTCTGAAATGACAATTTCAACGCACCGAGTGTCCAAAACGGATACTTTGGGTCGCTGTCTCCCATTCGGCAATACTTCCTCTCGCGGAATGTCGGAAAATATCGAGAGCCATTTCAATAGTCCCGCCGGAAACGGCGGCTTACCAACAATAACAAAACAAGAGAAGATATGGCAAAAACAGTAGCAAAAAAACCGGCGGCAAAAAAAGCTCCCGCCAAGAAAGTGTCAACTAAGGCGGTAGCCAAAAAAGCTCCGGCGAAAAAGGCGGCAGTCAAGAAGGTCGCGGTAAAGAAAGCCGTAAAAGCTCCTGCGAAAAAGGTAGCCGTAAAAAAGGCGGTCGCAAAAAAGCCCGCCGCAAAGAAACCGGCGGCAAAAAAGGCAGCTCCGAAAGCCGTGGCAAAACCCGCCAAGAAAGCTCCGGCGAAAAAGGCAGCCGTAAAAGCTCCCGCAAAAAAGGCATGCGCAAAGAAAGCTTGCGCGGCAAAGCCCTGCGCTAAGAAAGCCGCTCCCGCAAAGAAAGCTTGCTGCGGCAAAAAATGCGCGGCTAAGAAATAGCTTCCGCACAAACTTCCCGAATTGAAAGGGAATCCGACTGTCGGCGCACATTTGTGCGCCGATTTTTTGCGCCCAAACGGATACACCACGCATAATCAAAATAGCCCTACAACGCGAAATACGCCAATTCGCAATGCAAGTATAAAACACAAAAGCGGCGTTGCGCGAAAAAAGTAAAAAAAATCATTGACGCGGGGAAAAATTGCGACAGTGTTGTTTGAATACTTTTTTGGGGATGTAGCTCAGTTGGAAGAGCACCACAATGGCATTGTGGGGGTCGTCGGTTCGAACCCGATCATCTCCACCAAAAAGGCGCGACAGAATAAATTTCTCCCTGGTGGTGTAATGGTAGCACAGGTGATTTTGGTTCATCTAGTCGGAGTTCGAATCTCTGCCGGGGAACGTCGGCGGAAAAGGGAATACAGGCCGATTGAAATTTAAGATGTCCAAATAAAAACCCTTTCGCTCGAGTGGTGAAATTGGTAGACACGCATGATTCAGGTTCATGTGACTTCACTGTCATGGGGGTTCGAGTCCCCCCTCGAGCATTACTTTAAAGCCTGCAATCCACCAAGCCTTGCGGGCTTTTTTGTCGGCATTTTAGAAGTTGGGTCAACACCAAAGAGAGTGGATTTCAATGAAAGACGCCGCATAGAACCAAGACCCTCAATCTGTAATTTTGGAAGTTTCGATAACCGTAAGCCATTCGTTGTATTAGTTTCATTTTCCTGTGGAAGCCCTCGGTTATTCCGTTGTTTTTTGTAAATCTCCACATTCGGATTATCGGCGCAAACCAGTCGCTTATGGTTTCTGCTATCCTCTCAAACTCTTGTGTCGCTTCGTATTTCATCTGTTTCATCATTGTTTTCAGTTCTCTTATATTTCTCTTACATTCCTTTGCCGTTTGATGTTTCCTGTTCAGCAGCTCGCACAATCTTTCCTTAAACTCGTAAGCCAGCTTTATCGCGGGATTGTCCTCAAAAAACTTTTCCAACCGCTCAAGCTCTTCGGAGTTCAACCTATCTCCTCGTTTTCGCAATGGGTATGTCAACTTTCTATTCCATTTTACTTCCTCCTGTGCAGCTTTGCAATTCAAGCGAAGCGCGAATGAGATTTTGCCGCAGGCCAGAGACCCGAAGGGCGAGACGGTTTGCGCATGCAAACGCGAGTCAAAACTCCATAAAGTGATACAGCACCAATCTTATAACGTGGAACCTGTCCGCCACTATTTTTGCTTTCGGAAAACACCGCCTTACTATGCTTCGGTAGCTGCTGCTTAAATCCATGCACACTACTTTTACTTTATCCCGACCTTTGTAGCTCATTAACTTACTTTCCACCAAGTTGCGAGATTTCCCCTCTATCACATCGTATACCCTATGATGCGTTAAATCCGCTATCGTTGTCGCAAACTTGTAGCCTTTATGTATCGTATGTTGCACTCGCTCGCTTGGTTTTGCTTCGCAAAATCCGCGCTGTTCTCGCCCTTCGGGTAAAACACTTCGTGTTTTATGCTTCCCAAAAGCTTGCTTCGCAACTTTTGTGTTCATCAATGCCGATGATTGACGGGCATTCGTAGCTTAGTTGCTCCTTGACCTTTAGTTCAAAGCGTTCGTGGATTACCCGCTCCACTGTGCTTTGCGATATCCCCAACCTTTTCGATATCTTCTTGTTTGTCGCCCCATCGAGGTATTTACTGATGATTTCGTCTTTGGCACTCTCCGATATTCGCTTATTGCTCTTCAACCCACGTATCGGCTCTCGATAAATTCTTCCGCATTTCGGACACCGGTATCGACGCGCCTTTATGACTGCATCGTATATCCGCCCGTCTATCGACGCTACTTTCGCCTTCCTGTAATAATGGTCGTAAAATACAACCTTCTTATGCCCGCAACCGCGACAAGACGGTATGCCGTCTTGTTTGTATTCCAACCTCGCAAAAAAGTCTCGACCTTTCCGCCAACTTCGTATTACTCTATAAAAACTAAACAACATCAGAGGCATTGTAGGACTTCCGTCCTCTTTGCCTCCCTTTTTTTCTTCTTCTACCCTCATCCCACTATCTTTGACGATGAGCGGAAAAGCCTGTTCTGACTCCCACAAAAAAACTTCCAAGCCAAAGACTTGGAAGTTGTTCTAAATGGTGGGAGTAGCAGAACTCGAATCTGCGACCCCTTGCGTGTCATGCAAGTGCTCTAACCAACTGAGCTATACCCCCGTTAATTAATAAGGTTTGCATTGAACCCGCTTTTTTATGTTTTGCAAGCTTTTTTTTCGTTTTTTTATTGTCGCCTCATGTCGTTCGCGCGGCTTGACAAATTTTCCGCCTTTCGCCAAAATCTTCGGCGATTCTTCTTACGATGAGTGTTGACAAATTAAATTCGCAACTGAAAAAGTCTGTCCTCAAATATCTGTCCTCCGAGAGGTTTTTTGAGACTGACATCAAAGGCTTTTATTTACACAGAATCGACCGCTGCAACAGGTTCGAAAAGTGTTTCTACACCCCGAAAATCATTCTCATAATTCAGGGCAGCAAGCGCGCTATCACAACTTCCGGCGAAATCGCCTACCGCCAAAATCAATGTCTCATCACGGGCATTGACATTCCCGCCACGAGTTGCGTCGCCGAGGCGTCCCCGCAAAAACCCCTCATAACGGTTTCGCTCGATTTGGACTTTAAACTGATTGCTCAGATGCTTTCCGAGATGCCTCTCGAAAAAATCAAAGGCGACACGCTTTTCGGCGGCTTTGCCGTAGCCGACGCCGACGACGGTTTGATGGAGGCGTTTCTAAGGCTCGTGAAGATGCTTGGACGTCCCGACGAAATTCCGATTCTTGCGCCGATTATCGTTCGCGAGATATATTCGCGCATTTTGATGAGTCCGATGGGGCGGCATGTGCGCCAGTTTTGCACGCTCGGCACTCAGAACAACCAGATTACGCGCGCGGTTGACTGGCTGAAAAGCAACTACCAGAAGCCTTTTAAAATAGAGGAGCTTGCGAAGTATGTGAACATGGCGCCGACGACTTTCCACAGGCATTTCCGAAAGGTGACGTCGGTTAGTCCGATTCAATACCAGAAGAATCTGCGTTTGCACGAGGCGCGAAGGCTGATGATTTCGTCGAACGAGACTGTCGCGAACGCCGCGTATGCCGTAGGCTACGAGAGTCCGACGCAGTTTAGCCGCGAGTACAAGCGGCATTTCGGCGTTTCCCCCAAGCGCGACGTCGCGGTTTGATTAGTCGTGTTTAGCGCGTCGGTTCGTCGGGTTTTGTAGGCGTCGGTTCGGAGGATTTTCCGTCGCGGGCGCGTATTGATAGAATGTGGCGCGGTGCGGGTTTACCGTCAGAAATTTCCGCATCGGTATTTGCGCGTTCCGCCGCGCGCCCTGCGGTTAGGGGCGGCGCGGCGGAGTTTTGAATGCGCGCGTTATTTGAGGTTTTGGCGGAAGAATTTCTCGATTTCGTCGAATGGGATTTTCCCCGATTTGTTGTCGTAGAGGTCGGTGTGGCTTGCGCCATTTACGATGAGAAGTTTTTTGTTTTCGCCTTTCAGCTTTTTGAACGCGTCTTCGCCCATGTAGCGCGAGTGCGCGTTTTCGCCGTGGACTACCATGACTGCATTTTCGATTTCTCCCGCGAACGAAAGCAGCGGCATATTCATGAACGAAAGCACGGAGGTTTTATTCCAGCCGTCGTTTGAATTTAGCGAGCGCGGGTGGTATCCGCGCGGTGTTTTGTAGTAGTCGTAGTAGTCTTTGACAAACTGCGGCGCGTCGGGCGGAAGCGGGTCTACGACGCCGCCAGCGCGGGCGTAGAAACCGTTTTTGTAGTCGGCGGTGCGTTGGGCGGCGAGCTGTTTTCGGAGCTCGGCGCGGGCTTCTGGGCTTGTTTTGTCGAAGTATCCGAAGGTGCTAACGCGGCTCATGTCGTACATAGTTGAGGCGACAGTCGCTTTTATTCGCGGGTCGATTGCGGCGGCGTTGATTGCCATTCCTCCCCAGCCGCATATTCCGAGAATCCCGATTTTATCGGCGTCGGCTTTGCCGCAGGTCGAGAGGAAATCGACTGCGGCGCAGAAGTCTTCGGTATTGATGTCGGGCGATGCCACGTTGCGCGGCGAGCCGCCGCTTTCGCCAGTGTAAGACGGGTCGAATGCGATTGCGAGGAATCCGCGTTCGGCAAGCGTTTGCGCGTAAAGCCCGGACGACTGTTCCTTGACCGCGCCGAACGGACCGGACACCGCGATTGCTGGCAGTTTCCCCGAGGCGTTTGCGGGCTCGTACATGTCGGCTGCGAGCGTGATTCCGTAGCGGTTTACGAAGGTAATTTTAGAGTGTTTTACTTTGTCGCTTTGGGGGAAGACTTTGTCCCAACGCTGGGTGAGTGATAATTTTTCCATTTCGAAATTTTTTGGGTTGACGTTTGCGCAGTCCGCGCCCGCCGCCGACACGGAAAGCGCGACGGCGGAGAGTAGGGCGGCGGTTTTCGAAAATGCCGAATTTTTCATGCGGCTATTTTGCGAGTTTCATGGAGTCGAGCCATTTTGCGACGGTCTTTTCTGCGCCTCTCACCGAGCCGCCGCGAACGGGCAGGGCTTCGAGGATTTTCGAATTCGGGCAGAGCGTTTTGATGTCGGAGACTGCGCGTCCCATGCGGCTTCCCTCGTGCGTCATAAACGACACGACGTTCTTGCCCGCGAGCTTCGCCTGCGTAAGGAATGTGCGGATTGGCGACGACACTGTTCCCCACCAGTTCGGCGAGCCTACGAAAACCGTCTCGTATCCGGAGAGGTCGGGGATTTTCGTTTTTACGGGGCGGCAGTATTTTGCGCCGGTCTCCTTTTTTGCGATGTCTACGGTTTGACCGTAAACTGCGGGGTAGGGCGTTTCGGGCAGGATTTCGAGCATGTCCGCGCCCGTCAGCTTTTTGATTGTTTCGGCGATTACGCGCGTGTTGCCGCTCCAGGAATAATATACTACGAGCATTTTGTTTCCTTTTGTTTCGGGTTTTGCCGCAAACGCGCTTGCGCCTAAAAATGCGGCGGGAAGTATTTTCAAGAATGTTTTTCTTTTCATGGTTTTGTCCTGATTGTCCGCCGATAATACCAGATTTTGCGCTCCTCGTAAATACACACTACGACCTAAAATCTGCCCGATTCTGCCGATTGCCGCGTTTTTGCAAAAGGTCGGATTGGGCAGAAATTCGGCGGGAACGCATATTTACAATTCCGCGTTTTTACGATAATATGTTCGCCAAAAAGAAAGGACTCTCAATGGGAAAAATATTATCGGCGGCATTGGCGCTTTATGCGCTTTTCATTTCAAATTCAACAACGGCAAAAAATATGGACAGTCTTACTGCAAACGAAAAGAACATTGTCCGCGCGGCGGCGTTTGCCGCCAAGGGCGACCAGACGGGCTTGAAATCCGCGCTCTCGGCGGGGCTTGATTCGGGCGTGTCGGCGGGCGAATACAAAGAGGTGCTCGTGCAGCTCTACGCGTACTGCGGATTTCCGCGCAGTCTGAACGCGCTCGGAACGCTCATGGGGCTTCTCGAAGAGCGCGGCGGAAAGGACGCCGAGGGAAAGCGTCCGTCGCCGCCGCCCGCGGGCAAAAGCGTAGAGTTCGGCGCGGCGAACCAGACGAAGCTCGTCGGGCGCGAGGTCAAGGGAAAGCTTTTCGACTTCGCTCCCGCAATCGACGAATATCTAAAAGCCCATCTTTTTGGCGATATTTTTTCGCGCGACAACCTCGACTGGCGCACGCGTGAAATCGCGACTGTCTCCATGCTTGCGGCAATGGACGGCGTAGAACCGCAGCTTAACGCGCACATCGGCATAGCAAAAAACAACGGCGTTTCCGACGCGCAGGCGGCGGAGATTCTTTCGATAGTTTCGGACGAAGTGCGCGGCGGCGCGGCGACAAGCCCGTTCCCGTTCGGCGCGGAGAACACGGCGTACGCCAAATATTTCAGCGGGAAGTCGTACCTTGCGCGGCTTTCGAAAAATCCCGACTTGGGCGTTCCGCTCGCCAACGTGAGCTTTGCCCCGAAGTGCCGCAACAACTGGCACAGCCACACGGGCGGGCAGATTTTGATAGCCGTCGGCGGCAGGGGCTTCTATCAGGAAAAGGGAAAGCCCGCGCGCGAACTGAAAGCAGGCGACATCGTGGAAATCGCCCCGAATGTCGTGCACTGGCACGGGGCGGCTCCCGACAGCTGGTTCTCGCATTTGGCCATTGAATGCAAGCCCGACACAAACAAAAACACTTGGCTCGAAGCCGTCTCGGACGAAGAGTACGAACGCGCGACATCGGGCAAATAGGAGATTATGCCATGGAATTTGTAAAGCTTGACAACGGTGTAGAAATTCCCGCCGAGGGCTTCGGAGTCTTCCAAGTAGACGACGCGAAGGTTTGCGAAAGGGCGGTGCTCGACGCAATTTCCGTCGGTTACCGCTCGATAGATACGGCGGCGGCGTATTTCAACGAGGAGGCGGTGGGGGCGGCTCTTAAAAAATGCGGCGTCCCGCGCGGCGAGCTTTTCATAACCACGAAACTCTGGATTCAGGACGCGGGCTACGAAAACGCGAAAAAGGCGTTCGAAACCTCCCTGCGCAAGCTCGGCTTGGACTACATCGACCTCTACCTAATCCACCAGCCGTTCGGCGACTACTACGGATCGTGGCGGGCGATGGAGGAGCTTGCCGACGCGGGGAAAATCCGCGCAATAGGCGTCAGCAATTTCTACCCCGACAGGCTCGCCGACCTCTGCGTAAACGCGCGGATAAAACCCGCCGTCAATCAGGTCGAGCTTCATCCGTTTTTCGCGCAGAAATCCGCGCTTGAAAACATGCGCGCGTTCGGCGTTCGCCCCGAAGCTTGGGGGCCGTTGGCGGAGGGCAGGCACGGCATTTTTACGCACCCGCTACTTTCGAAAATCGGGGCGAAATACGGTAAGACGCCCGCGCAGGTCGCGCTTCGCTGGAATGTACAGCGCGGGGTTGTGGTGATTCCGAAATCGACGCGAGCGGAGCGCATGAGGGAAAATTTCGACATCTGGGATTTTGCCCTCGATGCCTCCGACATGTCGGCAATCGACGGTCTCGACTTGGGGCATAGCGAAATCATCGACCACCACACCGCGGAGACCGCACAATGGCTCAACGGGTTCAAAATCCACGACTGATTCCTATTCCGCCCGCATTCGGGCGGCTTGCCGCGCGTCTACGCTTTTGCGGACGCGCTCCCGCGCGGAAGCGCGAGCTTGGAAACGTCGATTCCCTCCAATGCCAGAAGCTTGGTTTTTGCGTCAAGCCCGCCCGCGTAGCCCGTCAGATTTCCGCCGCTTCCGATTACCCTGTGGCAGGGAACTATTATGGAAATTTCGTTGTGCCCGACCGCGCCGCCGACCGCCTGCGCCGACATTTTGCCGCCGCGCCGCGCGGAAATCTTGCGGGCTATTTCTCCGTACGTCGTCGTGCGCCCGTAGGGGATTTCGAGCAAAATTTTCCAGACTTCGAGCCTGAACGCCGATCCGCGCATGTCAAGCTTCGGCATGAAATCGGGCTTGCGCCCTCCGAAGTAGATGTCGAGCCATTTTTTCGTTTCGTCGAGCGTGCGCGTGCGCTTTTCGGCGAAGTCGCCGCCGAGCGTCTTCGCGTAGTATTTTTCGCCGTCGAGCCAAAGCCCGCAGAGACCGCCGCCGTCTTCGGCAATGAGCAGCACGCCTATCGGAGATTGGTAATGGTTGATATATTTCATCTTTTCCCTGCCGATTTTCCGTCCGCATTTTTAGCAGGGGAGGGCGGCGGCGGTCAACGCAATTTAACGCGCAACTTGTTGTTGCATTCCGCCGCCGAAACGGCATTTTTATGCGGAGAAATTAGACGTGAAAAATTCTAACACATTGCGGACGTGGGTTGACGCGTCGATGCTTGCTCTGTTGCCGTCGGCGTTGGCGTTCAGAATCACGGGGGCGGAGCTTCACGAAATTCTGGGACTTGCGGCGGTCGCGGCGTTCGCGCTCCACAACGTCTTGAACCGCGCGTGGTATCCGTCGCTGGGGCGCGGACGCTACAATGCCGACAGGTCGGCGGGGACTGCGGTAGTGGCGGCTATTGCCGCGTGCGCGGCGGTCTGCGCGGTGTCGGGAGTCGCGCTTTCGGGCTTTGTTTTCGGGCTTTCCGACTGCTTCGGCGGGCTTGGAATCCGCGCCGTTCATACAACTTCCGCGTATTGGACTTTTGTTTTGTGCGGCGTCCACGTCGGGCTCCGAGCGGGCTTTCTGCGCTTCCTCCCGAAGATTGCCTCCGCCGCCGTTTTCTGCGCGGGCGCGTATTTTTTCGTCTCGCGCGGAATGCCCGAAAAACTTTTCGCGGGGGCGTCTTTCGATTTTTACGAAATGCCATTTGCCGCCCATTTCTGCCAGACGGCGGCGATTCTTTTCTCCGCGGCGTTCGGCGCGCGCGCCCTGCGGAAACTCTTGCGGCGGAGGTGATTTTCAGGGCGCAAAAAAATGCGGCTTGCAAAGGCAAACCGCATTAGGGTCGGGGATAGCCGCGCTATCTTTCGGGGTTTAAGACAAGAGTAGGCTTGATTTGCAGCCTTACAGATTCGCCGCCTTCGACAAACGCGACAAAGTCGGCAACGTGGGTGGCTTCCTGCGCTTCGGTGAGGCTTTTCCACGCCTCCTTGATTTCCTTGACGGAGTCGTAGGTTCCCATTACGTCCCAATTCGTTTTTTTGTTGGGGGTAGGCGTCAGCAGTTCGAATTTCGTTTTGATTGCGTTCATTGTCTTTCGTTGTTTTCGTTTGTTTTGTCGGCGGGGCGCGTCGAAATCGGATTGTCGGGAAATTCCGAATCAGTACTTTTGCCGCGTACCTCTTCAAAATCGGCATCCAAAAACCAATGCGCCCTTGTTAGTGTTGAGTTTGACGGACGGATTGCGGGATTGCAAGCAATTTCGGACGGAAGCGGGAGATTTTCCCCCGCCGTTTCCGCGCGGACTTGCGGTCGGGGAGATCCGCAAAAAATGTTGACGAGCGGCGCGTTTTTTTTAATAAATGTCGATTCAATTTTTAGGAGGCAAAAGCTCCGCAAATTTCAACAATAAACACTATAAAAATATGGCAAGTCCCACAGACATCAGAAAAGGCAGAGTAATTATGTACAACGGCACTCCGCACGCCGTTATGAGCATGCTTCACCGCACGCAGGGCAGACAGGCGGGCTTTGTGCAGACGGTTCTCCGCAACCTCTCGACGAACGCTTCGACGGCGGTCAAATTCCGCTCGACGGACTCGGTGGAATTCTGCCACACTACCAACAAGCAGCTCGAATTTTCGTACATCGACGGCGACCAATACCACTTCATCGACCCCGAAACTTTCGACGACACCGTCCTCATGGAATCGACAATCGGCGAAGACAAAAAATGGCTCACCGAAGGCTCGCAGTACCTCATTCTCTTTGTTGACGGCGCGCCTGTTTCGCTCGAACTTCCCAACAGCATCGAAATCAAGGTTGCGGAGGCGGCGGAAGGTCTGCGCGGCGACACGTCGTCGGCTCCCACAAAGGCGGTAACGCTCGAAAACGGCGTAACATTGCAGGTCCCGCTCTTCATCAAGCAGGGCGACGTAATCAAAGTCCGCACGGAAGACAATACCTACATCAGCAGGGCATAACGCCATGGAAAATTCCGTCCCGCTAAGCGACAAAGTGACGATTAAAGCCTCCGATTTGCGCGGCATTTTGGAATATGTCCCGCTGTATCGTGGGCAGACCTTTGTCGTTGCGGTTGACGGAAGCGTGATTGCCTGCGACAACTTCGCAAACGTAATTACCGACATCGCCGTTTTGCGCAGCCTCGGCATAAACGTCGTAGTGGTGCACGGAATCGGAAAACAGCTGCGCGACATCGGCGCGGAACGCGGGGTTGCGCTTAGCGACATCTACGGCGAAAACCCCGTGGACGACGCCACGCTGTCGCTCGCCCGCGAGGTTTCCGCAACCGCGCTCCAAACAATAATAGACGCGTTCGCCACAAAAAATATCCGCTGCGTTTCGACAAACGCAGTCCGCGCGACGGAAGTCGGGATAATTTCGGGCGTGGACCACCTCAACGCGGGGCGCATAGAAAAGATAGATTTCAACGCGCTGCAAAGCCTGATTTCGCTGGGCATGATTCCCGTGCTTTCGCCGGTTGCCGTAAACAGGGAGGGCAGAATTTTCAGGATAAATTCCGACCTCCTCGCCGCCGACGTCGCAACGGGGCTGAACGCGACAAAACTCATATTTTTGACGGAGACAAGCGGGCTTAAAATCGGCGCGGAAAAGGCTCTCGCAGTGCCGCTCGCCGATGTTTCCGAACTGCTCGAAGCCCGCAGGGGCATGCTCGACCCGCGCGTGTTCTCCAAAGTCAGCTGTTCGGTCCGCGCGCTCGAATCGGCAAAAACACAGCGCGCGCACATTCTCGACGGCCGCGAATTCGCGTGCCTGCTTACCGAGCTTTTCGAAAAGGTCGGCTGCGGCACGATGATTTACTCCGACGTCTACCAGAAAATCCGCAAGGCGGACCGCGACGACGTTTCGACGATTTTCAACCTCTCGAAAAGCTCGACCCGCCAGCAGAATCTGGTCTACCGTAGCCGCGAGGAGATAGAGTCGAAAATCGACACCTATTTCATCTACGAGATGGACGGAAGCGTAATCGCGTTCGTCAGCCTGCTCGACATTTCCGAGGGCGCGGCGGAGCTTGCAAGCCTGCATGTCCAGCCGTTCTATCAGGGGCACGACGTCGGCACGCACATGGTTGAATTCATCGTGCGCGAGGCAAAAAAGGCGGGCTTCAAAAAGCTTTTCGCGCTCAGCACAAAAAGCGCGCCGTTCTTTTCGGACGTGTGCAAATTTACGGAAGTTCCGCCGACCGCGCTGCCTAAATCGCGACTCGAAAAATACGAGGCGTCGGGGCGTCATTCAAAGGTTTTCGTCAAGGACTTTTCCGAATAAACGGCGGGGCTTGCGGTGCTCCGCGACATCTAAAAACTTGCAATATTGCGCGTCCGGCATTTTTCGGGGGGCGCATTTTTTTTGCGCGGGTTTGCGCAGATTTGCGGGCGTCTATTTCAGCCCGATAAGCTCGTTTTGCGGAATTTTGGGAGAGTCGCGCATGGCTTTCAGAAGCTCCTGCGGGCGGAACGCCTTGTCGAGCGCGTCGGCGGGGGAGACAAGCCCGCGCTCAACCAGATTCAGAAGCGAGTCTTCCATGGTGCACATTCCGCTTTGGCGTCCCGTTTGGAGCACGCTCAGAATTTGCGGCACGTGCTGTTCGCGTATGAGGTTGCGGACTGCGGCGTTTGCGGTGAGCATTTCGAAGGCGGCAATCATGCCGCCGCGCTTCTGCCGCACGAGCGTTTGCGAAAGCACGCCGAGCAGGTTTTCTGAAAGCATCATTCTGATTTGCGGCTGTTCGCCCGCGCCGAATTGCCCGACGAGCCTGTCGATTGTCGAAACGGCCGTGCGCGTGTGCAGGGTTGCGAACACAAGGTGCCCCGTCTCGGCAAGCTCTATTGCCGTCCGCGTAGTTTCGAGGTCGCGCATTTCGCCGAGCACTATGACGTCGGGATTTTCCCTGACCGCCGAGCGCAGCGCCGAGTAGAAGTCGGGCGCGTCCCTGCCGATTTCGCGTTGCGACACCATCGACTTCGCGCTTTTGATGACGTATTCAATCGGGTCTTCGATTGTCAGAATGTGGAGTCCGCGCGATTCGTTTATGATGTCCACAACCGCCGCAAGCGTCGTTGTTTTGCCGGAGCCGTTCGCGCCGGTCGCCACGAACAGCCCGCTGCTGCGCCTGCAAATGTCGGCGACGGGAAAGGGGATTCCGATTTCTGTTGCGGTCAGCCGCCGCGCGGGAATTACGCGCAGGGCGATTTGCATGCCGCTTTCGCACATGTAGATGTTTGCGCGGATTCGCGCGTTCGACGGGCTTGAAAACGCGAGGTCTATGTCCTCGCCGCGTCCGAGCTTTTCGGCGAAAAATTTTGAGCGTTCCCGCGGAAACTTTGCTAGTATTTGTTGCGCCGCGGTCTGCGGGTCGGGCGCGGCGACCCCGACGAGCGGAACGAGCGAGCCGTCCACGCGTATCCGCGCGGTCCTGCCGATGTGAATGTAGGTCGAGCCCTTTTTGATTGCCGATTCTATTGCGATGTCGAGTTCGTTCATTTCTTTGCGAACAAAATTTGCGACGGTTTGCCCCTGGATTTTTTTCCGAGCCTTTTCAAAATTGTAAACGCGCCGTTTTCGCCGAAAGTTTCGGCGGGCGGTTCGAAATCGGCGGGGGCTTCGAGGGCGAAGACGGTTTCGGGCGAGGCTATCTGCGCGAAAGTGTCGAGAATTTGCGGAAGAAGCTTGGGGTCGGAGAGCATTTTGTAGGGAGGGTCGGCGAAAACGAAGTCGAACTTTCTTCCGCCGAGAATTTTTGCGGACTTTGCGCAGTCGGCCGGCAGAACTTCGAAAGAGACGCTTCCGCCGCCGCTTTCGACCGCCTTTTTTATGGCTGCGGCGTTGCGGCGCAGGCAGTCGAGGGCGCGTCTGTCGGTTTCAAGAAACACGACTTTCGCCGCGCCCCTGCTTGCCGCTTCAAGCCCGTACGAGCCCGTGCCCGCGAACATGTCGAGAACCTGCGCCCCGACCACGGCTTCGCCGAGGGACGAAAAAACCGCCTGACGCGCCGCGTCCGTGGCGGGTCTTGTTGTGTCGCCTTTGGGGGCGTCGAGCGAAATTCCTCTTGCAAAGCCTGACGTTATTCTCATATTTCCCGAAGTATGAGACGAAGCCCGATTTTGTCAATTATTCTGCTTTCGACCGCAGCCGCTTTCGCTTCGGACATTCCCGCAGCCGAAACCGCCGCCCCGCAAAACGCGGAGTCGATAGCCTTCCGCGTCGAAAACGACATCTATTTTTCCGACCGCTACTACACGAACGGCTTGAAGCTTTCGTATACGGGCGCGGGGTGCGATTTCCTTTCAAGCCGCCTGCAATTCGCCGCGCTCGACCTCTTTGTCCCCGACGGCAGGCAGGCGTTCCAGACGGTTTCGGTCGGGCAGAAGATGTGCGTGGCAAGCGACATCAACATTCCCAATCCGCCGCCGACCGACCGCCCCTACGCGGGCTGGCTGTACGTCGGCTTCGGGGCGCACGAGGCGTCGGAAAACAGGCTCGATTCACTTACGGTAAACCTCGGCGTCGTGGGGCCGATGTCGCTCGCGGAGGACGCGCAGAAATTCTACCACAGCATAATCGGCGCGGACTGGCCGCGCGGCTGGCACAACCAGATTAAAAACGAACCGGGGATAATCGTCGCCTACGAGCATTCGGAGCGTTTCTTCCGGACGCGGATTTCCGACGAATTTTCAGTCGATTCGGTCGGGTCGCTCGCGCTCGATTTGGGGAACGTCATGACGCAGGCGAGGGCGCGCGCGCTTCTGCGCTTCGGCTTCAACATGCCGTACTCCTTCCTCCCCAACAGAATAGACTCCTCCGACGGCAACGACGTCGAATGGCGTCCCACCGACGCCTCTCCCGACTGGCACTGCTTCATGTACGGCGGAGGCGCGGCGCGTTTCGTGGGCTACGACATCACCCTCGACGGCAACACATACCGCAACAGCGCGGGCGTCGTTCCCAAATGGCTTGTGGGCGAGGCCGTCGCGGGCGTTTCCGCCCGCTACAAATGCTTTCAGGCGGATTTGACTTGGACTCTCCGCTCCGCCGAGTTCAACACCCAGCGTCTGCCCGTCCATATGTTCTGGACGCTCGCCGTCAAGGCGTATTTTTAACGCGCCTCAGTTTTCCGACGGATTGTTCTTCGGCTCTTCCAACGCCCCGAATTCGGGGCGTTCGCGCAGAACGAGCGTCTTCCAGAGGTCTGGGTTGGGCACGTCGAAAATCACGTTGACGTCGGCGTATGAGACAATCCAAGTGCCCTCGGTGATTTCGGCTTTCAGCTGGTTCGGACCCCAGCCCGAATAGCCCGCGAACGCGGCGACTTTCGCGTTGGGGTTTTTCTTTATTATGTCGAGGGCCTTTTCGGGCGGAATGCCGAAAGAGAACGCGCCGTCGTTTTTGCCGTCGTCGTAGCAGACGGCGAGGCTCACGCGCTCCTTTGCGATTGGTCCGCCGTCGAAAACGTCGATTTCGCCAAGCTCGGAGTCGCGGAAGTCGGGGTTAAGCTCGCCGAGCGTCTTGTCGAGCGGCTTGTTCATTATCACGCCGAAAGAGCCGTCTTCGTTGTCCTCCAACAGAAGCACGACGGACTCCTCGAAAAACGCGCCCGCAAACGAGGGCGACGCCGCAAGAAAGCTCCATGAATAGTCGTCGTACGCGCTTTTCATAGCTTGGCGACCGAAATTCCCGACTCCTCGAAAAGCCTGTAAACGATGTCGTCGTTGTGGTAGTCGTGCAGGTATCTGACCGATTTTATTCCCGCGGAAATCAGGATTTTTGCGCAGTTTACGCAGGGGAAGTGCGTGATGTACGCCGTTGCGCCGTTCACGGAAACCCCGCGTCGGGCGGCGTCGGAAATGGCGTTCTGCTCGGCGTGGACGGTCGCGATTTCGTGTCCGTCGCGCACGCACGACGAATGCGGCGCGCCCGCCAAAAAGCCGTTGTAGCCCGCGGCGATAATCCTGTTCGGGTGCTCCCCGCCGCTTACTATCACGCAGCCGACGTTCAGGCGGCTGCACGCCGAGCGCGACGATATGAGTATCGCCGTGCAGATAAAATATTCATCCCACGACGGACGCGTTCCGCCCCACGACTTCACAAGCGTGTCGAGCTGTTCTACAATGTCGTTTCCCGAGTTCATTTTACGAATACGCAGGAAAATAGTACCGAGAAAAAGTGCATGATTGTTCCCAAAAGCACGAAAACGTGCCAAACGGCGTGCATGTATTTGCGGCTTTTGCGCATGTAGAAAAACACGCCGCCCGTGTAGAAAAGCCCGCCGAGACACAGGAACACGACGCCGACTGTCGGCACAATCGTAAACAGCTTGCCCGAAATCAGCACAACAAGCCAGCCCATCAGCAAGTAAAGCCCTATCGACCACCATTTTGTTCCAGAACCCGACGTCGCCAGTTTCAGCACCGTGCCGAGAATCGCGAGCGTCCAGATTATTCCGAAGACAATCCACGCCGTGGCGGGCGAGGGCAGGCGCAGGCTCACAAGCAGAAACGGCGTGTACGTTCCCGCAATCAGGTAGTAAATCGCGATGTGGTCGAACTTTTTGAGAATCCTCTTTGCGCGTTCGAACGGGATTGCGTGGTAGAAAGAGGAGGCTGTGTAGACGCCCGTCATCGACACTCCGAAAATCGCGCAAGAAACTATCGCCCACGAATTTCCGTAGATAGACGCAAGCGTCACCATCACCGCGAGTGCCGCGACGCTGAAAAGTATTCCCACGACGTGTGTTGCCGAATTCCAAATTTCCTCCGTCGCGGAGTATGCCGGTTTGAGCGGTGCCATGGATTTGCATAAAAGGGCAAAGCCCGCATTCGGGCAACCTTTTTTTTTGAATTTTGTTCCCGTCCGCCCGCCGCCGTTCCGAGCCTGCGCGGTTTTGCGGAATCTCCGCCTATTTGCCGGCGGTGTTTTTCTTTGCCGACGGTTTTTTACCGCGCGGCGGTTGGGGCTTCTGCTTTTCGGCGGGGTCTTTCAGTCCGTCGATTGCTCCCGACGCGACCGCCCAAAGGTAGATGCAGGCAACGCTCCCGTAGGGCGAGTATTTTTTGCGGTATTTTTCGAAAAGCCCGCGCGTGATTTTCCCGTGCCCGTAGACCATGCGCAGTCCGCGCTGAATGCCGAAATCTCCGAAGCTCAGCACGTCGGGGCGTCGGAGCGAATGCAGCATGAGCATTTCGGCGGTCCATTTGCCGACCCCTTTGATTTCCGAAAGTTTTTCGCAAACTTCGTCGTCGGTCATTTTGCGTAGGGCGTCGATGTCGAATTCCCCCGATGCTATTTTCTCCGCAGCTCCCCGCATGTATTCTATTTTTCTGAACGAAATTCCGAGCGCGCGCAAATCTTCGGGCTGCGTTGCCAGCACCGACTGCGGCGTGATTTCGCCGAGGGCGTCTGTCATTTTCCGCCAAATGGAGTCGTGCGCTTTTGTGGAAATTTGCTGCCCGATTATGCTGAAAACAAGAGCGCGGAAGAGGTCGGGTTCGACCCGCCGCTTGGGCATGCCGAGCTTTTCGATTGCCGCCGCAAGGCGTTTGTCGCGCCTTTTTAGGTGGGCGATTTCGGTTTCGCCGTATTTAAAGTATTTGCGTTCCATTCGGGGATTTTGATTGTTTGATACGTCCGAGGGGCGGCTGGCGCAAGCTTTTTCGCCGCGTTCCGCGCCCCCCGCGCCGCGGAATTTTACTGGGCTTGACACGGGGCGTATAATGCGTGCGACTTTTGAAGTCGTGCGCGGCGGCGTTCGGCGGATATTCGGCGGGCGCGTTTTCGGGCGCGTCTATTTGCGGTCGGCAAATTCCGTGGCGGCGGCGACGGGAAAGTTCTTTTCAAGTTCGCGTTTGAGTTTTTCGAGCATGGGTTCGTCGGAAAGCCCGATGAGCCTTTCGACATGGCTTCTGATTTCCCCCGCAAGCGGAGATTCCGCGCAGTTCGAGAAAACGGGTTCGCCCATTTCCCCCGAAACATGCGGCGTATTGCCAGAAAGGAATGCGGCGTCCACGGAGAGGAAGTCGGCAATTTTTTTCAGCGTTCCAGTGTTCCTCGGCATTCTGCCCCTGCGCCATGTGCTCGCCGTGCTCACAGCGCAGCCCGCCACTTCCGCAATGTCCTCCAAGCGCACGTTGCGGTTGCTCATGAGCGTTCTGAATCTTTCCGCAAATACGGGATTCCCGTAAATCTTAACTTCTTTTTTCATGCAAAGTAGAATTTTTCTATTTTAGATATTGACATTGTTGAATAATATTTAATAATTATTTTAAATATAAATTTAACTTAAACACCATAAACCTCAACCAAAATAATCGCAAATTACGAAAATGATTACAATTATAAAATCCTACGAAGGGGAGGAAACGACCCGTGAAATGTGAAAAATCCGTAGACCCCACGGGGCACTTTGCCTCGCTCGTGCCCGATGGGCAGGAATGGTTCAGCCCGAAGGAGGCGGGAAGCATTATCGGGCGTTCCGACCAGTTCGTGCGCGACAGTTTCAATACGGGCAAAATCATGGGGCATACCTCCAACGGCATTGCGCCGAAAGGCGAGGAGAAGAAATCCTATCTGCGCGTCCACCGCGACGCAATAATAATGTATCTGCTCGAATCGGCAAACTACACGCCCGAATCGTTCATGGAAAGCTTGGAGTCCATTCTCGAACGCCGTTCCGATTACCAGCTTCTGCGTCTCGAAAAGGTCATTCACGACAGGCTCTATTCCAAAAAACGCCGCTATTGACCGCGCTCCTCCGCCCGCCGCGTCCGACGGCGTCGGGGCGCAAAGCGGGCTTTGCGGCGGAGTTTGCCGAACAATCAACCGCGCCCGCCTACACGGCGGGCTTTTGCGTTCGGGGCAATCGCCTTGACAATCGGGCGGCGTTTCGTAGACTGGGTTCATAATCTTTAACACGAAGGAATTTTTATGTTTACGGGTATTGTCGAGGCCACGGGGAAAGTGGTTTCTTTCGAGGAAAAAAAAGCGGCTTGGCTCTTGAAGCTTGAAGTTCCCGACATTATCGCCGACTCGCTCGCCGAGGGCGACTCCCTTGCGTGCAACGGCTGCTGCCTGACGCTTGTCGGGCGCGAGGGCAACACGGTGTCGTTCGAGCTTCTCGAAGAGACTATCCGCCTGACGAGCTTCGAGGGGCTGTCGCGCGGTGCTCTCGTGAATTTGGAGCGTCCGCTCGCCGCCGACGCGCGTCTGGGCGGGCACTTCGTAAGCGGGCATGTGGACGTCCGCAGTACCGTGCTCGACTTCGAACAGCGCGGCAAAAACTATTATCTGCGCGTCGCCGTTCCCGCGGAATTTTCAAAGTACGTCGTGTACAAGGGAAGCATCGCAATAGACGGCATTTCTCTCACGATTGCCGAGGCGCATGCCGACTCGCTCGCGGTGTGGCTCATTCCGCACACGCTCGAAGTGACGAACCTCGCCGACTGCAAGGCGGGGAAATTCGTCAATCTCGAATTCGACATACTCGCAAAATACGTCGAGAAAATAGCCGCGGGCAGCCGTGAAAATTCCCCGTACCAGCCGCAGGCGTAGCTTCCGCAAACCGTCGCCGAAACGCGCCGCTCAGTTTGCGGCGGTCGTTTTGCTGTGGGTGCTGTGGTCGCTGTTTTCGCCCGACTTCGACGGCGGACAGCCCGCCGACCAGCCCGCGCCGATTCCCCCGTCGGAAGTTCCCGTGCGGACTTCGTCGGTTGCGGAGGGCAGGGTGCGCGTGTGCACTTGGAATGTCCGCAACTATTCTGTGGCGGGGCGGAAAATCGGCGGGAAGTACGTGCAGTCGCCCAAGCCGGAAGCGGAGAAGACGGCGTTGCGCAAGTCGCTTGCGGCGATAAACGCCGACGTTCTGCTGATAGACGAAATGGGCGACGCAGCCTTTCTGCGCGAACTGCGCGACGACCTCGCGAAATTCGAGGGGCTTGTCTACGAATACACCGCCACAACCCGCTACGACTCGCCGTCGCGCGTGGCGATAATGTCGCGCATAAAGCCCGAAAAATTCGTGGACTGCTGCGACATCAAATTCGAGTTCAAGGGCGACAACCGCTTTTCGCCGCGCGGCACGCTCGGCGCGTGCTTCGATGTCCGCGGCGTAAAATGGTACGCGTTCGCCGTCCACCTGAAAAGTCCGCTCGGGGCGAGGAAGTCGGACGAAAAATTCACGCCGTTCCGCTTTGCGGAGCTTAGGGCGATTTCCGCGAGAATCAAAAGCGAAACGGGCGGCTGCAAAAACGTAATCGTTGCGGGAGACTTCAATCAGGAGCCGAGCGACGCGCTTTTGCGGAACATTCGCGGCATGGTTCTCGTTCCGCAGTCGGACGAAGACGGGCGCGAGTACACTTATTTTTGGTCGAAGAAAAACATATTTTACAGGTACGATTTCTTCCTGTTTTCGAAGCCCATGCTCCCGTTCCTTTCGGGCGCCGCCGCCGTTTGGAAGCGCGGCGGAGACGCAAGCGACCACCGCCCCGTGTACGTCGATTTGGACTTCTCCAAAAACTAACGCATGCGTCTTTTGAAGTACGCCAGTTGAAGCCTGAAAACCGTCGATACCACGCCGAGCGTAAGAAGTATCGTCGAGATATAGACCGCCTGCACGAGGATTTGCGCGTAGATGTACGGCTCTATTTCGAACGGCGCGCATCTCGACGGAATCAGGTAGTTTGCGGCGGCGACAAGCACTATCGCCGCGGGCCAGAAGAACTTCCAGAGGGTAAGCACGCAGAAGTCCCAAACGCCCGTGTGCCGTTTGTCCTGCGACGCATTCACGAGAGATGCCGCAATTTTCTGGGGCGCAAGCAGGTTTGCGAGCGGAATGAAAAACAGCCAGTTCGCCGATTCGGAAAATTCGTACGACGGCGACATTCTCCGCGCGTATTTCGAGACGAAGCCGAGCCACTTGAAGCCCGCGAATGCCGCCGCGCAAAGAAGCGCGAAAATCGCCAGAGCCGAGAGCGATTCAAGCTTTCCGATTTCCGAGGATTGTATTGTGGTTTCGAGCCTTTCGGCGGGGGTTTTCGCCGCGACGTACACTTTGTGCATTCCGAGCGTTTGGCACAGAAAAAACGTTTTCAGCCCGACGCAGACCGCAAGGGAGGCGAGCAAAGCCCTGAGGGGGTAGGTATATTTTTTCAGCTCGAAAATGCGGTCCCTGTTTTCCGAGCTTTGCGACAGCGACGAGTCGGCGTAGCGCAGCCAGATTTTCTGTTCGGGCGACCACACTTTCGTGTTTGCGTCTATTGCGCGTTCGGCGAAAAGCCTGCGAACCGCGCCGCCCGAAACGGGGCCGCATTTCGTTCCGTCTTTTTTCGTAGTACCACATGTTATTTACCTATGCAAAATTTTGAAAATATCCTGTCGAGAATCTGCTCGTTGTCTGTCTTCCCGACGATTTCGCCGAGGGCGTCGAGCGACTCGCGCAGGTCGGACGCCACAAGCTCCGACGGCTCGTTGTTTTCGATTTTCGCGCGCGCCGATTTTATGGAGTCGAGCGTTCTTTCGAGAGCCGCCGCGTGCCGCGCCCCCACGAGGACGTCGTCCGCCGACGCCGTTATGCAGTGCTCTTCAATCAGCCCAACCACCGCGTTGCGCAGGCTTTCAAGACCCTCGTTTTGTCGGCAGGAAATCCGAACGGTTTTGAAGCCCGCAAAGCTTTTTTCGAAAAGTTCGGGCTTCGATTCGGGGAGGTCGCACTTGTTTATCACAACGACCGTGTTTTGGGGCGCGAAAACCGACTCCGTTCCGTGCGGAAGCTCCGGGATTCCCGCGGCGGCGTCGAGCACAAGCAGCCCGATGTCGCAGCGTTTGAGCCTGTCCACCGCCATCGCCACGCCTTTCGCCTCTATTTCGCAGTCCGTCTCGCGCAGTCCCGCGGTGTCGACGAGGTTTACGGCGTATCTGCCGACGATGAGCTTTTCGGAAATGAAGTCGCGCGTGGTGCCCGCCGTGGCGCTTACGATTGCGCGTTCGTCGCCCACGAGCGCGTTTAGCAGCGACGACTTCCCCGCGTTCGGCGCGCCCGCAATCACGGCGTTTATGCCGTCGTGCACAAGCGGCGCGTACTTGGCGGTTGCAAGGAGTTTTTCGACGTCGTCGGCGAGCGCGTCGGCGGAGTCGGCAAGCTTCTGTTTGTCCTCTTCGGGAAGGTCGTCTTCGGGAAAGTCTATGTACGCTTCGACCAGCGCGGACATGTCGAGAAGCCCGTCGGAAATGCGGGCGACGCGCCTGCCAAGCTCGCCCGAGAGCTGTTTTTGCGCCGCCTGCAACGCGCGTTCGCCGCGCGCGCCGATTACGAGAGCCACCGCCTCCGCCTGCGAGAGGTCGAGCTTGTCGTTCATGAACGCCCGCCGCGTAAATTCGCCCGCCTGCGCGGGTCTTGCGCCGCGGGCAAAGAGGTCGTCGAGAATTTTCCGCGCGATGAACGGGTTGCCGTGGCACGAGATTTCGAGCATGTCCTCGCCCGTATAGGACGCCGGTTTTTCGAAAAGCGTAAATACCGCTTCGTCGAGCGTTTCGCCCGCGACGTTTTTGTAGACGCCGAAATTCGCAACCCGCGGTTCGACCGTCCGCCTGCGGAAAGCCTCCCGCGCAATTCTTGCGCAGTCCGCGCCGCTGAGCCTTACCAGCGCGATTGCCGACTCCCCGCTGGGAGTGGAAAGTGCCGCTATCGTTTCTTCCATTGTTTTCCGAAAAGTTTTTTTGTTGCCATTGCCGCCGCCGCGCACGCGCAAAACGCCGCGCCCCCGACTGACAGCGCGTCGATTCGCGCCTTGAATTTTGTCGAACCCGTGTTCGCCGAAAAGTCTATTTTCTGCGTCCTCTGCCATTCGGTCATGTCGGATTCGAAAGCCGAGTACGCCGCGAAGTACGCGCAGACGCCGACCACCGCCGACACCGCAATCACCGCGAATTTGAATCTGCGCGTATACTTTTTCATTTCCGCGCCTTCAACGCCGCTTCGAGTTTGCGCATGTCGAGCCTGTCCGTAGCCGCGACGCCGTTTTTGCCGAACCAGCCCTGATTCATCTCTATGCAGTAGAGAATGTCGGCCCGCGACGACCCCACCGAATCGAGGTTGTGCGGGTAGAGCTTTTTGACCTCCGTGAGCACTCCGTTTTTGTCGAAAAATCCGATGTCGAGCGGGATTTTCGTGTTCTTCATCCAGAACGACGCCCTTGACGGCGTTTCGTAGACGAATACCATGCCGTCGTTTTCGCCGAGCGAGTCTCTGAACATCAGCCCGCGCATTTTCTCTGCGTCGGAGACCGCCAGCTGCGCCCTGAACGCGACGCCGCCTACCGACATGTCGAAAAACGCGTCGGCGTCGGCGGGTTTCGGCTTGTCGGCTGGGCATGCGCACAAAAGCAACGCGCACGCATACGCGCATACGAACTTTACAATATTCGGCATGTCTTTTAATCTGTACAATTAAAACTCCCGCGCAATAATAAAAAAATGAAAAGAGAAATTGTTTTGAGGGGCTCGTGCCAAACCGACGCCGACATGCTTTACTTTACGGGCGTTCCCGTCCCCGACCCCTTCTACGCGTTCACGCTGCGCGGGCGCAAATGCGCGTTAATCGGCGCGCTCGAATTGGGTCGGCTGTCGAAGGGCGGGCGGCTCGACGAAATTTTCGACCTCAGCTCACTTTCCCGCAAATATTTTCCGAACGGACGCGCCGACGAAACCGCCGTGCTTGCGAAAATCCTCAAAAACTCCCGCGTCCGCGGGCTGCTTGTGCCGCAGAATTTCCCCGCATTGCAGCTCGAAAGGCTCAGGGCGGCGGGCTTCGACGTCGCCGTTGCAGACTTCCCGATTCTCCCCGAACGCGACGTGAAATCGGCCCGCGAGCTTGCCGAAATCGAAAAGGCGAACGCCGTAGCCGCAAAGGGCTTTGCGCGGATAGCGCAGATTCTGCGCGAGTCGGAAGTGTCCGACGGAAAGCTCGTCTGGCGGAATCGGACGGTTTCGAGCCAGCTTCTGCGCTTCGAGGTCGAAAGCGCGGCGTTGGCGGAGGGCGCGGACGCAATGTACACGATTGTCGCGGGCGGAAATCAGGCGTGCGACCCGCACGAAGTCGGGCACGGCGCGATTCTCCCGAATTCCCTGATTGTTGCCGACATCTTCCCGCGCCTGAGGTCGTCGGGCTATTTCGGCGACATGACCCGCACGTTCTTGAAGGGAACTCCCAGCGACGCGCAGGCGCGGCTTGTCGAAACCGTCGCCGCCGCCCAGAGGCTTGCGCTTTCGAAAATCCGCGACGGCGCGGAAGGCTCTGAAATCCACGCCGATGTTGACGACTTCTTCGCCGAAAACGGCTATTATACCGAGTTCCGCAAGGGCGCGTGGGGCGGATTTTTCCATTCCACGGGGCACGGCGTTGGACTTGACATTCACGAAAAAATTTCGATAAGCCCGCGCAAGTGCAAACTGCGTTCCGGCAACGTCGTCACCGTCGAACCGGGGTTGTACTACCGCGGAATAGGGGGGTGTAGGATAGAGGACACCGTGGTTGTGCGCAAAACCCGCGCGCGCAAACTCTCGAACTACCCCTACGATTGGGTCATAAAATAGTTGCCAAGCGCGGGGCGTTTTGCGAAACTTTGCGGATATGTTCAGGTGGCTCGTAATTCTTGTCTGCGCGTTCGCTTCGGCGGGCATGGTCCGCGCGGAAATCGGCGAAAAGGCGTTCCGCGAACGCGCAAAATGCGCGGTCGCGGTAAAATACAGCATAGAGCTTGAAGAGGACAGACGGCAGGTTGCTACAATGGGCATGGTTGCCGACTCCGGCGGCACGGTTATAGTGCCCGCAAGCGAGATTCCGCTTTCGCTCCGCCACGACGAACTCAAAGACTTTAAAATCCACTTCTTCGGCGGCGACCCCGACGGCTACTCCGCCGAATACCTCGGCGCGGACTCTCTTTCGGGCACGCACTTCCTCAAACTGAAAAAGGGGCTTCCCGACGGACTCGTTCCGTATACGTCGTTTGCGCGGGCGGGCGTTTCGCGCGGGCAGACGGTGTGGGGCGCGGGAATTTCGCGCGAGGAGTTTTTGTTCGAGCCGTACCTGCTGAAATCGTATGTGTCCGACATCGGGCGGCGTCCCGTAATGAAGGCGGCGTCCCCCGTTCCCGTAGCGGCGGTGGGCACGGCGGTATTCGACGAAAGCGGAAAATTCGTCGGCTGGGGAGACTCTCCCGCAAGCGAGCTTCGCCTGCTCTACGCCGAAAAAATCAACGGGCTTCCGATAACGCTCGCCGCGCCGGTCTCGACCGACTCTTTCATTCTGCCCGACGAGCTTGACAAAATTCTCGCCCGCCGCCCCTCGCGCCCCGAAGGCGACAAATTCGGCTGGCTCGGTCTTGTCAACACAAAGGTTTTGAAGCGCGACGTCGCAAAAATGATGGGCGTGGGGAACGCCAGCGCGTTTCTAATCAGCGACATCGCCAAAGGCTCGCCCGCGGAAACTGCGGGGCTGAAAAAGGGCGACATCGTGGTGGCGGTGGACGGGAAGTCGGTGGAAGTCTGCTTCGAGCAATTCGCGCTCTACAATTTCAGGCTGCTGTTTGCCGAGCATAAAAAGGGCGACAAAATTTCGCTTTCGGTAATCCGCGCGTCCGACGCCCCGCGCAAAGTAGAAGTTGTCGTGGGCGAGAACCCGAAAACCCACAGGGAGTCGAAGACGAAGTATTTTAAAAGGATAGGTTTTTCCGTCCGCGAATACCTTTTCGACGACGCCGTAGCCCGCAAAACCCTCGAAATAAAGACCGACGCCCCGCCCGTCATAAAATACGTAAAGCCGAACAGCCCCGCGGCGTCCGCGCTGCCCGCCCGCCTGTTTGCGGGCGACATTGTGCGCGAAATAAATTCAAAGCCCGTGTCCTCCTACGCCGAGGCCGTCGCGGAGCTTGCAAAGCTCGACGCGTCCGCAAAGGAAATCGTGATTTTGGCGGAGGACATGAAAGAGACAAAACTCGTGAGAATCAAGCTCGACTGATGAAACTTTCCGCAACATTCATGCTTATTTTCTACGCCGTTCCGCTTTTCGCCGAAGCGGGATTCGCCGATGCCGACGCCCCGCTTACGGAGTCTCTGCGCGAACGCGCGGCGACCGCCGAACGCCTCGAAAACTGGCGCGAAGAGCGGGCGAGGCTGCTTTCGCTTGAAAAGTCTTACGCGGCTCTCGCAAAGTCTAAACGCGCGGAAATCGCGGCGGTTGCGGCGGCGAACGAATCGGCGCGGAAAAGCCTCGCCGAAGCCTCCGCAAAAAACGACTCCGACGCCCGCGACTTGCAACGCCTTTCGTCTTTTGCCGACGCCCAATACGCCGCCATGCTTTCAGACCCCCGCGCGGCGGAAATTCTGCGCGGCGCGTTCCCCGAAACCCTCGACGGCAAGACGGCCGTCGAAAAGCTGCGCGTCTTGGCGGACGCAATCGACAGGCTCTTCGCGGCGGACAAGACCGTCGAAAAGGGCGCGGACGGGAAAGTCCGCACGGGGATTTTTTTGAGGGCTTCCGGCACGGAATCGCGCGGCGGCATTGCCGAGCTGAAAACGGAGGGCGCAAAACATGGGAAATAGGTTTTTGAAATTCTTTGCGCTATTCGCCGCCGCGTTCGCGCCCGCCTTTGCGGGGCTTGCGGCGGAGTCAAACTGGGCGCGGGGAGAGCTTGAAAAGGCGCGGGCGGCGGACGCGGCGGCCGTCGCTAAAATCGCGGCGGAACGCGCGGAAATTGCGGCGCGGATTTCAAGGCTCGCGGAGGAGTCGGCGTCGCTCGACGCTTCGCTCGCGGCGGCGAGGGCGGAGGCTTCCGCGCTTGCGACGCTTTCGGAAAAATCCAAATTCTACGACTCCGTCTGGGCGTCCGTTTTCGAGACCGCAAACCGACGCTTCGGCGCGGTTTCGCCGTCGTTGGAATCTGTGGAGCGGGCGGTTTCGGAGCGCATGCAGTCGCTCTTCAACCCGCTCGCGCAGACCGATTTTACGGCGGTTCGGGCAAAGACGGGCGAGAAGCTTGTCGGCAAAACTTTCAGGGTGGGCGGGTTTTCGTACTTTGTGGGAAGCTCGACCGCTGGCTTTTTGGCGGAGTCGGGCGCGTTGTACGGAGAGTCCCGCGCGAAGGAAATTGCGGACTTCGCCGGGGGGCGCGCCGGCACTCTGCCCGCCGACGTTTCGGGCGGCGCGTTGTTCGACGCCGAATCGAAGTCGCGCACGTTTGCCGAGGACGTCGCCGTCGGCGGCGTTTTGATGTACCCCATTCTCTTTTTCGGACTCATTTCGCTTGCGGTGTTTTTGTGGAAAACCGCAAGTTTTGCCCGCCTGCGCCGCGCCCCGAAAAACGCGGTATCCGCCGTGCTTTCGGCGTTGGAAGAAAGGGGCGCGGAAGCCGCCGAAACCGCCGCGCGGCGCATGGGCTATCCCTATGCGGACATGCTTTCTGCGATGCTTGAATCGCGCAATTCGCCGGTTTCGCAGTTGGAGGAAATCGCCTACGAGCACATGCTTTCGGTCGGCGGGCGTCTGCACTGGGGATTGTCGGTGCTGTCGGTTTCGGCGACGGTCGCTCCGCTTTTCGGGCTTTTGGGGACGGTAACAGGCATAATCAAAACTTTCGCCGACCTCTCGGCGCAGGGGCTTGGCAACGCGCGGCTTCTCGGCGCGGGAATCGGCGAGGCTCTGATAACCACCGAGTACGGGCTGATTGTGGCAATACCCGCGTTCGTCGCCCACGCGTTCCTGACGCGCCGCGCGCGCGCGGTTCTTGCCGACATGGAAAAACTTGCGTCGTCGTTTCTGGCGGTGGTAAAAAAATGACGGAATCTTTTGCGGAGTTGTTTTGCGGGGTGTTCGCGGCGGGCGGAATTTTGATGTATCCGCTGGCGGCGATTGCCTTGTACGCGTATTTTTGCGCGTTTAAAACGTCCCTGCGGCTGGGCTGGCTTAACGCGCTTTGCGCCGACGAAAAATCGTTCGCGCGGGAGTTCGTAAAATTCGAATCGGAAAATTCCGCGCCCGACGTAAAATCGGCGTTCGCGCGGCTGCGGTCGGAACTGCTTTCGGACGAGGAGCGCAGGGTGAAAATGCTGAAATCGCTGGCGGTCGCCGCGCCGCTTGTCGGTCTTTTGGGGACTGTCGCGGGAATGACCGAAACCATTGTCTCCTCCGCCTCCGATTCCTCCGCGGGCGTCGCCGAGGGAATTTCGGTTGCGCTCATAACCACTCAGGCGGGGCTTGTCGTTGCGATTCCCGCGTGGATTGCGGCGGTGTTCGCGCATGCGCAAATGCGGAAGCTTCTGACGACTCTTGCCGCGCGGGAGTCGTCATTCGGGAGGGAGTCATTGTGAGCCTGCGCAGACCAAATTTTTCGGACGGAGAGGGCGAGGAGTCGATAAACATTTCTCCGCTAATCGACGTCATTTTCATACTGCTGATTTTCTTTGTGGTGACCACAACGTTTTCGGACGGCGGCGCGGTGAAAATCGACGTGCCGAAGGCGGCGACTGCCGTCCGCCCCGAATCGAAGCCGCTGACAATCTCGATTGCGGCCGATTCGTCGGTTTCGGTCGGCGGCGTGAAGGTGTCGCGGGCGGAGCTTGAAGCGCGTCTTCGCGCGCACATGCGCTTCGACAAAACGGTGGTGTTGCGCGGCGATTCGTCCGCGCCCGTTTCGACTCTCGTGGAAATCATGGACACCGCAAAATTGTGCGGGGCGGAGGAAATCTACGTTTCGGCGGAGAAAAAATGAAGACGGCGTTCCAGTCCAAAAACTACGGCTTTGCCTCCGCGATTTGCGCGGCGGCGGCGACATTGGCGGCGTTTGCGGTGCTTCCGCTTTCGGTCGCGGTTTCGCGTCGGGACGCCGCGGGGCGGCCGCCCAAGCTTGTGCGCGTGTATTCCGCCGCGCAGCGACAGTCGGACGGCGGCGCGAAAAACGCGGGGGCTTCGGGACGAGGGGCATCGGCGGTCGTGCCGAATTTTTCTGGCGCAAAGAAGGCTGCGGAATTTACCGTGCCCGCGCTCGACTTTTCGTCGGTGGGCGTCGCCGTTCCCGATTTCGGCGCGGGCGGAAACCTCGCGTTCGACTCTTTCGTCGGAGGGCTTTCAGATTCCGAAACGAAATTCGACGCCTTCGAGCTTGACGCGCTCGACAAAATTCCGAGGCGTCTTAATTCCGTCCGCATAGACTACCCCCGCAAGCTGCTCGACCGCGGAATCGAGGGAGAGGTTTTGCTGAACGTCGTGGTCGATTCCGACGGCAGCGTTGAAGTTGAGTCCGTGGCAAGCTCTACCGACGCGCGGTTCGAAAAAAGCGCGGTTGACGCGGCTTTGAAATTGCGCTACGAATCGCCCATGAAAAACGGGGAACGCGTGCGCGCGCGCTTCGTTCTGCCGATACCCTTTAAAATAGTGAAATGAAAATTTTTGGCGCATATCTTCTGTTTTTTGCCTCCGCGATTTGCGCGGCGGCGGCGGGCGTCGCACCGTTCGGGGCGTCGCCGGCGGTTTCGCGCAGGGAGGCGGAGGCGGTTCGCGCGGCGGCGGAGGCTTCCGACAATTCGGCGGCTCTCGAAATCCTGCTCGACGCCTCCCGAAAAAATTGGGCTGGGGCTGTCGTGTTCTTCAACTTGGGCAACGCGCAAATGCGCGGCGGCGACGCGGAATCTGCCGTTGCGTCCTACCGCAGGGCGGCGGAGCTTTCGCCGTCGTTTTTTGCGGCGCGGAAAAACCTCGGCTTTGCGCTTTCGCAGCTTGGGCGCGATTCCGACGCCCTCGCCGAAATGCGGGACTCTCTTGCGCTGTCGGGCGGTTCCGACACCGCAATTCTGTTGTGGTTCGCAAAACGCGCCGCCGACGCGCGGGACTTTTCCTCCGCGCTGAATTTCTGCAATCAGGCGCTTCTCTACGACGATTCGAACCGCGCCGCGCTCTTTGCAAAAGCGGCGTACCTCTACGAGCTTGGGCGTTTCGAAGAGTGCGAGACCGCCGCAAAAAAACTTATGCGCGACGCCGAATTTTCCGCCCGCGCCGTGCGGCTTGCGGGAAGCGCGAGGGCGCGGCGGGGCGACTTTTGCGGTGCGGCGGCGGCTTTCGGATTTCTCGAAAAGTCGGGCGCGGCGGAGAGGTCGGACGCCCTGTTTTTCGCGAACCTGCTTTTCAAAATGCGCCTTTACCGCGACGCCGCGGCGGCGTACGCGCGGCTCGGCGATTCCGCCTCCGCGGGCAACGCGGCGGAGGCAATGCTTGCGTCGGGCGATTTTTCGGGCGCGGCGGGGCTTGCTGAATCGCTCGGCGGAGACCTTCGCGAAAAGATTTCGGGGCTTGCCAAATTCGGCGCGGGCGACTTTGCCGCCGCCCGAAAACACCTCGAAGCCTGCGTTAAAAAATTTCCCGACGACGCCCGCGTACTGTGCGCATTGGGCGGCGCGTGCGCCGAGCTTGGCGACTGGGGCGCGGCGGACGCTCACTACGCCCGAGCGTCGCTCGATCCGCGCTTCGAATCCGCCGCCCGCTACGGCATGCTGAGGTCGGCTGTCGCACGCGGAGACTTTGTGGCGGCGCATTCGCTCGCCGCCGCGCTTGCGAAGAAATATCCCGAATTTTCAGAATATGCAAAGTATCTCGAAAAGCAGATTTCCAGATGACGCCTCGGCGTTCCCCATGCTAATGGGCGTCCTCAACGTTTCGCGCGACTCGTTTTCAGACGGCGGGAAATATTTGGACGACTCCGCCGCCGTCGGGCAGGCGTTGCGCATGGTTTCGGAGGGCGCGGCGATTGTGGACATCGGCGCGGAGTCTACGCGCCCCGACTGCAAGCCGCTTCCCGCCGACGAGGAACTGCGGCTGCTGCTCCCCAAGCTCGCGGCGGTGCGGAACGCGCTTCCCGACATCGCGATTTCGGTTGACACCTACAAGCCAGAAGTCGCGCGGGCGGCTCTCGAAAACGGCGCGGACATCATAAACGACGTCCTTGTGCGGGTAGTCGACGGACGCTGCCCGATGGCGGCGCTTGCCGCGGAGTTCGACTGTCCGATTGTCGCAACCCACAACTCGCGCGGCGCGGAATTTTCGGGCGATTTCTTCGGCGCGTTCGTGCGCGGAGTAGCCGACATGGTCGCGGCGGTCGAGCGCGAGGGCGCGGAAAAAATCATAATCGACCCAGGCTTCGGCTTCGGCAAAACGGCGGAGCAGAATTTCGAGATAGCCGCGCGGCTCGGCGAATTGCGAATGTTCGGGTACAAAATACTTCTGGGCGTTTCGCGGAAGTCGTCGCTGGCGGGGCTTGTAGGCGCGGGCATGGACGCGCGGGACGACGCCACCGCCGCAATCACCGCGATTTCCGCCGCGTCCAATTCCGCCGATATTTACAGGGTGCACGACGTGGCAAAAAACGCCGCCGCCCTCAAAACCGCAATGGAGATTTCAAAATGGACGAAATTAAAATAGACAGAATCAGACTCAAAGGCAAACACGGCTGCTTTGCCGCCGAACGCGACGAATTCAGGGATTTCGAAGTGTCGCTGCGGCTCTTTCTGCCGCTCGATACCGCCGCGAAAAGCGACGGGCTTGACGACACCGTAGACTATCCCGCGGCGATCGCAATCGCCGAGGGCGTGCTTGCGGGCGAGAGCGTGCGGCTTGTGGAAAAGCTTGCCGACATGATTGCCGAGCGGCTGTTTACGCGCTTTGCAAACCTTCTCGAAGCGGAGGTCGAGGTCGCGAAATTGGGCGTGGACATCGGCTACGACTTCGGGGGAATTTCGGTGAAAATCCGCAGAAAGAGGGGCGACTACATAAAATGAAAAACGCAAAACGCATAGTGCTGGCGTTGGGTTCGAACGTCGGAAACCGCCGCGAAAACCTCGTGCGCGCGCTCGCGGAAATAGAGAATTTTGCGCGGATACTCTCGCGCTCCAAAATCTACGAGACCGCGCCAGTGGGCTTTGCCGACCAGCGCGACTTCCTCAACGCTGCGGTTCTCTGCGAGACGCAGTTCGAGCCGCTGGATCTTCTCGAATTCTGCAAGTCGGCGGAGGCGCGGCTGGGGCGGACAAAGACGTTTCCCAACGGCCCGCGCGAAATCGACATCGACATAATTTTCTACGAGGGACGCGCGTATTCCGACGCCGCGCTCCAAATTCCGCACCCGCGATGGAGCGAGCGCGACTTCGTGCTTGCTCCGCTTGCCGACATCTTGGACTCTTTCGAGACCGACTTTTGTTGCGACGTCGCGGGCGTGCTCGGCAGCGCGCCGAAAAAATACCAACCCTTTGCGGAGTTTTAAGGCATGGAAGAGGGCACTCTTTACGTTGTTGCGACGCCGATAGGCAATCTGTCGGACATTTCCGAACGCGCTCTCGAAACGCTGCGCTCGTGCGATTTGGTCGCGTGCGAGGACACCCGCATTACGGGCGCGATGCTCAGGAAATTCGGAATCGAAAAGGAGATGTTCGTAAACGAGGATTCGCGCGAGCGCGGCGTTGCGCCGCTGCTTCTCGAAAGGCTCAAAGCGGGCAAAAACGTGGCTCTTGTAAGCGACGCGGGGACGCCGTGCATAAGCGACCCCGGTTTCAGAATAGTCCGCGCATGTCGCGCGTGCGGCGTGAAGGTAGTGCCGGTTCCCGGCGCGTGCGCGTTCGCCTCGGCGTTGAGCGCGTCGGGGCTGCCGAGCGATTCGTTTTTGTTCGTCGGCTTCCTCCCCGCAAAGACGGCGGCGCGGAAAAACTTTTTCGAAAAATACGCCGACTTCGGGCACACGCTGATATTCTACGAGTCGCCGTACAGGATTGAAAAATTCGTTGACGACGCCCTCGAAGTCTTCGGCGGCGACCGCATCGTGTGCGTCGCCAAGGAGATTTCCAAAATGTTCGAACGCTTCTTTGTCGGCAGGCTCGCCGACGTTGCTGCGGAGCTTAAAAAATCGTCCACAAAGGGCGAATTTGTCGTGATTGTAGCCCCCGACGGATTCACGCTATGAGCGGCGCGGTACTTGCAATAGACATCGGCTCGAACACGATAAAGTGCCTGCTCGGGCGCGTCGAAAACTGCGCGGTTGCGCGGCTCTACGAGCGCACCCTCGACAGGCGGATTATGGGAAGCGGCGCTCTTGTGCCGAACGCCGCAGACGTCGTTTCGGACTCCGTCTCGCTTTTCGTTCGCGAAGCCGCGGCGTTTGCGCCCTCTTTCAAAACAGTCGCCGTCGCGACCTCCGCCCTGCGCGACAGCCCCCGCAGGGGCGAAATTACCGCCGCCGTAGCCGAAAACACGGGCGTTGAAATCCGCGTGCTTTCGGGCGGCGAGGAGGCGCGGCTGTCGTTTTCCGGCGCGATGGGAGACCCGCTGGTAGACGCCTCCAAAAAATGCGCGTACTTCGATTTGGGCGGCGGAAGCATGGAAATCGTCGCGGGGCAAAACGGCGTCGTCGAACGCGCCCGAAGCCTGAATGTCGGGGCTGTGCGGCTCATGCGCGAATGCGCTTCGCCCGACGGATATTTCGAACGCGCCCGCGCGGAGTTTGCGGCGTCGCTTGCCGACTTCCCGAAAACCGAGCTGCTTGTCGGTGCGGGAGGCGCGGTCGTTGCGGCGCGTTTGATGAAGGCAAAGCTCGGTCTTTCGGGCGCGGAATACGAAATTTCGCTTGATGACATCGAAAAATGCTACGCGGCGGTTCTGCCGCTTTCGGTCGGAGAGAGGGTCGAAAAATTCGGCATAAGCGCGGGCAGGGCGGACATAATTCCCGCGGCGTTCGCGTGCATAATAGAGCTTATGCGCTCTCTCGGGAAAACCCGCCTTACGCACACTTTCTGCAATATCCGCTACGGAATTGTCCGCGCCGAATCGGCGTCGTGAAATAATCCCAAAACGCATCGTTTTGCTATTGACTTTTGAAAATTCAGCTGGGAGCTTTTTTTTTCGTTAGGCAAACTATAGCAACAAAAGAGGATTGGATATGAAAAAACTGTTTCTTGCGGCGGCGTTTTTCGTCGCGTGTCTGGCGTCGGCGGCTCCACAAAAGGTGATATTCGACACCGACATCGGCAACGACGTGGACGACGCTCTCGCCCTTGCAATGCTCTACGACTACGAAGCGTCGGGGCGCGCGCAGGTGCTCGCGGTTCTGCTGAACAACCGCCACCCCGCGTCGATAGCGTTCACGAGCGTCATGAACAACTACTACGGCTTCGGAAAATTCCCCGTCGGCGTCTCTGCCGACGGAATTTCGAGCAAGGACGGCAGGTACGCGGTAATCGTTTCCGACATGAAAAAGCCCGACGGAAGCTTTGCGTATCCGCGCTCGTTCGACGCGCAGAACAGGCCCGTAGACGCCGTGAAGCTCGCCCGCAAGGTTTTGAGCGAAAGCGAGGACGGGAGCGTTGTCTACATTTCGGTAGGATTTTCGACGAACGTAGTGAATTTGCTGTCGTCGCAGGCGGACGAGTATTCGAAGCTCGACGGAATTGCGCTTGTCGCAAAAAAGGTGAAGTATTTTTCGGTCATGGCGGGGCAGTTTGCCACATATCCGGACATTCCCAGGCTCCGCAACATGATGCCCGAATACAACATCAGGTTCGACCCTCCCGCGGCGCGGGCGTTCTTCGGAAAATCGCCCGTTCCGATTGTTTTCAGCGGCTTCGAAATCGGCGAAATTGTCAGATTCCCCAAAGAGGCCGTGCTTGAAAAATTGTCGGCGGAAAATCCGCTTGCGGTGGCGTATAAAAAGTACGCGGTGTCGCGCAAGACGGGCGAACTTTACGACACCTGCGCGTTCGACCTCACGAGCGTCCTGTATGTGTTCTCGCCCGAACTTTTCGAAATTTCCGAGGCGGGAAATGTCGTTGTGGACGAAAAGAACATTTCCGTTTTCACTCCCTCAAAAGGCGGTCTGCACAAGTATTTGATTCTCCCGAAAGACGGCGCGAAGAAGATTTCGGAGGAGCTTGCCGCGCGTGTCGCAACCCTGAAACCGCAGGCGGAAAAATAGCGCGGCGCGGGAATTTTATTGTCGGCAGCCGAAATTAAATAAAACGGTTTTAGCGGACGGCGGAACTCGAACGCCGTCCGTTTTTTTGCGCCGAATTTACGCGCCGACTTCGGGCGCAGCGGGATTATTCCTCCTCCGATTTTGTATGGCTGCTTTCGGCGGATTCGAGAATCGACGCGAAAATGTCGCACGGAATGTACAGAACCACCGCGACCAGCAGAAGCGTGTTCAGGAACAATGCAATCATAGAAATCACCCATGCGCTTCCCGACAGCTTGCCGTCGGAAAGATTTTGCGTAGTCCAGCACAGAATTGCCGAAAGCGAGCACACGTAAGCCGTGCATATATTGAAAATCGCAGTCGGCGGAATCCACGCGCCGACTTTCAGCTTTTTGTGGAAAGCCCCCAACGCCAGCGCGAGCAGCGCAAACACGATTTCTACTACGACTATCGCCGCGGCAAGCCATTCAGCCGAAACGAAACTGTCGGCAACGCCGCTCCCCGAAGGGTGGAATCCCGCAGCTCCGCTCCCCGAAATGTGCAGAGCGATTGGCTTGCCGATTTCCGCCATGTGCGAGAGTGTGCCGACTGCCGCGAGCGCGGAAACCGCCGCGGCGATTCCCGAAATTTTTGTGAATTTGCCTGTCGTTTTTCCGTCGTTCATGGCGTGCGGGGGAGGGGATTACAAAATCAGCATGGCGTCGCCGTACGAGTAGAAATTGTACTCGCGTTCGATTGCCGCGCGGTAGATTTCTTTGAGCTTTTCCACTCCGTCGCGCGAGTCTGGTTTGAGGAAGACCGCCACAAGGCACATGAGCGTGGAGCGGGGCAGGTGGAAGTTGGTAATCATTGCGTCGGCGGCGCGAATGCGCTGGGGCGGGTAGACGAAAAGGCTTGCGCTGTCGAGCACGGGCTTTTCGGCGTCGAAGCCGTCGGGGTGCTTTCGTACGAAGTCCTCCATTGCCCTCAGCGATGTCGTGCCGACGGCGAGCCTCGGCGCGGATTTGTCCGCCATGGCGCGGAGGGTTGCGGCGGGAATTTCGTAGATTTCGGCGTGCATTTTGTGCTCCTCCACAATGTCGCTTTTCAGCGGCTGGAAAGTGCCGATTCCGACGTGCAGGGTGAGGTCGAAAAATCTGTTCCCGCGCGATTCGAGCGTTTTAATAAGCTCCGGGGTGAAGTGCAGCCCAGCGGTGGGGGCGGCGGCGGCGACGCGCTTGGAGGGGTCGGCGTAGACGGTTTCGTAGCGGCGGTTGTCGAAGTCGCGGTCGTAGTCGGGCGCGTGCTGGTCGCGGGCGATGTATGGCGGAAGCGGCACAACACCTATTCTTTCGCTGACGGAAACGACGCTTTCGCCGTTTGCGGTTTCGAAGTCTACAACGGCTCTGCCGTCGTCGAATTTTTCGGCGACGGTTGCGGTGAACGCGTTTTCGACACCGAAAGTCGCGCCGATTTTCAGGCGTTTTGCGGGTTTAAGCATGCATGTCCAGCGGTTCGGCGAGCCGCACGGGGTGAGCAGCAGGCATTCGACGTTTCCGCCCGTGTCCTTTTTCGCGAAAATGCGCCCTTTGAGGACGGCTGCGTTGTTCCTGAAAAAATTGAAGTTTGTTTTGAGGAATTTCGGGAGGTCGGCGAAATGCGCGTGCTCGATTGTGTCCGACGCCCTGTCGTAGACGAGCAGTCGCGAGCCGTCGCGCTTTTCCGACGGAAAGCGGGCGATTCGTTCGGGCGGGAGCGTGTAGTCTAATTCTGACGAGTTCATTGTATTTGCGAAATTTGTTTTGCCTTTTCCGCCTTTTCTGGCGGGAGCGTGCCGACTCCGTCGCATTCGGCGCAGAGGGACGCGTACGCGGCAGCGCGGCGGAGCGCGGTTTCGGGGGGCGCGGAATTTTCGTAAAGCTCGAAAATCAGCCGCGCGAACATTGCGTCGCCGCAACCCGTGGCGCGGACTTCTCTTTCGATTTTCGGCGGCTCAACTTCGATTATCCCGTTTCCGAAGTCGGCGAGAATCGTGTTTGCGCCGTCGCTTACGATGAGCATTTCTGTGAAGTCGAAAAATTTTTCCCGCGCGGCTTTGAAGATTTTAAGAAATTTTTCCGCCGTGCCGTCGTCGGTTCTTTTCATAAGCCCGAACAGCTCGGCGCGGTTGATTTTTACGAGGTCTATTTCCTCCCGCCGCGCAAAGTTGGAGAGCGGAAGCCCGTAGGTGTCTATGCAAAGCGGCATTTTTTTTACAAAACGTGGATAATTGATAAGTTGCGTGTAGCCTATTTTCCACGCTGGGAAGCTGCCGCAGAACGCCAGAACGTCGCCTTTTCTTGCCTTGCGTATGATTTTGTTAGCGGCTTTTATTAAGGCTTTCTCCGGAACGGGAACGTCGGCTCCGAGGTATGTGGTGTTCGAGCCGTCGGCGGAATCGGTGCAGACAAGCCCTTCGCGCGTTTCGCCTTCGAGCCAAGCCGAGATTGTTGCTATCCCCTCGTTTTCGAGAGTTTCCATGCACCTTTTGCCCGTGAAGCCCGCGGGGAATACAACCGCCGTGGCGTCCATGCCGAGCGACTTCGCCGCCCTTGCGACGTTCACGCCCTTGCCGCCCACGCGGAACATCGGCGAGCCTTTCGCCCGCGCCGTGCCGCCCCTTTGCGGGGTGTCGAAAACCGCGGACGTTTCGGCGAGCAGGTTGCCAGTGATTGTAAAAATTTTGCGCATTGTTTTAAGCATGGGCGTTTTTTTTCGACACGCAAGAAAAACGGTTGCAATGTACCCGCATTTTATGCGAAAGTGAAGAGTTGAATACTGAAAAACTATGAAAATGAAAATTCTTATGGTATCGCCCGAATGCGCTCCCTTTTCGAAAGTCGGGGGGCTTGCCGATATGGTTTCGTCGCTTTCGAAGGAGTTTGCGGCGGACGGGTGCGAGGTAAAAATCTTTACTCCGCTGTATTCGTCGATAAAGCGCGGCTCTTCGTTCAAAAAGGAGATGGACAATCTCTCGGTCCACATGGGCTTGGGGATTGAGGAGTTCGCGTCGGTCTGGCGCGCGCCGCTCGGAAAGGCGGGCGTCCATTTTCTCGAATTCAACAGGTACTACGACCGCCCCGGAATCTACAACTACGGCGCGGTTTCGTACGACGACAACGGCGGACGCTTTGCATTCCTCTCCCGCGCGGCTATCGACTACTGCCTTTCCACGGGCTGGATTCCCGACGTCATCCACTGCCACGACTGGACGACGGGGCTTATCCCAGTATATTTAAACACGACCCTCCGCGCCTCCGCGCTCGGACGCACCGCGACGGTCTTCACAATCCACAACCTGCAACATCAGGGCGTTTTCGACAGGGGCGTTCTCGAATACGCGGGCATTCCGATGTCTGAGTTCCGCGCCGATTCGTGCGAGTCTTACGGAAGCCTGAACATGATGAAGGCTGGCCTCTACAACTGCTCGAAAATCACGACGGTAAGCCCCACTTACGCCTCGGAAATCCGCACCCCCGAATACGGCTGCGGCCTCGACGGGCTTCTGCGCTTCCGCGCGGGCGACCTTATCGGAATAGTAAACGGCGTGGACACCTCCGAATGGAATCCGAAGACCGACAAGTACATCGCCGCAAACTACACCGCGGACGACATGTCGGGCAAGGCGGCGTGCAAGGCTGCATTGCAAAAGCGCATGGGCTTGGCGGTGTCGGAAAAAACGCCCGTCTTCGGCGTGGTTTCGCGGCTCTTCGACCAGAAGGGGCTTGACTTGCTTGCCCGCATTGCGCACCCGCTTGTGAACAACATGGACGTCCAGATTGCGCTCTTGGGAAGCGGCGAGGGCTGGCTCGAAAACGCGTTCAATTCGCTTGCGGCGTCGAACGCGGGGAAAATCGGCGTGTACATCGGCTACGACAACGCGCTTTCTCACATGATAGAGGCGGGCTCCGACTTCTTCCTCATGCCCAGCCGCTTCGAGCCGTGCGGTCTCAACCAGCTTTACTCCATGATTTACGGAACTCTCCCGATTGTCCGCGCAACGGGCGGGCTTTTCGACACCGTCGAACAGTACCGCGAGGGCGAGGGCAGGGGCAGCGGCTTCGTGTTCTCGGACGCTACCGCCGACGCGCTCTACAACACAATCGGCTGGGCGTGCTCCACTTGGTTCGACCGTCCCGAAGACATCGCCGCAATGCGCCGCAACGCAATGGGCAGGGATTTCTCGTGGTCGAAATCCGCCGATAAATACGCGCAGGTCTACAAATGGGCGGTCGGCTCGCGTTCCGCCGCGTTCTAAGGCAATGTTCGAAAGACCCGCAAACAGAATCTACCGCAATAGCGAGTTGGGGCAGTGGCTTCGACGCGTCGATTGCGACTGGGAAAAGTTCTTTCGGGTCGAAGAGCTTGCCTACGGGCGCGAGCTGTACAAGTCGGGCGCGGTTCGCACGCTCGAACTGAACGCCAACGAGGCCATTGTCTGCGCGAAGCTTTCCGACGGCAGCGAGCCGTACTGCGTGCTCGATTTCGACGGCGTCGGATACGTGAGGCGCGGATTTTCGGGCAACCTGCAAAACGCCGCGCTCACCGTGGCGGGCTTCTACGAAATAGAGGAGCTTGTCGGCGACGTGTTTTCGAGCGACGAATTTTTGGACTACGACGAATCAGCCGCAAAGGCCCTCGCCGCGGAGTCCGCCGAAAACGCCGATTCCGCCGAACCAGAAGCCGACGCAAAGCCCGAAGCTTCCGAAAGCGCGGGCGAAGAGTTCCCCAAGCTTGCGCTTACGTTTTCGTCGCGCCGCAAGGGGCTTGCGTTTTCCGTCGCGTGGGAGTTCGCCGACGGCAAGACCCGCAGGGCTTTCGGCGAAAAATGCCTGCCCGTGGCGGAGCTTGGCGACCCGCAGAAGGAAAACTTGGTGCGGCTTGCCACAATGTCGCGCAAGTGCGGTTTCAAGTATTCGTCGGAAACGTACCTGCTTGCGGAAATCTCGAAAATTCCGTCGTTCTTGCAAGCCGCGCTTTCGACATGGGAGAGGTATTTTATAATACACAAAGACGCGAACGTCGATTTGCTGTCGCTGGGCGAGCGCAGTGTGGAGCTGAAACCTACGGCAAAAAGCGTCGGCGGAAACTCGCTCGACTTCGACATCGAGTGGTCGTCCACGGTAGGCGACGACATTATAGGCACTGACGAAATCGCGAAAATCGTCGGCGGCGGAACGTCGAGCCTGCGAATCGTGCCCGAATACGGCATTTTACGCATTTCTAACGACGACACCGCGTTTGTCCGCAATGTGGAGCGCGCAAGGGAATTCGGCTTTGAGGCGGGGAAAATCCCGCGCTACATGCTGCTTTCAATCGCGGAATTCGGCGGCGGAATTTCGCTTTCGCCCGAACTCAAAAAGTGGCTCGACTCGCTCTCGGCGCGGACTTCCGCCGACTCCAAACAGCTGCCCGACTTCCTCCGCAACTATCAGAGACGCGGCGTGCTCTGGGCAAAACGCCTCTTCGACCACGACTGCAACGCGCTTATCGCCGACGAGATGGGCTTGGGCAAAACCCTCCAAACCCTGACCCTTATAAACATGGCGGCTTGCGGCGACGCGTCGAAAAAGTTTTTCGTAGTGTGCCCTGCAAGCGTAATTCCCGTCTGGATTTCGGAGGCGGGCAAGTTCTTCCCGAACCTCAAATGCGGCGTCCTTTCGGCGTCGTCCGACTTCGCCGACGCCCAGCTGTGGATTTCGAGCTACACGCAACTTCGCCGCAACAGGGCGGCGGTTGAAAAAATCGACTTCGAAATCGGCGTGCTCGACGAAGCCCAGTTTATCAAAAACCCCGACGCAAAGACGACAGCCGCGTGCATGGCTCTCAAAGCAAAACGGAAAATAGCCCTCACGGGCACGCCCGTCGAAAACAGGCTGCTCGACATGTGGACGACGTTCCGCTGGCTCATGCCCGGCCTTATGGGGCAGCGGGCGGTTTTCGAAAACGCGGTGCAGTCGGACGATGCTTTCGTGCGCCAGATGCGCAGGCAGATTGCGCCGTTTGTTTTGCGCAGGTTGAAGTCGGAAGTGGCGACGGAGCTTCCCGAAAAAATCTACGTCGATTTGGTCTGCCCGATGTCGGAACAGCAGAAATCGGAATACCATAAACTGCTCGGCGAGGCGCGTTCGACGCTCGGCGGGGCTGTCGCGGAAGACGCAAAGGCGCGTTTTACGGTGCTCTCGCTCCTCACCCGCCTGCGTCAGGCGGCGTGCGACGCCGCGCTTCTGCCGTGGGTTGGCAAAGACGGCGCGGCGGAGGCGGGCGGCAAAATCTCGGTGCTTTCCGACAAGGTGGAGGAGCTGTTCATGGGCGGCAAAAAAATTCTGATTTTCAGCCAGTTCACGCGCTTTCTCGACCTCATCGCGGAAAACATTTCCTCGCGCCTTCCCGACGCTCCCGTCTACACCCTCACAGGCGCGACGCGCGACCGCTCCAAACCCGTCGAAGCCTTCCAAAACGGAAGCGGCGGCGCGATAATGCTTGTGAGCCTCCGCGCGGGCGGCACGGGCATAACGCTCACTTCCGCCGACTACGTTTTCCTCGCCGACCCGTGGTGGAATCCCGCAGTCGAAGAGCAGGCGGTTGACCGCGTGCACAGAATAGGGCGCAAAGGCGACGTTTTCGTCTACCGCATGATTGCGCAGAACACCGTGGAGGACAGGGTGCGCAAGCTCCAACTCCAAAAGAAAAAACTTTTCAACGACCTCCTCGGCGGCTTGAAGGACGTCTCGACCCACGTCAGGTTTGTGGAGACTGTCGCGGATATTTTGTCGTAGCAAAAATTATTGAATATGAAAATAATATCGTGGAATGTCAACGGGATAAGAAGCGCGCTTTCGAAAAATTTTCGCGAATTTGCCGCCGCCGAAAACCCCGACATCGTGTGCGTGCAGGAGACGAAAATCGACCCCGCCGCCGCCGAAAAGCTCGATTTGCCCTTTAAGTACCGCTACTTCCACTGCGCCGAACGCGCGGGCTATTCGGGCGTTGCGATTTTCTCGAACGTGGAGCCGCTGTCCGTCTCGCGCGAGGCTCTGTGCGGCAGCCCCGACGAGGGCAGATTTCTTTCCGCCGACTTCGGCAAATTCGTCCTAACCTCAATCTACGCGCCGAACTCGCAGGACGCCCTCAAACGCATAGACTACAAGCACGCGTGGAACACGGCGTTTGCCGCAAAAATGGCGGAGTCGCGGCGGAGCATTGTCTGCGGCGACTTCAACGTGGCGCATTGCGAAATCGACATCGCCCGCCCCAGGGAAAACGAGGGCAACGCGGGCTTTTCGCAAACGGAACGCGACGACTTCGGCATGATTTTGAAAACCGCAGACCTCCGCGACGTCTGGCGCGAGCGCAATCCCGAAAAAGTCCAGTACTCTTGGTGGAGCTACCGCGGCGGGGCGAGGCGCAGAAACGTCGGCTGGCGGCTCGACTATTTTCTCGTTTCGACGCCGCTTTTGCCCGAAGTCGAAGACGCCGAAATTCTCTCCGACGTTTTGGGCTCGGATCACGCCCCGATTTCGATAGTCATCAAATAGCCGCGCCGCAAGATGGCGCAAACGCGCATGTTTTGATTGCGTATTGAGGGCGCGCCGCGCCTTTTTTTGTTGACTAATTTGAAGAAAATTCAATACAAATCAATATCTATGATGGTTATGTTAAGTTTAATTTCCAAGAGCATGCGGGTCTGCGCAATTTCCGCTGCAATGCTCGTTTCCGCGTTTGCCGTAGGGGGTGAAATCGACGCGCTCAAACGCGATTTCGAAAATCCGCCCGCGCCCTCCCGCGCCGAAACGTGGTACCACTTCACGACAAACGCCGCAACGAAGGAGGGCATCACCGCCGACATCGAGGCGATGCGCGACATCGGCTTCACCACCGCCCACGTTTTTGCAATCGGCAGCTACGGGAAAATCCCCGGCTTCGAGCTTAAATTCGACAACGAGCAGTGGCGCGGGCTTATGCGCCACCTCGGCAAAGAGGCTAAACGTTGCGGAATAGCCCTCGGCACGCACAACTGCCCCGGGTGGTCGAGTTCGGGCGGCCCGTGGATTAAGCCAGAAGACTCCATGAAAATGGTCGTTGCCTCCGAAACTTTCGCGACAGCCCCGCTTGAATCTCCCGTAAAACTTCCGCAACCCGAAAGTAAATTCGGCTTCTACCGCGACATCGCAGTAATCGCAATTCCGAGCGGCGGCAGACTTCCGACGCCTGCTTCCGCCGACGCCGACATGCGCAAAGTCTTGTCGGGCAGGGTAATCGCCCTGCCGATGAAAGAGCGCGGCAGCTCGGCGGACTACGTTCTCGAATTCCCGAAACCCGTCAACGCGCAGACGGCAAAGCTTGTTTTCAAAGACCTGCACGTATATGTGGGGGTTGACATTTCGGTTTCGGCGGACGGCAAGAATTACAGGAAAATCGTTTCGGAGAAAATAGCGTCGTTTGCCGATTCGAGCGCACCTCACTATTTTTCGCTCAAAGACGCGGGCGATTTCAAATTCTGCAAAGTGTCGTTCCGCAACGTCGGCTTCCCCGACTGGTTTTCGCCGCGCGACATGCACTTAAAAAGCATTGAATTTCTCGCCGACCCCATGATTTTCGAAGCCCCGCGCAAAGTCTCGATGGGCAAGGCCTTCACGTACTGGGTGCCGAACGGAAACGAGGCGGCGGGCGCGGACAAGTCGAAAGTGCTCGTCCTTACCGACAAATTCAAAAACGGCGTGCTCTCCGCCGGGCTTCCCGCGGGAGATTGGAAAATTCTGCGCATAGGCTATACCTCGACAGGCGCGAAAAACCAGCCCACAACATGCTTCGGCTTGGAGTGCGACAAGCTCTCTAAGCGCGGGCTTGACGCCCACTGGCCGCACTACATGGCGAAGATGATTGAAGACTGTGGCGGCATGCTCAAAAACGCCACAATCGACAGCTACGAAGTCAGCGGGCAGAATTGGACGGAAAACTTCGCCGAAGAATTCAGGGCGCGGCGCGGCTACGACATTGTTCCGTGGCTGCCCGTCATGGTCGGCTGTCCCGTGGGCACGCCGGAGGAATGCGCAAAATTTTCGTTCGACGTGCAGACTACCGTCGCCGAGCTTTTCGCCGAAAACTACTTCGATTACTTCGGCGAACTCTGCCGCAAAAACGGGCTTATTTCGATAGCGGAATCCTACGGCGGGCCTTTCGACTACCTTAGGGGCATACGCCACATAGAATTCCCCGCGACGGAATTTTGGGTGTCGCCAAGAGCGCCGTCCCGCGCGGTGCTTTCAATGGCGAACGTCTACGGGAAGAGCCGCGCGGGCGCGGAGTCTTTTACGACGATGTTCAACGAGGGACGCTGGCAGAACGACCCCCGCGACCTCAAATTCTACGGCGACCGCGCGTGGTCGCGCGGCGTGTCCGAATTCATAATGCACTCGTACGTGCACCAGCCGTTCAACGCGGGGCCGGGGCTTGGGCTTGGCAGGCACGGCTCGCACCTCAACCGCCTGAACACATGGTGGAAAATGGGCGGCGAATGGGTTAAATACATCGGGCGTTCGCAGGTGCTTTTGCAGCGCGGAGTCCTCGCCGGCGACGTGCTCGTAATGCCGCCGCTCAACTCGCCGAACAGCATGTTCTACGGCGACTCGGTATCGGGCAAACTCTTCTCGGCGGGATACTCCGCGGCGATATGCTCGCCGTTCGACTTGGGCGAAATTCTGTTCGTCGAAAACGGCAGGGTGAAGGCGGCCAAAAACGGGGCGTCGTTCGGAATGCTCGCAATTCCCGACTCCAAATACATGTCGGTAAAAAAGCTCCGCGCCCTGCGCAGGCTCGTAGCCGACGGCGCGACCGTCGCCGCCGCCAAGCCGCGGGAAACGCCCACACTCTCCGACAGCCAAGCCGACTTCGACGCGCTCGTCGCCGAAATTTGGGGCAACGGCGAACCGCTCCGCCGCATCGGCAGGGGCAGGCTCATCGCTACGGGCGACATTTTCAAGGCGGTTTCGACAGTCGGCATGAAGCCCGACTTCAAGGGCAGAAACATCGACTTCTTGAAGCGCGTGGACGGCGGCGTCGAAATCTTCTACCTCTACAACACAGCTCCCGACGCCGTTTCGCAAACGGTTTCGTTCAGGGTGGAAGACGGAAAAGTTCCGCAAATTTGGAACGCCGAAAACGGGTCTGTCGAAAACGCCGCGCGTTGGTCGCGCAGGGGCGAATATGTGGAAATGCCGCTCGACTTCGCCGCAAACGAGCCGAAATTCGTGGTCTTCGCCGACGGGAAGGCGGCGGCGGTTTCGGAATTTACGGTTTCGGGCACGGCTAAAAAGCCCGCTTCCGTGAAAATTTTGGAGGCAAAATACGGCAGCGGAAATTCGGTCGTCGACGTGCTCGGAAAAGTCGCTGCGGAAATCGGGAGCGGAATTACGGTTTCGAACGAAACGTTCGGCAAAGACCCCGCCCCGATGAAGCCCAAAAAACTCCGCGTGAGGTATTCGAAAGACGGCGAAATTTTCGAGCGCGAATACCCCGAAAAATCTGTCGCCCTCATTTCCGTCGCTCCGCAAAGCTCCGTGCGCCCGCTTTACAGAAACGGCGTGCTTTCCGTCGAATTCCGCGAAAACGCAAAGGCGGAGGGCTCGCTTTCGGACGGCTCGAAGTTCTCGGTGTCGGTTTCCGACATTCCCGCGCCGCGCGACATCTCCGAAAACTGGAAGGTCGAATTCCAGAAAAACAGGGGCGCGCCCGACTCGATTGCGCTCGGAAAATTGCAGTCGCTTTCGGAGTCTGAAATCGACGGCATAAAATATTTTTCGGGCGGGATGCTGTATTCCAAAAACGTCGAAATTCCCGCGGAGTTCTTCAAGAAAAACCGCAGGATAATTCTTTCGTTCGGCGGCGTCTACAACGTCGCGGAGGTCTGGCTGAACGGTAAAAAAGCCACGACCCTCTGGACGCCCCCGTTTGAGTGCGACATTACCGACTTCGCAAAAAGCGGCGCAAATTCGCTTTCCGTGAAAGTCGCAAACCTCTGGGTAAACCGCATTATAGGCGACCAGCGCGAGCCCGACGAGGGCTGGCAGAAATGGTCGTTGGAGGGCAAAAGCGTTTCGGAGACAAAACGCTTCACGTTCTCGAACTGGACAAACTCCTGGGCGAAGGATTCCCCGCTGAAAAAGTCGGGGCTTACCGACGGCGCGTCGGTTTCCGCCCGCGACTACGTTCCGCTAAAATAGCCCGCGCGCGCGGCGCGGCGGCGGGGAAATCCGCCGCCGCCGTTTTTTCATTCGGGCGGGAAAGCCGATTTCTCCGCCCGACATTACACGAAAATTTTTATTGCATGGAAGACATCACTTACATCATCGGACACAAAAATCCCGACGTGGACTCAATCTGCTCGGCGATAGCATACGCCGACTTCAAGCTGGCGATAGGGCAGGGCGGTTTCCTCGCCGCGCGCTGCGGCAACTCGAACGCCCGCATAGACAGAGTGCTCAAACGCTTCGGGGCGCAGCTTCCGCCCTTTGTCGGCGACGTGCGCCTGCGCACGAAGGATATCATGAAAACCGATTTTATACGAATGGGCATGGATTCTTCGTGTTTTTCGGTAATGGGCGCGATAGACAAAAACGACCTGCGCTCGATTCCCATCGTAGACGGAAATTCGGTCTTGCAGGGCGAAGTTTCGGTGTTCGACTTGGGCGAATTTTTCATTCCGCACCCCAACTCCGCCCGCGATGTCAGGCGCGTCAGCGCGACCCTTAACGACATCATTAAAACTCTCAACGCCGACGTCCGCTGCGCGTTTTCCGCCGACAAGACAGAGGAGATGTTCGTGCGAATCGGCGCGATGGAAGTCTCGACTTTCGGCAGAGTGCTCGATTCCGAAAAATCAAGCCCCGAGCGCAACCTAATCGTCGTGGGCGACAGATTCGACATTCAAATTAAGGCGATTCAAACGGGGGTGCGCGCCCTCATCATCACGGGCGGCTACGACATCGACCCCGCTGTCGTCGAGATGGCGCGTTCGCGCGGCGTGAGCGTAATCTCGTGCCAGTACGACAGCGCGACCACCGCCCTGCTTGTCCGCATGGCGACCCGCGCGCTTCCTATGATGCGCAAGCCCGCGGCGGTCGTCAAAAGCGACTGCCTGCTCTCGAAAATCTCGGCGCGCGCAAAGGACTTTTTCGGCAAGACAATCTACGTCTGCGGCGACGACGGGCGGCTCGAAGGGCTTTTTTCGAACCCCGACCTGCTCGGAATATCCAAGCAGAAGCTCGTGCTCGTAGACCACAACGAGCTTTCGCAGGCGGTAACGGGCGCGGACGAGTCGGACATCGTGGAGATTATAGACCACCACAGGCTCGGCGTCTCTCCGACGCGCAGCCCGATTCTCTTCCTCAACAAACCCGTCGGCTCGACATGCACAATCATCAGCGGAATGTTCCGTAAAAGCGGCGTGAAAATGTCGGAGCGCACGGCGGGGCTTCTGTGTAGCGGCATTGTCTGCGACACCCTCAACCTCAAAAGCCCGACCGCGACAGATGAAGATTTCGCCGAGCTTGAATACCTCTGCGGCATCTTGAAAACCGACGGCGGCGAGCTTGCCGACTACATCTTCGGGGCGGACAGCGTCATACTTTCGCTCAATCCCGACGATGTTATCGCCAGCGACTGCAAAAAGTACGACGAGGGCGGCGTGGCGTTTTCGGTCTCGCAAATCGAGGAGCTTGACTTCGCGAACTTCAACGCAAAGAAGGAGGAAATCCGCCGCGCCCTCGACGCGTACCGCAAGGAAAACGGGCTGTATTTCTCCGCGCTGTTCGTAACGAACGTCATGACGCAGGACTCGCTTCTGATGGTAAGCGGCGGCGACGACATGGTGGCGAAAATCAACTATGTGCGCGACACCGAGCGCGGCGTCTTCGAGCTTCCGAAAATCGTAAGCCGCAAAAAACAGCTCATTCCCTACCTCGCCGCGCTTTTGCGCGACTGATTCTCCCCGCCCGCCGCCAACGCCGCGTGGGAAAACGCTTCGACTTCTACAAAGACCGCGTTGACTGCTTTGCGGGCATTCGCGAGCTTCTCGGCGAATTGAAGCTGCGCGGGTGCAGGGCGGGAATCGTAACGTCGAAGTCGCGCCGCGAGTATGACGACGACTTTCTTCCGCTCGGAATCGGCAGGCATTTCGGCGTGTCCGTTTGCGTCGGCGACACTCCCCGCCCGAAGCCCTTTCCCGACCCGCTCCTGACCTACTTGAAGCTAAGCGGCGCGTCGGCAGACGAAATCGCGTTCATCGGCGACACAAAATACGACGCCGCGTGCGCCCGTGTCGCGGGCGTGAAATTCGCCCTCGCGGAGTGGGGTCGCCCTAACGCGGGTGAAATAGAGGCGGATTTCAGATTCAAACACCCGTCGGACGTTCTTTCGATAGCGCGTTAGCGTAGGCGGTCGGCGCGGAAAAACGCGCCCGCAAGGCTCTACGCGCATTCGCCGCGCGGCGTGCGGAAATTCTTTTGCGTTTGCCGTCGGCGCATTGCGCGTTTGTCTGCCGATATTTTGCGCGAGGGGCGCGGCGGAAAACGCGGGGCTGGCGTCAGTCGATATTGTCGGAGTTTAAAAAGTCCTCAACCAGCTTGGCGGGCGTCGTGCCGCGCTCTGCGGCGGCGCGTTCAAGCTCGGCGTGGTTTTTGAATTCGAGCGTCTCTACCCAAGCCGTCGAAAACGGTTTGGGGATTATGAATTTGTCCCACGCCTTCCCGATTCGCCAGCAGCGCGTCGGCGTGATTTTCAGCGCAAGAATGCGGGCACCGCTTTCCTTTGCCACAAGCAGAAAGCCCTCCTTTGCGCGGTTAGCGGGACCGCGCGGGCCGTCGGGCGTAATGAAAACGTCCGCGCCGTTTTTTACCGACTCCACAAGCTCCATCACTGCGTGCGCGCCGCGCCGCTTGTGCGAGCCCCGCACCGCGCCTATTTTCATCAGCCTGAAAAACGCGCAAAGGTACGCGCCGTCGCGGCTCGCGCTGACTAGCCCGTTCATGGGGATTTTGTCGCGGTAGTAGTACTTGCACATCGACAGAAAGAAAATGCGGCTGTGCCACGCAACCCCTACGAGCTTTTCGGGCGCGGACATTTTCCGCGCGCCGTCGTCCGACGTTTCGAGCCTTACCGTAAATTGGAGCAACCTCACGAGCACGAAAAGCGGAAACACTGCGAGGTAGTGCCGCAGTGTCGGGTTGTATACGTCGGGATTTTTTTCTTTCATCGGATTTTCCATTCAAGCGCGAATCGCCGTTTTTTCAACACAAAAGGCTTCGGGGCGGGCGGGTTTTTTCTTGCCCCGCGCGGGGAAATGTTTTGTGTTTTTTCGCATGGACAATATCGACGGCTCTTCCCGCAAAAATTTTTTCAAAGACATCGTTCTTCTGGCGGCGGCGTTTTCCGCGCTCTACCTCGGTTTGGCGTTCATGCGTCCGCTTGCAAGCCCCGACGAGGGCAGGTACAGCGAAATTCCGCTCGAAATGGTGCGCAACGGCGACTACGTTTCGCCGCGCCTCAACGACATGGTTTATTTCTACAAGCCGCCGCTTTTCTACTGGCTTCAAGCGGCGTCGATTAAGGCGTTCGGCGTGAACCGGGTGTCGCTCCGCGCCCCCAACTCGCTCGTGGCGGTTTTGGGGATTCTGGCTACATACTGCGCCGCCCGCGCCCTCTACGGACGCCGTGCGGGCGTGTTTTCGGCGATTGTCGCGGGAACGAGCGTGCTCTATTTTGCGCTTGGCGAAATCATCACGCTCGACATGGCGGTTTCGGTGTTCATCTCCGCCGCGATGTTTTCATTCATAGTCGCATTGAAGCGTTCGGGCGTGTGGCGCGGCGTTCTGATTCTTTCGTTCTTTGCGATGTGCGCCCTTGCCGTCATGACGAAGGGGCTTATCGGCGTGCTGATTCCCTGCGGAGCGATTTCCCTCTACGCGCTCGCGCTGGGAGTGCTTCCGTTCTTCAAAATGCTGAAAGTATCCGACATTTGGTGGTGCTTGGCGGGCGCGGTCCTGTTTTCGGCGATTGCCGTTCCGTGGCACGTGTTGGCGGCTCTCGCAAACCCGCCCTTCGAAACCGCCGAGGGTATTTTCTCGAAAAATTGGGAGGGGCAGGGCTTTTTCTGGTACTACATAATCCATGAGCATTTTCTGCGCTATCTCGATCCCGCAACGAGCATGCGGGCAGCTCCCTGGTGGCTGTTTTTTGTGCTCGCGCCCGTGGGGCTTATTCCGTGGGTAGTGCTACTGCCGCAGGCGGTTCGTGATGCGCTCAAAGGCGGCTACGGAAAACTGCGCCGCGAAAATCCCGAAATGATTTTCTTTGCGATGTGGATATTTTTCGTCGTCGCGTTTTTCTCCACTTCAAGCTCGAAACTGCCCGCGTACATCGTCCCGATTTACCCCGCTTTCGGCGTGATAATCGGCGTGTGGCTGGCGAAGGTTTGGGGAAATCCGAAGGCGTATTCGACGAAAGCCGTAAAGATAATCTACGTCTGCCTCGGCTACGTCGCGGCGGTAGCTCCCATTGTCGCGTACTTCGTGCTCGAACACAAGGGCAAGCTTATGGAACGCGCCCCCGACATGCTTGCGGTAGCCGTTTTGATGGCGGCAGTGCTTGCCGCATGCACGACTTTCGTTTTGTCGAAAATCCGCCGCGAACGCGCGTTCTGGGCGTCGATGATTGCAACAGTATTCGTTTTGCTTTTCTTCTTCAACCCGCTCGGAACGTTTTTGCAGCGCGAGAGCGCGCAGTCGCTCGTCGAAAAAATCGCCGACATTCGCCGCCCCGACGACACCTACGTCATAGCCTACCACTACAACGAATTTCAGGACTTCCCCGTGTGGCTGGGGCAGACCGTGTACCTAATCGGCACTCCGCCCGAAGAGCAGAAATTCGGCTTCATGCGCGAGCGCGAAAAGAACCGCCCGCGCTTCATAACCGACGCTTCGCAGCTTGCGTCGCTTCTTGCGAAAACATCGGGCAACATGTATATTGCGGGCATGGCGCGGGACTTCGACAAAATACGCTCCGAAATGCGCGTCGAGCTTGAGGAGCTTGCGCGGGCGCGGAACATGGCACTGTACAGGGTGGTTAGAAAATAATGGATAAGGTCAAAAAAAAGGAAAACGTGTGGCTGAACCTCGGCTTTAACATCGCCGCGCCGAGCGTTCTGCTGATTAAGGGCAAGGCGATTTTCGGGCTGTTCGGGCTGACTCCGCCCGACAACGCCGACGTGTTGATTTTCGTCCTCGCGCTGGCGTTCCCTCTCGCGTACGGAATTTGGGATTTAATCCGCCGCCGCAAGTGGAACGTGTTTTCGATTATAGGCATGGCGAGCGTTGTGCTCACGGGCGGAATAGGGCTGCTGAAACTTTCGCGCGAGTGCATGATTTTAAAGGAAACCGCCGTCCCCCTCGCGATAGGCGTGGCGGTATTGGCGACGGCGTTTTCGAAAAAGCCGCTCGCGAAAATGATTATGCTAAACGATTCCGTCGTGGACGTGGCGAAAATCGACGCGGCGGTCGAGGCGTCGGGCATGCGCGGAAAGTACGAGGCGTCTCTGCGCACTGCGACATTCCGCGTGGCGGCGTCTTTCCTGCTGAGCGCGGCGTTGAACTTCGCGCTGGCGTCGCTGATTTTCAAAAGCCCCCCGGGAACGGAGGAGTTCAACGCGGAGGTCGGCAGAATGACGGCGTTGTCGTTTCCAGTAATCGCGCTGCCTACGATGGTCGTGTTCGTCTGGGCTATGTGCAAATTCTTCTCGGCGTTGACCGAATGCACTGGGCTGAAACTTGAAGACGTGGTGGCGAAGGATTCTTGAAAATGCTCCGCCGCGCGTTTCTTTTCACCGCCGCCGCGTTCTGCGCGTGCTCGGCGTGCCTCGGGTACGCCGTGAGGGACGCAAGGGGAGTCGAGTTCGAATTCTCCGGCCCGCCCCGCGCGGCGACTATTGTTCCCGCAATAACGCAAAACATTTTCGCGGCGGGCGCGGGCAAATACCTTGTCGCAAACTCGCGCTACTGCGACTATCCCGAAGAGGCAAAGGGCAAAATAAAACTCGGCGGGTATATCGACCCCGACTACGAGAAAATCCTGAGCGTAAAGCCCGAAATTTTCTTGCTCCCCACGACCGCCGATTCGCGCGTGGAGCGCAGGCTCTCTAAGCTCGGCATAAAATGCTTCGTTCTGAACGGCGAGGGGCTGGAAAACATTTCCGCCGATCTCCGTTTGCTCGGCAGGCTTTTCGGGACATCGGAGACCGCGGAGAAAGTGGCCGACTCTTTCGACATGCTGTTGAAGTCGGGCTCTCCCGCGGGGAGGGGGCGTCGCGCGATGTTCATGTTCGACAAAATGGCGGCGGGCAAAGGCTCGTTCGCCGGCGGGCTGCTTGCCGCCTGCGGGCTTGAAAACTGCGCCGACAAAACGGGGCGTCCGTGGGCGGAGGTCGGGCGCGAATTCGTGCTGGCGGCGCGCCCCGATATTCTGTTTGTCGAATGCGGCGGCGAAGACTCCCGCGCGGGGCTCGAAAAATTCTACAAGACCGACCCCGTGTGGCGCACGACTCCCGCCGTCAAAAACGGCATGCTCTGCTTTGTGCCGAGTTCGAGCGTGCTTGTACCGTCGGTTCGACTTGCCGAAGCGCTGCGCATAATGAGGGCGTTTTGCGCGGCAACCGCCGAAAAGTAGTGTTGACATTCCCGCGCCCGAAGCTTTTTTTGTTCGCATAGAACCCAAACGTTTTTACTGATATGAAAAAATTGATTTCGGCAATTCTCGTTGCGGCGTCCGCCGCGCTTCTGTTCAACCCCGCGGCTTTTGCCGCGCCCGACGCGAAATCCGGAGCTGCCGCAAAAGCGGCTCTGAAACAGCGTTTCAAGGACAACGTGGGAACTTCGCCCAACGGCGACGTCTATTTGAAATCATTTCCCGACGCCGATTTCTCGAAGCTTAAAAACACCGAGCTTGTGGGTTCGGCTCTGCTCGTCTTCCTTTCCTATGTTGACCCCGACTTGGACTTCGCCGCGCTCGACAAGGCGATTTTGCGCGAAACCGGCGGCAAAAAAGGCTCTGTTCCGATTAAAAACATCATGGCGGGAATCGGAAAATACCTCGGAAGATACAACATGCAGTTGCAGAAAATCGCCGTCAGCGGTTCTTCCGTAAACTCGAAAATCGACGACGGCGCGCCCGTCATCGTGTGGCTTAAAATGGAACCCGGCGACAATATCTACGACAAGATTTTCCTGCCGCGCTCCGCAAAGCGCGCAAACTTTTCCGATATCGACGAGTGGGGCAGGGAGCTTCGCAAGTCGGAGTTGAAAAAGTTCCCGCAGGGGCGGATTTTCGGGCGCGCGCTCATCGGCGGCTACAACAAAAAGAGCGGCGAATATCTCGTTTTCGGCATTTCAAAAAAGCCGATTTGGCTTACCGAAAAAGAGGTTCGCGGGCTTATGCTCGAAGCCTACCAGTTGCGCTATTGATTGCGCGGCGGGCGTAAAAAAACGGACGCTTTGCGGCGTCCGTTTTTTTGTTTGTGCGTTCGCGCGTGTGGGGCGCGGGGCGTTTTTATTCGGCTACGATTTCGAAGAACGTAGACGGATTTTTCGAGTTGTCGATGTTTATCGAAAGCTCGCCGTCCGCGTTTGCAAGCGGGATTTCCGCCCTGCGTTCGCCGTTGTATTTCAGCTCGTACATCTTGTATTTTGCGTCGGCGGGCACTCTGAGCTTTGCCGACATCTTGCCGCGCCTAATCAGGATTTTCGAGTTCGGCGAGGGGTTTTTGAGCAGCACCGTGCGGTAGACGTCGAGGTTTATGTCGGCGTTGATGTTGTCGGTGTTGTAGATGAAGACTATGCGCTTGCTTTCGGAAAGCGGCGAGCCGTCCATCGAGCATGCCGCGACCGCGCACGGAACGGTGGACGAAATTTCCGTCAGGGCGTCGAGATTTTCGACGCCTTTCTTGAATGCCACCGCCTCCGTCTTCGGCGTGATTGCGGAGATGCTCTCCTTTTTCGCGTCGAGGAGAATCTGGTTCGTGTCGGAGTGGTACACGCCCGCCGCCGGCGACGTGCAGTTGTTTTCGTCGAGGATTCCGTTTTTGCGCATTTGCATAACGAACGCCTCTTCGTCGAATTTTTCGCCGATGCTCGCGCCCGTCGACGAGAAGTTTTGCGCCGAGCTTGTCAGCGACGCCCCCACGGGAAGCATTGTCATGTCGGGCTTTTTTATTTTTATGTGCGCGAGTTTTTCGGGAATCCGCGCCCCCTCGAATTTCACCGAGAAGCCGCTAAGCAGCGCAATGCGCGTCTGCGCCCCGTTTGCCGAGCGCGACATGTTTGCGTTGTTTTCAACGTAGTTTTTCGGGAAGAAAAGCTCGACACGGTGTTTCGATTTCTTTGCGTCGCCGCGCATGAACAGGCAGTATGTCAGAAATTCGTTCGCCCTGAACACGGGCGATTTCGACACGCTGAAAGGCCCGAGCACGTTGCCTTTTTTCGCTCCCGTTCTCACGCCGTCGCAGTGGACAATCATTCCGTCGAAATCCTGCAATGCCGCGTACGCGCCGAAGACAAGTCCGCCCTCGTGCTTGTATTGGTTCCAGTGGCAGTGGTTGTATTCGGTAAGGCAAATCGGGCGGCCAGAGATTTTCCGCGCAACGCCCGCGCGCATTGTGTTTGCGAAGCCCGACGCCTCGCTCAGCGAGCTTTCCTGCCCGACGTGCGAGTTAATCTGCGTGAAGTCCGACGGGTGCTTGAAGTAGACGTTGAGCGTGGAATAGTCGGCGATTTCGGAGCTCATATACGCCATGTTTAGCGTGCGGTTGCAGTTGTACTGGTAAATCAGACCGTCGTATCCGATGTCGTTTTTTACCACTTTTTCGCAGAATTTGCGGAACTCGTCGTTTTTGATTTTGCAGAAATTGACCCATTCGGAGGTTTCGGACTCGTTGGCGAAGTCGATTTCGCCGAACTTTTTGTAGTCCTTTCTTGCGAATTTGCCCGTCGCGTTCATGTTTTCGACTGTGCCGTATTTTGCCTCGGCGTACTTTGCGAACTCCGAATTCGCAAGGGCTACGGTTTCGGCGTCGAGCAGGCGGAAGACGTAGAGGAGGTCCATTTCGTTCCAGAATTCCATGCCCATGAAAACGGGGTCTTCCTTCCACGCAAGCCCCGTATAGGGGTTGATGTGCTCGAGCTGTTTGCGTGCGTGCGCCTCCCAGTCTTTGCGGGTTTTTTCGTCGCCCATGAGCATTTTCATTTTTGTTGAAAACCTCGCGTCCCAGCTTTTTTTAGACTCGTCGAACACGTTGTTGCCGATGAGCAGGTTCAGGTATATGCCGTTCTTTTTCGCCTCGGAGATGAGGTAGTCGTAGAGGTCGAAGCCCTCGGCGAGCTTGGCGGGGTCGGTCGAGCAGAGGAAGTCGGACGTGTGGAAGCGCAGCAGGTTGTAGCCTTGGCGTTTCGCTATTTGGCAGAGCTTTTTGAGGTTTTCCTTTGTCTCCCGAACGTCTTTGCCGCGCTCGCCCGCCAAGTACCATACCGTTCCGTGGAATTTAAGCTTTGCTTTCGGCCTCTTTTCGAACGCAAATTTGCCGCGCTTCGAGACAATCACCCTGCCGAATTTTCCGGCGGGGGCGCTGTCGAAATTCTTGGAGAGGTCGAGCGCGCTGCCTTTGGCGATTGCGATGTCGGATATGTCGGTTTCGACCCATTCCGCGGAGGAGGGCACGAATTTGGGGTAGTTTTTCGAAACCGAGATTCCCGCCACGACCCACGTCGCGATGCCGCACGTTGAGAGTTTCAGCGACTTAATCCGCTTCGGCTCTATTCTGATTCGGCTGAAATAGTATGCGGGCGCGGAGGCGTCGGAGGGACGCCAGACTTTTGCGTTCGCTCTATCCTTCGGTTGCAGGGCGTTCATTACGTCGATTGCGTATTCGAGCAGGATTTCCTTTTTTTTGCCGTCGGCGTATGTTATTTCGATTTTTCCGATTCGCGTGTAGCGCACGTCGGGCGACTTTGTGCTGGTGTGCAGCAGGTTCAGCGACTCGCCCGCAACGTTCTGCCCGTCCAAGTCGAGCACGACTTCCCTCAGCCCCGTTTTCGACTTTTCGCATTCGAAAGTCAGCACCGCCTTGCCGTTGTTGTTTTCTGGGCGGATAAGGTCGAACTTTTCTCCGTAGACCGTGTTTATTCCGTCCTTGTAGGCGGGCGAGAGGTTCACGCCGTCGTCGGTGAAGCCGCCCCTGCCGTCGCCCTTGATTCCGTTGTCGGTCAGCCCGAAATTGACTGCGTTCCTGATTGATATTGTCTGCGCGTGCGCCGTCGAAATGCCCGAAAGCATGGCTGCGGCGGCAGTCCAAATAAGGATTTTTTTTGTCATGTGCAAGTTGTTTCTCTGTTGAATTCGGAGCGGTGTTTGTAGGCGTTGAAAAGCTTTGCAAAAACCGGCGTCCGTGTCGATATATTTTTGCGGTTTAGAAAGTTGTTTTTTTGCGCAAAGCTGCGCTACTGGCATCTGCCGAAGCCCTCCGCCTCGACTTTCCAGCCGCGCGGGAATGCGCGGGACGTTTCGGAAAATTCCTCCGCCGACATGCCGTCCCAGCCGCCCGCAAGCATGGCGACAGCCGCCAGAAAGCCGCCGTTCGACGGGAAATAGGGGCATGGGCCGCCCGTCGCTACGCCGTGTTCGTCGAACTCGAAGTTTTTGGACGGATAGAGCAGGAAGTCCACCGCGGTGTTTGCGTCGCCCGTACGCGCCGCCGCCATTGCGAGCATGGGGAAATCCCAGCCCCAGACTCTGTCGAAATTCCAGAGCTTGCGGATTTTTGCGAGCGTCGCCTTAGCGGTTTTTGCGTCCGCGCCGTCGCCGCGCAGCATGCCGAAAACGCCGATTAGCGCGGGGTGCTCGAAGTTGAATTTCTCCCACATTTTTTCTACGCCTTCGTGGAGGACATAGACCCCGTTTTCGGTCGGCAGGGGCGCGAGCTTTTCGAGAACGTCGAGCCATTCGCGCGGCTTTTCCTCGCCGAGCCTCTCCTTCCATTTGAGCGCGGTCGCAAGCCCGTAGCGCCAGTAGGAAAGCTCGAAAGTCGGGTTTTTTGTCTCGAAGGGGTTTGTGTTTTCCGACACGGGCGTAAGCGGCGGGGGAAGCTCGAAGACGCCGCCGTTTTTCCGCGGGTACGACGCCAGAAATTCCGCCGTTTCGAAAACGGTGTCGCGCCATTTTTCGAGCGTCTCCGCCGACGGGTTCGCCCTGTAAATTTCCTCGGCAAAGTAAATCGGGTGCGGCTGCTGCCAAATCAGCGTCGCGTGGATTAGGTGCGGCCACTCGGCGGGAATATTGCCCGTAGCCTTGTTCCACTTCGCGCCCCTGTATCCCTCGCGCTTGGCGCGTTCGCGCGCCTGCGGCAGGTATTTTTCGAAAACCTCCCACTGCTTTTGCGCAATTTCGCCGCGCCCCCACAGCCCGAAGTGGACGCTGTGCCACCAAATCATTTCGTAGTGGAATTTTCCGTACCAGCTGTTCGACAGCAGCCCGCTTTCCTGCGACGGCAGCGAGCCTCCCGAATTTATCCGCATGAGGTATTGCGAGAGCACCGCGCGGCGTTCGATTTCGCGGGCGCGGGGGTCGGCGGTTTTTGAGAGGTCTATTGCCGCGCCCGAAAGCCAGTAGTTTTGCCAGACGCGGCGGCTTTCTGCGGCTGATTCGGCGAAGCCGAAGCCTCCCTTTGCGAAGCCCGACTTCGAGAAATTTGCGAACACTTCGATTTTCCCCTGCGACGGCGCGAGCGTTAGCTTATGCGGGTTTTCGGGATCGACTGACATTTCCGCCTCGCCGTTCCATACCACCGTTATGAAGTGTTTTTGTCCGTCGATTTCGCGCAGTATTTCGGCGCGGTTTCCTGCGATTTCGGCTTTCGTGCTGTGGAGTTCGGGCTTGTCCCAGCTGCCGACGTAAAGCGGGTAGCCGCTAGCGTTCGGGCGCGGAAATTCGAAAAACACTTTTGCGTTTCCGCTTTCGAACGCCTCCGACGTTATTTCGAAAGCGACGGTGTCGTCGCCCTGTCGGCAGAGCGTTTTTACGGCGAATTTCGCGCCGTCAAGCTCGAACGAGCTTTCCGCGATTCCGCCGAAGAGGTCGAGCTTCTGCCGCGCGTTTGCGATGTCCGATTCCGCCGCCGCCGAGCCGTCCCGCCGCGTCAGCGCAAGCCCGATTCTTCCGAGGTTGAACGCCGACGGATTTTGCGCAAGCCACTTTGCCCGCCGCTTTTGCGCATCGGAGAGCTTGAAGTCGGGGAAGTCGCGCCGCCACTGGGGATATTTTAGCGGCTCCCTGTCCACGGGCAGAAACACGGTTTTGCCTTTGACTTTGAACGGCACTCCCCCGAAATCTTCGCCGCCGCGCGGTTCGGGCGCGATGTGCCACGCCCAGTGCGCGAGCGTGTTGAACGGAACGAATGTCTGCATGCCCGTGATGTCGAAGTTGTACGCAAATTCGCCGTTGCCGACCTGCGCCGGCGACTTCGGGTTTGTTTTGGCGGTCTCCACGTTGTGCCGTTCGACCACCGCTCGCCTGTCGATTTTGCCCGCCGCCGCCGTCGCCGCGAGAACGACTGCCGCCGCCGCAAAAATCCGCTTAATAAATTTATCCATTCGCCGATTTTATAAAAATTACACGTCCCCGTTCAAGAACATTATTCTATAAAAAATGCACGTCTCCGTTCATGAACATTAAATTTCGCATTGCAATTTGCTTGAAATTTTTTGCGGTTGGGTTCTTTATAAAAATATCCTCGAACAAACTACAAACACAGCGTAAAAAATATGAAAAAATCAATACTTGCAATTCTGTCCATCGCGGCTCTCTCGGCCGCGGCGAATGCCGAAAAGTCCGACAGGGGAGACCTCTCGGGCGTAAACGCCGCCGACATCAGGGCTCAGAAGCCCGCCGTCGTTGCGCCCGCCCCCGAAGCAACGGCTCCTGCGGTTGTCGTAGCCGACAAGCCCGCGTGCGGCAAGTCGTGCCCAGCCGCGCAAAAGGCGGCTTCCAAGAGCTATCTTACGCAGTTCGGCAAAAGCTGGGCGGCAATCGGCGGCGGAGTCAATATCTATAAAATCGATGGTCGCCAGAAGCTCGGCGCAAACGGCGCGCTCGAACTGAGCATCAACGCCCTCAGCTTCGACGACGACAAATACGGCTTGAACGTCCTCGTTCCGCTTTCGTTCGACTATATCAGCGTGGACAGCGAAAGCGATGTGTACCGCTTCGCATTCCCTCTCAACCTCCGCCCCTATTACAGATTCGACGTTTGCGAAGACGTTGTAATTACGCCTTTCGGCGATTTCGCGGCGGGCGGTTCGTACGCGTATGTCAGCAGCTACGGCGCGGCCAAGAACTTGGCGTTCCTGTGGTCGCTCGGCGCGGGCGTTGAAATTTCGTTCTGCGAAGTTTTCTCGTTCACGCCCAAGTACACTTGGCTTAACGAAGAGGACGCGGGTTCTTCATACCGCCAGATTGCCTCCGCCGAATTTGCTTGGAAGTTTGCCGACAACATGGTTGCCGTCGCAGAATACGGCTACTCCTTCTTCCGCGAAGCTTCCGCCCGCGACCATGCGGTTGTTGTAAAGCTCCGCTACGAGTTCTAATCGCGCAGTCAGGCGCAAAAAAAAGCCGCGTAAAAGCGGCTTTTTTTTGTGCCCGTTGCGGCGGGAAAAACCGCCGTTGGCGGAGGAGGGAGTAGCGTGAAACAGCTACTGCGGCGGAGGGCGACGTAGCGTCGCGGCGAAAAACTGCCGCCGCGCAGGAAAGTTCCGCCGTTGCGTTGCGCGGTGTGCGTTTTGCTTTATTTTGCGGCGGCGTCCTGCGCCATGAGGTAGAGCAGGTCGGAAAGCCTGTTGACGTAGCGCAGGGGGAAGTCTCTCGCAAGACCGTCGGCTTCGGCGAGTTTCACGATTTCGCGCTCGGCGTTTCTGCACCGCGCCCGCGCCATGTCGAGCGACGCCTGCAAGCTGTTTTCGCCCGAATGCGTCCAGCCCATGAACGTGTTGCCGCCGCCCTCGTAGGCGTCGATTTGCGCTTCGAGCTCGGCGAGGTCGGAGTCGCCGAGAGTCTTGATGTTCTTTTCGGCGAGTTTGGGGAAGTCCTCCCTTGCCGTCGCAAGCTCCGTCATCAGGAACACGAGTTTTTCCTGAATGCGCAGGAGCTTTTTTGCTGTCTCTTCGGGCGCGAACGACCGCGCCAAGCCGATTGTAGCCGAGCAGTCGTCGAGCGCGCCGTATGCGCAGACGTTCGGAGACGCCTTCGAAACTTCGCGCATGAACACGAGTTTCGTTTTGCCGCCGTCGCCGTTTTTTGTCGAGATTTTCATTTTACATTTTTTCGAGAGGTTCTATGCCCAGAAGTCGCAGCCCCGCTTCGAGGATTCCGAGAGTTCGCGAACAGAGCACGAGGCGTTTTGCCATCGTGGGCTTGTCGTCCACAATAACCTTGTTCGCGTTGTAGAACGCCGAGAATACGCCCGCAAGTTCGTAGAGGTAAATGCAGAGGTAATGCGGGCGCAGTTCGGAGAGCGTTTGCTCGAACACCGCGGGCAGCGCCAGCATTTTGCGGGCGAGGGCGATTTCCTGCTCGGTTTCGAGCGGGGAGGCGTCCTTTTCGAAATCGGCGTCGGGCGACACTCCCACCTTGCGGAAAATGGAGTGCATTCGCGCCACTGCGTAGAGCAGGTAGGGAGCTGTGTTGCCCTCGAACGCCAGAAGTTTGTCCCACGAGAAAACGTAGTCGCTTGTTCTGTTTTGCACGAGGTCGGCGTAGCGGAGCGCGGCGACCCCAACGGTTTCGGCGATTTTGTCGGCTTCGGCTTCGTCGATGTCGGGATTTTTCTCCTTCACAATCGACTTTGCCCTCGCGACCGATTCGTCCAAAAGCGCGCGCAGGCGGATAGGCTCGCCGCTCTTTGTTTTGATTGCCTTGCCGTCGCTTCCCAAAATCGTGCCGAACCAGACGTGGCGCAGGTCGGGCAGTTTGTATCCCTTTGCGCCGAACCATTTCTTGGCGGTGAGGAAGAGCTGCTGGAAGTGGTCCTGCTGTCTGCCGTCGGTAACGTAGACAACTTCCTCCGCGCCGAAGTGCTCCACTCTGTAAAGAAGCGTCGCCAAGTCTGTCGACGCGTAGTTCGACGCGCCGTCGCTTTTGCGGATAATGAAGGGCTGGGTTTTGAATCTGTCGTGGTCGCGCAGGAACACGACGAGCGCGCCCTGGTCTTCCTCGGCGATTCCAGTTTCGGTCAGCTCTTTGTAGATTCTGCCGACCTTGTCGCGGTAGAAGGATTCTCCGAGGGTGATGTCGATTGTAAGCCCCATGCGCTTGTACATTCTGTCGAACGCCACGACGCTCACCTTGTTGATTTCGTTCCAAAGGGCGACGTTTTCGGGGTCTCCGTTTTGAAGCTTCACAAGCTCTTCCCTCGCGGCGTCGGCGGCTTCCTTCGACTCCTTCACGAGCGCGCTGCCAAGCTTGTACATATGTTCAAGCTCTTCGAGCGAGTTTTCGTTGGCGGCGTCGAGCTTGTAGTTGTTTGTCTTGATTCCGTAGATGAGAATGCCGAAGTTTGTGCCCCAGTCGCCGACGTGGTTGTCGGTAATGATATCCGCGCCGCAGAATTTCAGCAGGCGTTTGACGGCTTCGCCTATGACCATGGGGCGGAGGTGTCCTACGTGCATTTGTTTTGCGGTGTTCGGCGAGGGGTAGTCTATGACCATTTTCTTGCCGTCGAAAAACTTGCTTGCCGCAGATTTAAGTTCGGCTTCGCCCCTGTATTTTGCGAGCCACGCGCCGAGGAATTTGGGCGTGAGCGCGAAGTTTACGAACCCCGGCCCCGCAATCGAGACTGCGATGTACGATTCGTCGAAGTCGGGCGACGATTTCAGCGTTTCGACGAGCTTTTCAGCCGCCGCCCTCGGATTCTGTTTGCGCGACTTTGCGTAGGGCAAGACGCCGTTTGCCTGAAAGTCCCCGAATTTGGGGTCTGCGGGGCGAACCTGCGGCTGGAAATCCGCCTCAAAACCCGCCTTTTCGGCGGAGTCTTTCAGCAGTGCTTCTATTGCTTTTGACGGGTGGAACCAAATATTCATATCTAAAAAATAAACGCCGCTTCATTCTCGAAACGGCGCGGGGAGTTGCTATTTCCTAATTCCCAAAAACGCCTTGATACGCGCCGACCAGTTCGCCTTTTCCGCCTCCGTAGGCGCGGGGGCGGCGGATTCGTCCCACCACTGGGGGACTTCGGTGTCCAAGCCCGCGGCGTTGCGGATTGTAAAGACGAGTCTGTTGATTATGCTCTTGTGGTCTTCGTTTACCTTGTCTTTGAAAATTACGTCGAGTTGGTGGATATAGTTTTCCGCCTGCCTCATGATTGCGGGCACGCTTGTAACCGCGTAGACCGACGGCTCCGCCTTTCTGAACGCCTCTGTTGTGAGTTTTGCCATGATTCTTTTTGCGAGCATTTTCGAGGCTTCGTTCGGCGTGTCGAATATGAAAGTAAAGCAGATGTAGTCTATGTTCTCGACATTTTGGGGGATTGCCACTTTGCAGAGCCCGTCGAGTTCGCTCTCGCCCGATTCGCCGATTTTGCAGAAATCGAAAAATGCGAGGAACTTTTCCTGTTGAAGAATTTCCAAAAGTTTGCTGTCTTTATTTTCCATGGTATTTTTATGCTGAAACTTTTATTGATAAAATAGAAACACAACTTATTTTCAAGCCTAAATGGAAAACCAAATCTATATTGCGTGCTGGGCGGGCGTCGTTTACATAATGTTGGCGGTAGGCGCGGTGGGTTCGTTCATTCCCGTCGTTCCGGGGCCGCTCCTTGCGGGGCTTGCGGTTTTATGCTTCAAGATTTTCGTTCCGTCGGCGGAAATTTCTTGGTGGCTTGCGGGCGCAGCGGTTGCGGTTTCGGTTTTTGCGCAGCTTGTGGACATTTTTGCGTCGTGGATAGGCGCAAAGAAATTCGGGGCTACGTGGCGCGGCGTTTTCGGCGCGTTTGTCGGCGTGTTTGCGGGCATGCTGATTCCCCCGCCCATGCTTTGGATTTTCATTGCGCCGCTGTTTTTTGCGCTCGCGTTCGAGCTTTTCGGCGGGGCGTCTTGGCGCGACGCGACGCGCGCGGGCATCGGAGCGTTTCTGGGAACGGTGTTCGCGTCGGTCTTCAAGTTTTTGAGCGTGGTGTTCCTCGCGCTCTGGTTTTCGCTTGAAATCGGCAGAATATATTTTTAGCGGGCTTGCCGCGCGGCTATTTTTCGGCGCGTTTTGCGAAGTCGGCGGGCGAGGCCGGCGCGGCGGCGTTTCCGTTTGACGACAGGAAAATTCCGCCGTCCTCCGAGTATGCCGAAAGCCCGAAATTCCGCGCAATTCGGGCGCGGGCGGGGACTGCCGCGACGGCGTCGCCGAACTTGGCGTCGGCGATTCCCAGCCGCTCCCTTTCGGCGTCCGACAAAATCCGCGCGCCAGATTCCTCCAAGACTTTGCGGATTTTCGCTTCGGGCGCATTGGCGGCAAACCAGAACCGCACGGAGGTCTTTTCGAAAAACGCGATGTAGTCCTTGCCGTGCTTCAGCCCCGTTTTGCGCAGGGCGGCGCGGAGGTCGATTTCCGATTCGGCGGGCGGCATTGCCACCGGCGAGTATACTTGGATTTCGTTTTCGGGAGAGGGGAGGGCGGCGGCTATTTTGCGCGTAAGCCGCAGGCTTGGGTCGCGCGCAAGCCTCAGGAAAACGTCGCGCCCCGACTTCGCCCGCTCGACGGCGTCTTCCGCGTTTTCCTTGTCGGATTTCGACGCGTCGAAAACCGCGTTTTTCGGGAGCGCGGGGGGCGTATTTTTTTCGGTAAAATCGAGGTATCGCAATGTTTCGTAGGGGATTTTTGCGAAGCCGAATTCGCCCGCGTATCCGCGCGATTTTTTGAATGCTTCTGCGATTTTCCCCCGCACTGCGGGCAGGTTGAAAAGGCATTTTGGGTGCAGCCCCGCGCCGAACGCGAATTTGAGGTATTTGAAAATTCCGAAAGGCGCGTCCGCGCCCGCCTTAATCCACAACGCCCGTCCGCCCGAAAGCGACGCCCCGTAGGAGGCTTCGGTTCTGGCGCAATGCGCGGCGGCTGCGGCTATTTCGCGCCCGTCGGCTTCGATTTCGTCTATGTAAATGAAGATTTTTGCCATAAAAAAGTCCGTCGTTTGACGGACTTTTTCGCATTAAGCCGCGCGTTTTTCAATTACATTTTTACGCCGTTTTTAGAGCACGCAAGGAACGCGAGGTACGCCATGCATAGCAGAAGCACCGCGACAGCCCCCGTCTGCGAGCCTGTCGCGTCGGACGCCGCGCCCATGACGAGCGGGAAAATTCCGCCGCCCGCAATCCCCATGACCATCAGCCCCGAAATTTCGTTCTTCCTGTCGGGCAGAATTTGCAGAGCGCGGGAGAATATAATTGAAAACACGTTTGCGTTGCCGACGCCCACAAGCGCGATGCACGCAAAAATCGCTGTTTTGTCGTCGGTAAAAAACAGAGCGGCACTTGCGGCAATCATCAGCGCGACGCTTGCCACGAAGAATTTTTGCGGCGACATTTTCGTCAAAATCACCGCTCCCGCGAACGCCGCCACGGTCTTGCTTAAAAAGTACAGGCTTGTTGCGTAGCCCGCCTCCGAAAGCGGAAGCCCCGCCTTTTCCATGAGGATTTTCGGGGCGGTGATGTTGACGCCCACGTCGATTCCCACATGCACGAGTATCCCGCAGAAAAGCGCGAGAATTGCGCCGTCTTTGAGGAGTCCGAAGCATTCGCCGAACGACGAGTTTTTCGCGGGCGCGCTTTCCCCGATTTTCGAGCACGCAAGCCAGACCGCCGGCACGAGCGACACCGCCGCGAAAACGGGGTAGGCCGCCCGCCATTCGCCGAAATTTTTTGCGCTCCAAATCACCGCCGCGGGCAGCGCGAACGACGCTATGCTCTTGACGAACTGCCCGAGCGTTATTCCGCTTGCAAGCCTTTCCGGCGGCACGATGTCGGCGACGAGCGGGTTCACCGAAACCTGCAACATTGTGTTGCCGATTCCGAGCAGCGCGAACGAAAAGAGCATCGACGGGAATGAGTAGTCGAGCATGGGCGCGAGCATTGCGACGGTCGTCGCCGCGACGCTCAGCGCGACAGTCTTGCGGCGTCCGAGCCTGTTCATGAGCATGCCCGTGGGCAGCGACAGCACCAGAAACCAGACGAACAGCATTGCCCCCAGCATGTTCGCCGACGTGTCAGACAGCCCGAAGTCGGCCTTAATGTAGTTCGACGAAATGCCGATTAAATCCACATAGCCCATGACGAAAAATGCCGCCAAAACGGGCGCAAATAATAGAGTGCTTTTGTTTTTCATAGTTAGTTGAACGATTAACGGGATTTTTGAAAATTTCCTCCGCTTTGTCAATTTTTATTTGCCGCGCATGGGGCGTTCGGGGGCAAAAAATAAAAAAAAACGAAAAACGGCGGAATTTTTCTTGCGTTTTGATTAAAAAACGAATTTCTTTGTGAGCTTCAAAATACAGATTTTGCAGAATTTCTTTAAATACTAATCATGGCAAACAACAAATCATCGAAAAAAGACATACGCAGAACCGAAACACGCACACTGCGCAATCGCAAGGCGGCAAGCCGCATCAAGACTTTGGCGAAGAACGCCGCGGCGAGCACCGACCTCGAATCCCTTAAAAAGAACGGAGCCGCGCTGGCTTCGGCTATGGACAAGGCCGTAAAAAGCGGCATCGTCCACCCCAACAAGGTAGCGCGCACGAAGAGCCGCCTCGCGAAGGCAGCCGCAAAGCTCGCCAAGTAGGGCAATGTTTTGAACTTCGGCTTCGGTATTCTCCGAAGCCGAAATTTTTATACGAGCTTTCCCCCAACTGCCGCCCGCCGATACTCTATTTATCCGCAACACGCAGGGCGCAAAACGGCAATGGACGACATTCTTATCAGAGCCGAAGTTTTGGACGTGTGTCCGTCTCCGTACGGATACGCGGTTTTTTTGCGCGCCGACAAAAAAATTTTCGTGATTTATGTGGACAGGGCGCGCGGAATGAACATGCAAAGTGCGTTGTCGGGCATGAAGTCGGAGCGGCCGCTTACGTTCGAGTTCGTGTCGCAAATGCTCGACGCGCTCGAATGCTCCGTAAAAAGCGTCGTAATCTACCACGTTGACGACGGCACTTTCTTCACCCATGTGAATATTGTCATGAAAAACGAGCTTGGCGAAAAAATCGCCGAGGTCGACGGACGCCCCAGCGACACAATCGCGCTTGCGCTCCGCGCGGGCGCGCCGATTTTCGTTTCGCGGAAGGTTCTCGATTCCGTCGCCGACATGGGAGAGGCGTTCAAAAAAATCAAGGGCGCATAGTTTTTCATGGCAGACGCGCCGTTCTCCCGAAATTCGAAAAAGGTGTCGTTCCTCGCGCCCATGCAGGACATCACCGACGCTGGCTTCATGCGGGCGGTTTCCGAGCGCGGTGCGCCCGATTTCGCCATAGCAGAGTACTTCCGAATCCACGAGTATTACGAGCTTGAGCCGCACATTCTCGAATCGGTTTTGCTGAACCCGCAACGCGTGTGCGCCCAGTTCATCGGCGAAAACACCGAGTACATTTCCAAGGCAATAGCGCAAATCAGAAACTGCTATCCGCAGATAAAAATGCTCGACCTCAACTTGGGGTGCCCCGCGCCGAAAGTGTACCGCAAAAACGTGGGCGGCGGGCTTTTGCGCGACATTCCCAAAATCGCCGAAATTCTGCGCGTCATGCGCTCCGAGTGGGACGGCTGCCTTAGCGTGAAAATGCGCACGGGCTTCGATTCGGACGAAAGGTTCGCCGAGATTTTCGAAACGGTGCTCGCGGGCAAACCCGATTTCATAACAATCCACGCCCGCACCGTGAAACAGCTTTACAAGGGCGTTCCGAACTATTCGAAAATTGCCGAAGCCGTGCGCATGTGCGACATTCCGATAATTGCAAACGGCGACATTTCGGGCGCGAAAAAGGCGCGGGAGATTATCGAATCGACGGGCTGCGCGGGCGTCATGTGCGGGCGGCACGCAGTCAGGAATCCGTGGATATTCAGGCAGATTTCCGAAGAGCTTGCGGGACTGCCCGTGTTCGAGCCGACTCTCGCCGACGTGCGCGGATATGTTGACGCCCTGCGGGCGAACATCGAGGCGTCGTCCGACCGCATGAAGTACGCAGACTCGCGCCTGAAAAAATTTCTGAATTTTGTGGGGACTGCCATCGACCCCGACGGCGCGTTCCTCTACAAAATGCGCCGCGCAAAGGGCATGGACTCGCTTTTGAAAGTCTGCGACGAGTTTATGCTCGACGGCGGCAACGCGCAAAAAATCTTCCCGCAAGAGCCTTACGCGGGCGTATGCTCGCGCCCGAACCACGAGCTATGAACGCCGAAATAGAAAGGCTTTCGAAGAAAATCACGCCCGAACGCTACGCAAAAATGCTCCGCGTTTTGGACATGCGCACGCGCAAGCTCGCCGTCGTTTTGGAGGACGTCTACCAGCCGCACAACGCCGCCGCCGTGCTCCGTAGTTGCGACGCATTCGGCATTCAGGACGCGTATTTTATCGAAAACAAATACCTCGACAGAATAAGCGGGAGCGTCGATACTGGCGCGTCGAAGTGGCTGACCCTGCGCAGGTACGTTTGCGCCGAGGCCGTGGTTCCCAAAAACGGGATTTCAAAAAAGCACATTGTCTCCCGCGCCGCCGAGGAAAACACCGCACGCGCCCTGCGCGACCTGCGCTCGCGCGGCTACCGCATTGCCGCCGCCGCCCTGCGCTCAGACGCCGTCGGCTTGGAGGAAATCCCCGTTGACAGGCCGCTCGCGCTGTTAATCGGCACCGAGCGAATGGGGCTGAGCGCCGCCGCGCAAGCCGAGGCGGACTGCGTGTTTTCGCTCCCGATGGCGGGCTTTGTGCAGAGCTTCAACCTGTCGGTTTTTTCCGCGCTCTGCATGTCGGTTTTGTCGTCGCGCATGCGGGCGTTCGACGATTCTTGGAAACTTTCGGAAGCCGAGCGCGACGAAATTCTGTTCAACTGGCTTTCCCGCGCCTAACCGCGCTTTGTCCAGATTCCACCCGCCTTTTTTACGACCGCTTTCTTGATTTCGAGCATGAGCAGCGCCGACAGACAGCGTTGCACGTTAAGCCCCGAAAGCGACGCCGCAGTGTCGGCGTCGAGATTTTCGACGCTTTCGAAGCACTTGAAGACCTCCGCTTCGTCGCCCGACAGCCTGATTTGCGGACACTCCGGCTCTTCCGGTTTTGCGGGTTCGGGGGCTGATTCGCTTTTGAGGTCGAAGGACAGCTGGTTCGAAAACGCGAGTTCGTCGATGATGTCTTCGGGGCATGTCGCAAGGCGCACGCCGTCGCGGATAAGCGCGTTGCAGCCCCTGCTTGTCGACTGGTCTATGCGCCCCGGGATTGCGAAAACGTCGCGCCCCTGTTCGCCCGCGAGCCTTGCGGTAATCATGCTTCCGCCCTTGATGTCCGACTCTACCACGAGCGTCGCCACGCTAAGCCCCGCGACTATTCTGTTGCGAATCGGAAAATTCTGCCTGTCGGCTCGCGTGCCCAGCGGAAATTCGGAGACAATCGCCCCGTGCGAGACGAGCCTGTTGTAGAGGTCGCCGTTTTCGGGCGGGTAGAGGACGTCCGCGCCGCAGCCGAGCACCGCGACGGTTTTTCCCTTCGCCTCCAACGCGCCGTAGTGGGCGCAGCTGTCGATTCCCCTCGCCATTCCGCTGACTACTGTGAAGCCCGCCCGCGCGAACGACGCCGCAAACTTCCGCGCGGTAATCTGCCCGTAGACCGAGCAGTTGCGCGAGCCGATTATCGAAATGCACGGCGCGGAGAAGTCGCAGTCGCCGATGATGTAGAAGCCGACGGGCGGGTCTGGAATTTTGCGCAGCAGGGCGGGGTAGCGGGGGTCGTTGAAATGGATATACCTTGCGCCGACGGCGTCCATGCGGGCGCGGATTTTTTCGACGTCGATTTTGTCGCGGTTTGCGATTATCGAGTTTGCGGTCTTTTCGCCGATTTTCTCGACCTTCATAAGCTCGCTTTTGGACGCCGAAAGCGCGGCTTGCGGAGAGCCGAAATATTTGAGCAGCCGCATTGCCGATACCGCCCCGATTTCGGGAATCGCGCAAAGTTTTATATAGTATTTATAATCTTCGTCCATTTTTTCGAATTATGGGGGAAGTGTTGTTTATTTAAAGCAAATAATTCCGAAAATGTGGCGGGCGGTTCAAAAGGCCTGCGCGGAACGCTTTTCGGACGGCGGAGGGAGGGGCGGAATCGCCGAATTTTTCGGCGCGGGTAGCGGAGGGCGCATGCGCGGGTGTACCGCTTGGGCAATCGCGCGAAAGGCGGAAAATCTGAGCGAATGTTTGCAAACGCGCGTTCCGCTTTGCGAAAGCGCGGACATGCGCCGACGGGGTATTTTCGCTGCGGCGGATTGCCGAAATCTTGGAAGTCCGCGCCGCTTTTAAGGGGCGGCTCGGCGGTGGTGGGGGTTATCTGTCGTCCGCCGCAAGGGCGTTTTCGGCGACTTTCGCGCATTTACCGCGCCTCGGCGCAGGGGCGCAGTTTTCGCCAATCTGCCTCGAAAAACAGTTTTTGCATTTTATGTATTCGAGCACAATATGGGCAAGGAACGCGCTGAAATTGCCGCCGAATTCCCTGTCCGCGCCTTTGTTGAGTATTTCGTCAACGTGAGGCGATATGGATATGGTACGTCTGATGTATTTGTTCGTCTCTCTCATTTGACGCCATATTTGCGTATAAAAATATTGAATGCAATATTAAAATAATATTTTTAATTCGAACATGTGCTTATCTATTCATAATATATTGTGCATGATTACGCAAGATATACCCGCTTAATTCCGCGTACGGAATTGATGCAGAAGATTTTGTCGGCGTTTTCGAGGTCGGAGGGAAACAGGGGTTTTTCGGCGAGTTTTTCGGACATTGCGCGGCGCATCACGCCGTCGAGAACTCCGCACGAAAGCGGCGGCGTTAACAGTTTTCCGTCTTTTTCGACGACTATGTTCGTGCGCGAACCCTCCGTGATTTCACCGCGCTCGTTGAGGATTAGCGCGTCGTAGAGGTTTTCGGCGGCGGCCTTTTTTGCGGCGGAATCGAACGCCGCGCGTTTTGTCGTTTTGTGGCGCAGAAGCGAGTTTCCAGAATCCACGCGGACGTCGGAAACCGCGATTTTGTCGGACGCGCATTCGGAGAGTTTTCGGTACGAAACCGAAAGTTTGCCGCCGCGCGAAAGCTCGACACGCATTATGCCGTCGCGTTCGGGGACAATCCCTCGGAAGGCGTCGGCGTCGAACGCAAAGCCGAGCTCCCGAGCGGAGTTTTCGAGCCGCCGCGCGTGCAGTTCGAAGTTATGCGGAACGCCGTTTTCGACGCGCATTGTTTCGAGCAGCCCGAAGCGTCCGTTTATGAATTCCGACTTTGCGGCGGTCTCCGCGCGTTCGCCGTCGGCTGTGGAGTCCCATACGACCGCGCCGCCAACGCGGTATTTGAAACGCGCTTCGCCCGCGCGGCGTTCGAGGGTTCTAATCGGCACGCTGCAAACGGTTCTTTCGGGCGAGAACAGGCAGATTGCGCCGCAGTACACTCCGCGCGACGACTTTTCGAGCCGCTCGATAATCCGCATTGTCGAGAGCTTCGGCGCGCCCGTAATCGACCCGCACGGAAAGATGCTTTCGAAGATGTCGAATGTGCCCGCGTTCGGGGCGAGTTTTGCGGAAATCGTGGATGTCATCTGGTGGACTGTCGGCAGGGCGCGGACGTCGAACATGCTTTCAACCTCAACGCTTCCCGCGACGGAAACGCGCGAGAGGTCGTTGCGCATGAGGTCGACAATCATGAGGTTTTCGGCGAGGTTTTTCTCGTCGGTTTTGAGGAATTCGGCGTTGCGCTCGTCGGCTTCGGGCGTGTCTCCGCGCGGAACCGTGCCCTTCATCGGCGACACCGAAATTTTGCCGCATTCGATTTTGAAAAAAAGTTCGGGCGAAAACGAAAGCGCCGTCAGGTGTTCGTTTTTCAGAAACGCGCGGAAGGGCGTGGGCTGGCGGGCGGCGAGCCTTTCGAAAAGCTCGAAATCGTCGGCGCAGTCGGTAAAGAGCGTGTTGGGGTAGGCGAAGTTGACTTCGTAGGTGTCGCCGGCGGCAATGCGGTTTTTGATTTCGGCTATCGCGGCGTCGTAGTCCCGCCGCGGCAGGTCGGGGGAGAGCGCGGCTTCGAAATTTCCCGACCTCGCCGACGGCTCGTAGCTGCGGAATCCGTCGAAGACTTCGAAATATGCGAGGGGCGCGTTCGTGGAGGCGTCGTTCGGCGCGTCGGGCGTCGGGCTTTGTTCCGCAAAGATTTTCCACGCCTCGTATTCGACGTATCCCAAAATGTATTTTTCCCTTTTCAGCGCGTCGATTTTTGCGAACATTTCGGCGAATTCGCGTCTGTTCCGCGCCTCCAAAACGGCGGTAGGATTTTCGAAAATTTTGTCGGAAAATATCTGCATGCTTTTTTGCTGAAAATAACGGACGAAAGGAATGGACGCGCCGCGCCTTTCTTGCAAGTTTTTTCGGGCGGATTGCGGAAAATGGCGCGGACGCAAAAAAAATCTCGCAATGTCGGCGCGGTTCGGAAAAAATGGCGGCTTTACTACGATGAAAGGAAAAATTTTAGGCGCAATTTTGGGAGGACTCGCGGGAGGCCCGTGGGGGGCGGCTCTCGGTCTGGCGGCGGGGCACTTTTTCGACTCGGCTTCGTCCGCCACCGCCCGACGCGAAAACGCCTTTGCCGAAGGCATGCCCGCGCTTTTCTACGCCGTCGCAAAGCTCGCGAAAATCGACGGGCACATAAGCGACGCCGAAATCCGCGAAATAGAGCGCATTTTCTCCGACTTGAATTTTTCCCCGGAAATGCGCAAAAGGGCCATTGAATGCTTCCGCGCGGCGAAGTCGGACGGACTTTCGTTTTTCGACTCCGTGGAGCGGCTCGCCGACGCGTTCCCGACTTCCGAAATGCGCCGCGCGGCGTTTGCGGTCTTGGCGCGGGTGGCGTTTGCCGACGGCGGCGCGAAGCCCGAAGTTGCCGAGGCTCTGCGCGGGGCGGCAAACCGCTTGGGCTTGGAATGGCATTATTTCGACGGCTCGCGGGGAGGCTCGAACGGCGGCGGCGCATCCCGCGAGGTTTCGCGCTCGGAGCTTTCCGAGGCGTACGCGGTGCTCGGCGTGGAGCCATCCGCCTCCGACGCCGAAATCAAGCGCGTCTACCGCGAAAAATGCAGGGAGCTTCACCCCGACATTCTCAAAAGCAAGGGAATAGGCGACTACGCCTTGAAGGCTTTGCAGGACGAACTCTGCCGCGTCAACGACGCATACTCTTTAATACAAAAATACAGGAAATAACAATGGCTAATATGCTCGACAAATTCAAATCGGTCGCCCTCGAAGGCTACATCAGAAACAAATTCCCGCAGTACTTGGAGGGCGGCGACATCGGCGTGGTGCTTGATACCGACGCCGCGAAGTGCTCGTTCAGGGCGACGCTCGCGGGCGAAAGCCAGCCGATTTCGGTCGAGGTTGGGCGTTTTGAAGTCGTCGAAAAAGACGGTCAAAAGTGCCTTAAAATAACGGAAATTTCGTCCGACCGCAAATGGCTGAACGCTGTTCTAAATGATAATTTAAAAGACCGCGAAATAAAAATTCCGTCTTTTATGGCTGATGCTCTTTGAGTGTCAATAATATATGTTTTTTATTTGAACGCCGTCCGCCAAAAGACGGCGTTTTTTTTGTAAAAAAATGCTTTTATTTCGGAAGCGAAAGTGCATAATTGCGTTCGCTTCTTTTTATTATGGGAAGCGTTTGCTAAATCTATAAAATTATGAAAAAGCGAAATGTGTACGCGGGCGCGTTGATTGTCGCCTGTTGTGTATCCCACGGCGCGGGGTTCCAAGTTTTGGAACAAGGCGCGTCAAACATAGGCTCCGCCTTGGCGGGGGCTACGGCAAATGCGTCGTCCGACGCTTCCGCCGCATTCTGGAATCCGTCGGCAGCGATATTTTCCGAGAAAATCGGGGTCGGGGAAATAGACATGGAATCGGGTCTGAACTTTGTAGTGCCCAATTTCGAATTCCACAATCAGGGAACGACGGGCTATCGCGACCTCTATAATATGTCGGGCGGAGAGGGCGGCAATGCGGGCGAAATCGCCTATGTTCCGAATTTCTATTCGGTCTACCGCTTCCACGAGGACTTTGCATTCACTTTTTCGACGACCGCAACCTACGGCCTCGAAACCGACTACGACGAAGGCTGGGTGGGCAGATACCACGCCCTCAATTCCGACCTCACAACCATCGACGTAAACCCGAGCCTTGCCTATAAAGTAAACGACTGGCTCTCGATTTCGGCGGGCGCGTCGCTCAACTGGATGCACGCGTACCTCACGCAGAACGTCTTCACGGGGCTTGGCTCGCCCGACGCAAAACTGCGCGTTTCGGGCGACGGCTGGAGCGCGGGCGCGAATGTCGGCTTTACAATCAAATACGCTGAGGGCGGCAAGTTCGGCGTCAGCTGGCGCAGCGAAGTCAGCCACGACCTCGGCGGCAATGCCGAACAAATCGTGCTTGGCACTTCGGCGTACAAACGCATCAACTGCGACCTCACACTGCCGCAGACCGTGAACGCGGGCATCTACCAGCGTCTGTGGGGCGACCTCGACCGCTTCGCCGTCATGCTCGACTATTCCTGGACGGGTTGGAGCGCGTTCGAATATCTCAACATCAAGTATTCCGACGGAAGCGGCACGGTCGGCGGGCGTTCGGTGTACGAAAACTGGAAGGACACTTCGCGCGTGGCGTTCGGCATTCACTACTATCCAGAGTTCGACAAAAACATGGTAATCCGCTTCGGCACGGCTTGGGATGAATCGCCCGTGCGCAACGCGTCGTTCCGCACAGCCCGCATTCCCTGCACCGACCGCGTTTGGTTATCATGCGGCTTGGGCTACCAGTACGACAAATTCAACTTCAACCTCGGCTACACATACATTCTGTTCCTCGAAGACCCCTCGATTAACAACGCAAGCCCGTCGGGCTTGGGCACCATGAAGGGCTATTTCACTGGAATGGCGAACGTAGTTTCCGTGCAGGTCGGCATGAAGTGGTAGAAATTTCGGCGCGCCGCCCCGACCGACGCGCCGCGAAAAAAAGCTTTACAAAAGAGGCGCAAATTGCGAGTATCTTCGGGTGTTTTTGAATGAGACAACCTCAAAAGGACAAAACAAGATGTCAGATATAGAACAAAGAGTAAAGGAAATCATCGTTAATCAGCTCAACGTAAACGAAGAGCAAATCACCCCCGAGGCCAGCTTTATTGATGACCTCGGCGCCGATTCGCTCGACACCGTTGAACTTATCATGGCTTTCGAAGAAGAGTTCAAGGACCAGATGGGCGGGAAGGAAATCCCCGAATCTGACGCCGAAAAGCTCACGACTGTCGGCAAGGTAATCGACTACATCAAGTCTAAGTCCGAGTAGGTCGATAATCTTTTTTCAGCCGACCCGTTTGCAACATTTTACTATTGTGAACGGGTCGTTTTTTTTGGAGCAGTCCGCCCCGCGCGGACTTGAAATACCGCGGACGCGCTCCGCGCCGCGGCGCAACGCAAACGGATTTTTTATATGAAGGAACGTATCGTAATAACCGGTATCGGCGTAATTTCCCCGTTCGGCGACGGTGTCGAAGCGTTTTGGGACGCCCTCAAAAACGGCAAAAACGGAATCGACAAAGTTTCGCTTTTCGACGCGAGCGAGCTGAACTGCCAAGTCGCCGCCGAATGCAAACATTTCGACGCAACAAAATACATGGACCCCAAGGAGGCGAAACGCAGCGACAGATACACGCATTTCGCGGTTGCCGCCTCCAAGCTTGCAATGAAGGACGCGGGGCTTGAAACGGGCGTCAACGTCAAGCCCGAACGCTTCGGCGTGATTATCGGCTCCGGCGTAGGCGGCATGGACACAATCGAAAAGCAGTCCCGCGCGTTTATCGAACGCGGGCCGAGGCGCGTTTCGCCGTTCATGATTCCGAACCTCTTGGCGAACATGTCGTCGGGGGTAGTGGCAATCGACCTCGGCGCAAAGGGCGTAAATTTCAGCGTGGTCAGCGCGTGCGCCACGGGCACGCACGCAATCGGGGAGGCAATGCTCCACTTGCAGGCGGGTCGAGAAGACGTGATTCTTGCGGGCGGCAGCGAGGCGGCGGTAACCCCGCTTAGCTTCGCGGGCTTCTGCGCCATGAAGGCGATGGCTACAAATTTCAACGACGAACCCCAGAGGGCTTCGCGCCCGTTCGACGCCGACAGATGCGGCTTCGTCATGGGCGAGGGCGCGGGCGTTCTCGTGCTCGAACGCTACGACCACGCGGTCGCGCGCGGCGCGCACATCTACTGCGAAATTTCGGGCTACGGCGCAACCTGCGACGCCTACCACATCACAAGCCCCGACATCGAGGGGCGCGGGCTTTCGCAGTGCCTTATCCGCACGCTCGAAACTGCGGGCGTTCCGCTTGAATCGGTCGACTACATCAACGCGCACGGCACGTCCACGCCGTACAACGACAAGTTCGAAACCGCGGCAATCCGCAAGGTTTTCGGCAGCTACGCCGACAAGCTCATGGTAAGCTCTACAAAGAGCATGACGGGGCACATGCTCGGCGCGGCAGGCGCGATTGAAGCGGCGGTCTGCGCAAAGACAATCGAAGACGGCGTCGTCGCGCCGACAATCAACTACGAACACCCCGACCCCGACTGCGATTTGGACTATGTCCCGAACGTTGCGCGCGAGGCTGACGTGAAGATTGCAATCAGCACAAACCTCGGCTTCGGCGGCCACAACGGCGCGCTTCTCTTCAAGAAGATATAGCAAAGTTCCCGATTAAGCGGAAAACCAAAAGCCCGCGTTCGGTTTTCGAGCGCGGGCTTTTTTGCGTTTTGTTTTGCGCGGGAATGCCCGCGCCGCTTGTCGTGGCAAGCTTCGATTCCGAACGCGGATTGCGGGGCGGCGGCTATTTCGGCAAGCCGATTTTTCCGCCGAGAATGCTTTTCACGAGGGGATTGTTTCCGAAGTATTTTTCGACGTCTGAAAGAGTCCACTCGCCGCCTATTTTCGGGGCTTCGGAGGGCTTGAGCGCGGCTTTCGTGTTAGACAGTTTGAAGTCGCCCCAATAGGGCGGTGGGGTTTTGTAGAGCAGGTTGTGCTCGAAAACGTTGAACCTCTCGCGCGTTGTGGTGAAGAAGTTTTCGAGGCTTTTGTATTTTTTGTACGGCTCGGACTCGATGTCCACGACTTTTTTGAGCCTAAATAAATACTCTTCGAAAAATACTTTTTTCCAGCGTTTGTCGCTCCAGCGGCTGTGCGCGGCGGACGCGTCGCATTCTATAAACACGTTTTTCGAAACAATGTTGTCGTGCCCGCCGTGCAGGAAGACCGCCGCGAAAACGTCTGAACTTCCGGGGGTGCCGCTGCGGCAGAAAATGTTTTTCGAAATTTTCATGCCGCCCGAACCGTCGTCGATGTAGACGGCGCAGACCTTCGAGTCGGGATTTGCCGCGCGTATGTTCGAGAAGAAATTATTTTCTATTACGATTCCCTTGTTCGACGGGTCGCGCCCCGTGTAGATTGCTCCCATGTCGGAGGCGTTTGCGCAGGCGTCTTCGAAAGAGTTGTTGCGTATCGAAATGTCGTTGCCCCCGAACGAGAGCAGCTGGTGCTCCGCCCCGCGCAGGCGGCAATGCTCGACTACCGTTCCTACGCCTCCGATTGAAATCGACGGCGCGTAGTTGCGCTTTACCCGACAATTCCAGAAGAAATCGCAGGCGCGGACGATATTTCCCGACGGCAGAAGCTTTTTTCTGTCGCCGCCTGTAATGCGCAGTCCGCCGCTTCCGTTGTCGGCGAAGCGGCAATTTTCGAAAACGTAGTCGTTGCGCGGCCTGTATTCGTAGCCCTCCGCGTTTGCTCCGAAGCCGCCGAAATTCGAGAACTCGCAGTTTGATATTTTCACGTTGTTCGAGTCCGCAACCGCCAATCCGACGCTGCGCCCCGCCGAGAATTTTATGCCCGAAACGGAGACGTCCTTCGATTCCGAAATTTTAAGAATCGGCGATTCGAGCGTGGAGAAATCTATGTGCTGCCCCTTTTTCGGCGGCTTGGAAAGCATCACGAAAAACATTCCGCGCTTGCGGTCGATGTAGTATTCGAGCGGCTCGTCGATTTCTTCGAGAAGATTGTAGACAACGTAGCCGCGCACGGAAACGTCCTGCTTGTTCGTTGCGAGTTCGGGGACGGAGCTGAGCACGCCGTAGCTTGTGGGAAATTGAAGCTCGACGGTCTTTTGCTTCGGGTCGATTTTTTTGACGAGCTGGTGGTCGTCCGCCCAGCCGACCGAGAACGTGCCCGAAAGCCAAATGTCGTCGTGTTTCAGCCACGATTCGGGGATTTCGTGCGCGGCTTTGAAAATTGCGCCGCCTTTCTCGGCGTCCGACACCCCCAGCTTTTTGCGCCACTCCTTCGACTGCACCGCGCCGATTTTGAGAACTTCGCCTATGCGCAGAATCCCATTGTTCGGGAATTTTGCAAGCCGCAATCCGCGCTCCGCGCTGTAAAACGCCTCCATTTGCATTGGCTTGTTTTGCGCTCCGAAGCCGCGCTTCGCCATTTTGCCGTAGTCGGTCAGCCCGAATTTTTTGAGATCAAGGCAGTAAAGCACTCCCTTGCTTGGTTTGCGGAGACTGCCGAGAATTTGCGGGTCATCGACCCTTTTCAAATTCTCCGCGCCTATGCGCTTTGCGCCTATAAACTCGACGCATTTCCCCGCGCCCGATTCGCCCGTTATCGAAATCTTCGACTTCGATTTTTCAATGCCCGCCGTTTGCGAGAACTCGTAGACGCCCGACTTTACGAATATTTCGCCGCCCGCGCAGTCTTTCAGCGCCCGCGCAAGCGTCGCATACGGCTTTGCTTCCGAGCCGTCGCCCGATGCGTCCGAGCCGCTTTGCGCCACGAAAATTTTGCCGCCCGCGGCCGCGCACGCCGAAGCCGCCGACAAAAAGAGCAAGTTAAGAAAAATCCGTCCCGACATAAAAAATCCTCCTGGGAAGTCGGAGGATTACAAAGACGCCCTTATTTGTCAAACTTTGTTTCCGCGCGGGAGAGCCTGTCGTTTACGGCTGTTCCCACGCCGACGTTCGGGACGCGCTGGCAGTAGAAGCCGTGCTCCGAAACTTTGTCGAGCGAGCGGAGCAGGGCGAAGAGGTTGCGGGCGGCCTCGCGCACGTCGCCGCTTTCGGTCAGCCAGAAGTCGCTTTTTTTCGGCGACGGCGGGCGTTTGAAATATATCGTCTCGCCCTTGAAGTCGGCGGGGATTTCGTCGGGCGACGTGAAAAGCGTAAGCCGCGACTTCGGGCTGTAATGGCTTTTCAGCATTCCCGGCGCCTGCGGGTGCGCCTCGTTTTTCTTGGGGGCTTTGTCTATTTCCTCTCCCAAAACCTCCTCGATTCTCGCGGCGTCAATCGGGCCGGGGCGCAGAAGCTTCTTCGGGCTTGATGTCATCAGCACGATTGTGGATTCCACCCCGCATTCGCATTCGCCGCCGTCGAGAACAAAGTCTATCTTTTCGCCGAGCTGTTCGCGGACGTGCTCGGCGGTCGTCGGGCTGACGTAGCCGAACGGGTTTGCGCTGGGGGCGGCAATCGGGCGTTGCGACATTTCGATAAGCGCGTGCATAATCGGGTGTGACGGCATGCGCACGGCGACAGTGTCAAGCCCCGCGGTGACGATGTCGCCGATTTTTTCTGTGCGCGGCAGAATCATCGTGAGAGGGCCTGGCCAGAATTTTGCCGCAAGCTTTTCGGCGTCCGCCGTGAATCGCGCGACGGATTTCGCCATTTCCATGTCGGAGACGTGGACGATGAGCGGGTCGATGAACGGGCGTCCCTTGGCGGCGAAAATTTTTCTGACGGCGGATTCGTTCGTTGCGTCCGCGGCAAGACCGTAGACGGTTTCGGTGGGGACTCCGCCGATGCCGCCCGCTAAAATAAAATCGGCCGCGAGGCGAATGTCGCATTGCGGCCGTGAAATTTGCTTGTCTTTGCTCATGATACCGAACGGCGCGGGCGCCGCGGAATACCGCCTACTTCATCAGAAGCATGTTGCGGGCGTGCTTGACAGTCTTTTTAACGTGGCGCTGTTCTTTGGAGGTAAGACCCGTGAATTTGCGCGGCAGGATTTTACCCGTTTCCGTGACGTAGCGGCCGAGCGCTTCCGTTTCGGTGAAGGTGATTTCTGCTACATTCTTTTTCTTTGATTCTTCTGTCATATTGGTGTGGTTTATACGTTTTAAATAAAAATATTAAAGCAATAGTGGCGCAGAGGATTTCCATTGCAAGCCATTTTTTTATTTTTTTTTGCGCCCGCCGTCCAAGTTCCGTGCGGGTGTTTTTTTTCGCTGGGGCGGGGGCTGGGAGACTTTTTTGTGCGTTTATGGGCGGGGCGGAGCAAAAATTTTGCGCGTCGCGTGGTGCGCTCGCCGCTATTTTTGCGCGACAATACGAAAATAAACAAATCCCGCCGATTCGGGAAGAGTTTAGATTTCATTGTATTGCAAAAATTCGTAGGGCGAGTCGGGTTTTGCGCGTTAAAAAAATGCAAAATTTTGAAAAAAAATACTTGCAATCAAACCCGAAAAGTACATCGTGTATGACCTTATTAAAGACCTGCGCCTGTAGCTCAATTGGATAGAGCGTCTGACTACGGATCAGAAGGTTGGGGGTTCGACTCCCTCCAGGCGCGCCAGTCTTTTTTTTAAGAAAACGACCGTTCCGACGGCCGTTTTTTTGTTTTTCGGTTTTTGGAATTATTCACCGCTTGTATCGGGGTGTGGGGTGTCGCTGTTGGGCGCGTTTTTGCGCGGGTGCGCGAATGTCCGCTATTTGATTTTGCGGTAGTAGACTTTATTGAGGGTCAGTCCCTTTGCGGGGGCTGCCTGAAATTTTCGGTGCCCGCGCGTTTTCGATTCGAGCGTTTCGGCGATTTCCTCCGCCGTGAGTTTTCCCAAGCCCGCTTCCACAAGCGCGCCCACGAGCATGCGCACCATTTTATACATGTAGCCGCTTCCGCGCGTCGAGAACGTTATTGTGTGTCCGCGGCGTTTTGCGCGGAGTTCGAAAATCGTTTTGACGGGGTTTTCCTTTGCGTCTGTTCCGCGGCTTGCGCTGAATGCGGTGAAGTCGTGCGTGCCGAGCAGGATTTGCGCGGCGCGGTTTACGGCGTCGAGGTCGAGCCTGCGGAGTCCGAGCGACCACTCGTAGCGGGTCGATTTCGGGTCGGCGTCGCCCTCGCAGATTTTATATACATATCGTTTGCCCTTCGCCGAGTAGCGGGCGTGGAAGTCTTTGCCGACCTTTTCTACCGACAGGATTTGGAGCGAATCGGGGTAGCCGCATTTTAGGGCGGCAAGCAATGCGGCGTCGCCGTGCCGCCATTTTGCGTCGAAGTGGAAGGTTTGGGCGTCGGCGTGCACGCCGGAGTCCGTGCGTCCGCTGCCGTGGATTCGCGTCTTGCGCTTGAAAATCTGTTCGAGCCGCCTTTCGATGAAATCCTGAACCGACATGCCGTTTGGCTGCGACTGCCAGCCGCAAAAGTCGGTGCCGTCGTACGCGCAGACGCATTTGAAGCGCGATTCGGGAATGTCGGCGTCGGGGGAGGGCAGGGGCGTTTTCATTTTGCGGAGGTTTCGAGGTATTCTTGAAGGAAGAGCGAGCACGCGCGGGAGTCTATGTCGCCGCTGCGCCTGTGCTTTTGCCGCGCGGCGACCGATTTTTTCGTCTTCGACGACATCGCGAAAAAGTCCTGCTCGGCCTGATACGAGCTTAGGCGTTCGTCGGTTCTGTCAACGGGAAGCCCGAAGCGTTTTTCGATTTCGGCGATGAATCCGTCGACCTCTCGCGCTTTGTCGCCCACGCTGCCGTCCATGTTGTAGGGGTATCCGACGACGATTTTGTGAATGCGGCGCATTTTGATTTCGTCGGCAATCTGCGAGAGCCTTGCTTCGAGGGTCGGCTGGACCGCCGCGGGTATCGGCACTGCGACTCCCAGCGTTGTGTCGGCGTACGCCAGTCCGATTCTTTTGTGTCCGTAGTCTATTCCCAATAAATTCACGGCAAAATGTTTTAGCCGTTTTTGCGTCCGACAAAAGAAAAAACCGACGCCCCGCGGCATTTTCCGCAAGGGCGTCGGTTTTGTTCCGCGCCGATTGCCGCGCCCCGCGCGATTCTACGGGGAGGGCTCGGCGTTTGTCGGCATTCTACCGCTCTATTTCGAACAGCGCGGTGTCGGGCGACTTGAATTCATATTCGAAGCTGTCGGCATTTTCCGCCACGACTTTCCCCGTGAAGAGTTCCGTAGCCTTTTTGCATTTGCCTTTCAGCGACACCGTTTTTTTGCCGCCTTTTGCGACGTGCACGCAGAGCAGTTTTTGGTTTGCGTACACGGGGACGTTTTCGTCGGAATAGAAGTGGACTCCAGCGTTCTTTGCGATTTCCCTCATCGTTTCGGTCGAGGAGTCGTCGGGGTCGGCGATATAGACGCTTGTCCAGCCGCCCATGTCCTTTTTGTTTACGCCCTTTACGCCGAATTTGAAGCCGCAGAATTTTTCGACGCGTTCGGGGGCGAGATTTTTGCCGTCGCTGATTGCGGGCGCGTAGGAGCTTACGACCGTGCGGCCGTCGTGCAGTATGTATTTTTCGAGCAGTTCGCGGCGTTCGGGCGTGATTTCAAACATGTGCGGGAATATCACAAGCCTGTATTTCGAGAGGTCGATTTTCCCGATGTCCGAGAACGAGAACGTCTCGACGGGCGCGCCGATTTTCGAGATGTCGTTTTGCAGCTTCGTGCGGTATTTCGCGTTCTTCCACTTTTGCGCGAGAAGAATCGAGCTTTGCGTATCGAACACGACCGCGATTTCCGCCTCCGTAGGCGACGTATCCGAGGCGAATTTGCCCCAAATTTCGCGTCCCTTTCTGACCGTTTCGAGCGTTTCGGGCGTCGAGAATACCTTGCCCCACATGTCGAAGCACCAGAGCGACGTGTGGTTTACGGTGGCGAGCGCGAACTCCCTTTTCAGCCCGGCGTCGTCCTCGCTCTGGTCTTTCCAGTTGGCGACGTTTTTGATGCGAACGTATTCCGAAAGCTGGTGGTTGAAGGTGTGCGTGCGGTGGTCGATTTCGTGCAGCCAGCCCTTGCCGAGACGCGTGCGCGTGGCGTTGGGCGTCATGAAGCCGCTCGCTTCTCCCATGGCGCGGAGGGTGTAGTTCCCCGGGGAGACGAAAAAGTCGAAGTTGGGGTCGGCAAAGACTTTTTCGTACGCCATGTGCCCGTCGAGCGCGTTTCTGTGCACATAGCCGAAGAACGAGCCAATCTGCTTGTCTTTTGAAATTTTTTGCCGCGCGATTTTCGCGAAGTCCGACATCGCCTCCGCGACCGCCTCGTTTGCGAATTTCGCGTATTCGACCGCCGCCGAATTCGGCTCGTGGAGTTCGCCGAAAGTGGGTGCAAAAATTTTCGAGAGCGGGGGAATGTCGGCGTCGGGCTTTTTGTTCTTTTTTAGCCACGCGTGCCATGCGGCGATTTTGCAGGGGCTTGACACGCCGAGAGTGTAGTCGAGCCATTCGTCGGTGTGTCCGCAGGCGAGCATGTATGCGCAGATTTTGTCGCCGAATTTCTTTTCGGCGCGGTCGAGGTAGTCTTTCAGATAGCGTTCCGTCGCCTTTTTCCACTGGCGGCAGACGAGCGAGTTCGAAAGCATCGAGAAGCTATCCGAGTCGAACGTGTGTCCGAACGACATTGTGCGCATAAGCCACGGCGCGGAGTTGAGGTCTACAATGCAGATTATTTTCGCGTTCGGGTTTGCGGCAATGACGTCTTCGAACTGTTTGTCGAACGCCTTCCAGTCGTACTGTCCGTCGCCGCGCCAGAATACGGGGTATTGGCAGTACGGCTCTCCGAGCGAGTTTGTCGTGTTGGAGGGCATGATTGTTATTGTGTTCACGCCGACTCCGCCAAAATTCTTCATTGCCTCGAATTCCGCAAAGAACGAGCGGTATGCGAAAAACCTTTCCTTTACCTCCCCGAAGAGCGTTGTTGCCGAAACCGCCGCGAGGGCGACGAGCGCGAGTTTTTTGAGATTTATATTAGCCATTTCCTTATGTATGTGTGTTGTTGTAGAAGCCAATTCTTTTGGTGTTTTGTCGGTTTTTGCAAGATTATTGTTGAAAAACCGCTTTTTTGTAGCGCGGGCGAAAAAAATTTTTTCGTAAGTGGGGCATTTGAAATTTCGAAAAAGATTCAAAAATGTACAATTTTTTGCATTTATACCGTGATGCCGACCTTGGCAAAGGCGCGAATAATGGGCGTTTGGAACTTGTCCGAGGAGGCGGTTTTGCGTAAAATGGCGGTCTGCTTTTGTTCGAATTTTATAATATTCGGAAAAATTAAAACTTGCGCGGAATCGAAAGCGGCGGAGGCTTGGCAAGTTTTTTCTTCAAAAAATTTTTCACATTGAAATTGTGAATAACTTGTAAAAAACTTCTTCTTGCAAGTTTTGGCGATAGGGTAGATTATGGGGGCATGTTTCAAGAAAGCGTGTCCGACATTCGCTGTCCTCCGCGCTTTTTTAATCCCGACAGGGTGTTGGGGTTGAAGCATAACTAACTTTACAGCAAAAATTTATAAAAAGATTGTGCATTATTCGCAAAGGAATGCGGAATATGCAAATTTGCAACTGCCCGAACACCATGTTGTTTGCGGAGACGTTTCAAATTTCGCTTGACCGCCGCTTCCCTTTATTGTGAATA